>CAXBQZ010000030.1:0-31020 GCA_963978055.1 uncultured bacterium
GATCGAGAAGAGTCAGCCACCTCCGCGGAGATTTCCATGCCGCGATTCATCGGACCGGGGTGCATCACGATGGCATGTTCTGGCAGCAGACTCATGCGTCGACCATCCAGACCATAGCGGCGGCTGTATTCACGGGAACTTGGAAAGAAGGCAGCATTCATTCGCTCCCGCTGAACGCGGAGCATCATGATGGCATCGGCGTCAGTGAGACTCGCGTCGAGGTCGAATGAGTAGTCACACGGCCACGTCTCAATTCCGACTGGCAGCAGTGTGGGGGGCGCCACCAGCGTGACATGGGCTCCAAGGGTGGCAAGCAGCAGGACATTGCTTCTGGCAACGCGGCTGTGCAGGACATCGCCAACGATCGTGACACGCCGTCCACTCAGATCACCGGTGCCACCGGCCAGATGCTGACGCATCGTGTACGCATCGAGCAGTGCCTGAGTGGGGTGTTCATGGGTTCCGTCACCTGCGTTGACAACGGATCCGCCGATCCAGCCCGAGTGAGCAAGGCGATCAGGTGCCCCGGAGGCAGGATGACGGATCACGACAGCATCGGCACCCATCGCCTCAAGGGTCAACGCCGTGTCCTTCAGGCTCTCCCCTTTAGACACGCTAGATCCTTTGGCGGAGAAGTTGATGACATCGGCTGACAACCGCTTCGCCGCTGCCTCGAATGAGATTCGAGTCCGGGTCGAATCCTCATAGAAGAGGTTGACCACCGTGCGGCCACGAAGAGTTGGCAATTTCTTGACTGCCCGATCGGTAACAGCCGCCAGTTCGGCAGCGGTGTCCAGCACGAGCAGCGCATCGTCGTGATTCAAGTCCGCGGCTGACAGGAGGTGACGATTCATGAGTCCTCCCCTGGTTCACCGGTGAGGCTGACGCCATCATCACCGTCGAATTCGGTGAGGTGCACGAGCACCTTTTCAGACTTAGCCGTCGGAATGTTCTTACCGACATAGTCGGGTCGGATCGGGAGCTCTCGGTGACCGCGATCAACGAGCACTGCAAGCTGCACCATGCGCGGACGACCGATGTCATTCAACGCATCGAGGGCTGCCCTGATCGTTCGTCCGCTGTAGAGGACATCATCGACAAGAACAACGACCTTGTCGTCTATACCCCCGGACGGGATCTTCGTTGGAAGAAGGGCTCGGGCCGGGCCCCGGTGGAGATCGTCGCGATAGAGCGTGATGTCGAGCGACCCGACCGGGATCTCTCGACCTTCGATCCGATGGATGCGCTCGGCAATTCGGTCAGCGAGGTAGACACCGCGGGTTGGAATTCCCAGCAGGACGAGACCATCGGCACCTTTGGTGCGTTCAACAATCTCATGTGCGACGCGCGTGAGAGCGCGAGAAATATCGTCACCATCAAGGACGGTACGTGCATCATCAGGTGTGCGAGCAACGGACACTCCACCACCCCCTTCCCCGCCTCACAGGACGGACTTAAAGGAGTACGTGGTCTGACCATACCGGACGGTCGTCGACGATCAACTAATGGGGTCCTCCACTCGCGTTTACCCGAGCCCGTCAGAACTGCTGTGGTCACTTATTGTCAGGACCAGCCTCGGACTGGAGTCACGTTCCGTCATCGACGGGACGGAGTCTGCGCCGACCAGCCCGAAATAGCTCACTGAGCGTGTCGCCCGATTGGGCTATCGGTTCGACGCGACTCGATGTGGTCACGCTCCGTAACATTGGGTGAACCCGGTTTTGGGTCCGTACAGGAGGAATCATGTCCAGCGACTACTCGCGCGCACTGGGTACTCGGTTGCGTTCCATTCGTCAGCAGCAGGGACTCTCGCTGCACGGTGTCGAGGAGAAATCCCGAGGCCGGTGGAAGGCTGTCGTGGTTGGATCCTATGAGCGGGGCGACCGTGCTGTGACCGTACAGCGGCTGGCAGAGCTTGCCGACTTCTACAACGTCCCAGTCTCCGAGCTGCTGCCTGACGGAGCGCCAACCGCTTCCGTGGAGGCCCCGCCAAGGCTCGTCTTGGACCTTGAGCGTCTGGGCCTGGTGCCAGCGGAAAAGGCCGGGCCTCTGGCGCGGTACGCCGCAGCCATCCAGGCCCAGCGCGGGGACTACAACGGCCGCATCCTGTCAATCCGACAAGACGATCTGCGCACCCTTGGTGTGATCTACGACGAACCACCAAGTCAGTTGGCAGAACAGTTGATCGCCTGGGGCGTGCTGAATCCTGAGGCACGCCGAGCACTCAACGACGGCAACTGACGCAGGCGCTAGATACCGCCGATATTCTGCGAGCCGATCTTGTGCACTCGCATGCCGTTCGTCGTGCCCGGAATCCCCGGCGGCACTCCAGCGATGATGACGATCAGTTGGCCATCAGATACACGTCCGATCTCTCGAAGTGATCTGTCAACCTGACGAACCATCTCATCGGTACTGGTCGCAGGTGGCACCAGGAAGGTTTCAACACCCCAGGAAAGCGCGAGCTGACTGCGTACCCGCGGATTCGGCGTGAAAGCCATCAGCGGAACACCTGAGCGGTAGCGAGCAATGAGGCGCGCCGAGCGCCCAGTCTCGGTGAAGGCGATAACTGCGGCCGCCCCAACGTCTGTGCTCACATTGACCGCCGCATGGGTCAACGAATGTGATGTGGAGTCATTGCGGTCAGCAAGCTCGGGCAACTGGTCCATAGCCTCGGACTCGACCTGAGTGATGATGCGAGCCATTGTTCGCACAACATGGTCCGGATGTGCGCCCACCGAGGTCTCCCCCGACAACATCAGCGCATCGGCGCCGTCAAGAACAGCGTTGGCAACATCGCTGGCCTCAGCACGAGTCGGACGAGTCATCGAGATCATCGAATCAAGCATCTGCGTGGCGACAATAACCGGCTTGCCCACGAGTCGAGCCAGAGTGATGGCGCGCTTCTGAACTAGGGGTACCTGCTCAAGTGGGAGCTCTACGCCCAGATCACCGCGGGCCACCATGATTCCGTCGAAGGTGTCGATGATCGCCTCGAGGTTTTCTACAGCCTGCGGCTTCTCTATCTTCGCGAGAATGGGAATATGAATCCCCTCTTCGTCCATGATGCGACGAACATCGAGGATGTCATCTGATCGGCGGACGAATGACAGCGCGATCATGTCGACACCCAAGCGCAGGCCCCACCGAAGATCGGCAACATCCTTGTCCGACAATGCCGGAACGCTGACCGCAACCCCGGGCAGGTTGAGGCCCTTGTGATCACTGACGCGACCACCCTCAACAACTCGGGTGACAACATCTGTGTCGGTGACGGTGACCGCTTCCAGCGCCACCTTGCCATCGTCAATCAGAATGGGATCGCCCGCAGACACGTCGCCCGGCAGGCCAAGGTAAGTTGTCGAGACCGCGTGTGCGTCGCCGGGGACATCTCGGGTTGTGATGGTGAATTCGGCGCCTTGCTCCAGCAGTGCAGACCCCTGCGCAAAGGTGCCCAGTCGAATCTTGGGTCCCTGCAGATCGACGAAGATCCCAACACCGCGACCTGCGGCATCAGCTGCAGCCCGAACGTACTTGTAGACCACCTCGTGATCGGCGTATGAACCATGGGAAAGGTTCATTCGAGCAACATCCATGCCGGCATCGACGAGTGCAGCAATACCCTCTGGGCTCGCTACGGCCGGTCCGAGGGTGCACACAATCTTTGCTCGACGCACGGTCTCACCTTATCTAGAAGCGCTTACATACGATGAACGCCGGCCCGCAATGGCGTGAAATTCGCCATCCACCGCGCGTCGATCCGATCAGATGACCAGTGGACGCGCCGTCGGCGCGATCGGCGCAGGAAGAGTTGTGCTGCCAGTGAGCCAGCTGTCCACACCAGCAGCCGCCGACCGCCCCTCAGCGATCGCCCACACGATCAGAGACTGTCCGCGACCTGCATCACCGGCAACAAAGACCCCGTCAACACTCGACATGTACTGACTGTCGCGGGTGATATTGCCCCGGGCATCAAACTCGACCCCGAGCTGCTCCAGCAACGGACTGCGTTCAGGTCCGATAAAACCCATAGCGAGGAACACAAGATCGGCTGGGATCTCACGTTCAGTTCCTGCGATTGGCTCGAACCGTCCATCCACGAACCGAACCTCCGTGAGCGCCAGCGCCCTCACCTGGCCCCGCCCGTCATCAACGAAGTGGGTGGTCGACACCGAGTAGATGCGCTCTCCACCCTCTTCATGTGCACTCGTGACCTTGTAGGTCATCGGGTACGTTGGCCACGGCTGCTCGCTCGGTCGATCTGAGGATGGCAGCGGCATGATCTCGAGCTGGGTCACCGATGCGGCCCCCTGGCGGTGAGCAGTACCAAGACAATCGGCACCGGTATCACCACCGCCGATGATCACCACGTGCTTGCCATAGGCGTTGATCGGCTGTGCGTCAACATCACCCTCCTGAACCCGATTTGATCCCGGAAGGTACTCCATCGCCTGATACACACCCGCGAGGTGTCGCCCTGGAACTTCCAGATCGCGCCACGCCGTCGCTCCAACACTGAGAACCACCGCATCGTAGCGACGCCGCAGATCGTGACCGGTGATGTCGATTCCGACATCAATACCGGATCGGAACTTCACCCCTTCAGCCTGCATCTGCTCCAGGCGCCTGTCGAGGTGGCGCTTTTCCATCTTGAACTCGGGTATCCCATAGCGGAGCAGTCCGCCTATGCGATCGGCTCGCTCATAGACGGCAACAGTGTGACCAGCACGGACCAACTGCTGTGCCGCGGCCAGACCTGCAGGTCCCGAGCCCACCACCGCCACGGTCTTACCCGACTGTCGTGGTGCCGACTGGGCAGTGACCCATCCTTCATCCCAGGCCCTATCGACGATTTCCACCTCAACCTGCTTGATGGTGACGGGATCGGCGTTGATGCCCAGAACACAGGCGGTCTCACATGGTGCTGGACATAAGCGCCCGGTGAATTCAGGAAAGTTGTTCGTCGCGTGCAGCCTCTCCGCGGCAGCCTGCCAGTCAGATTGAAAGACCAGGTCGTTCCACTCGGGAATGAGGTTCCCAAGCGGACATCCGTTGTGACAAAACGGAATACCGCAGTCCATGCAACGGCTGGCCTGTTGTTCGAGGGCGTCAGCAGCAAACGGCTCATACACCTCTTTCCAGTCCAAGAGGCGGACGTCGACTGGACGGCGACTGGGGCCCTGACGACCGGTGGTAAGGAATCCCTTTGGATCACCCATGAGTGGCCTCCATGACTGCCTGCTGGACATTGCGGCCTTCACGCTCAGCAGCCGATGCGGCGGCAAGCACCTTTGCGTAGTCGCGAGGCATCACCTTGGTAAAGCGGGCACCAAGGTCGTCCGCGCTCAGGAGCTCACGAGCGACCGTTGAGTCAGTCCATTGCTCATGAGCGATGAGTAGACCCCGAACTTCCTCAACATCCTCCGGCGACAGGCTCAGCAGGTCGACCAGTTCGGGATTGACGCGTGCGGGCCTCGCGTCAAGCAGGTAGGCGATACCACCGGACATCCCGGCCGCGAAGTTACGTCCAGTGGGGCCAAGGATCACGACGCGCCCACCGGTCATGTACTCACAGCCGTGATCACCAACACCTTCCACCACAGCGGTGGCACCTGAATTGCGAACGCAGAAGCGCTCGCCCACCAGACCGCGCAGGAAGATCTCACCGGAGGTCGCGCCATAGCCAATCACGTTGCCGGCAATCACGTTCTCATGTGCCGTCAGAACAGAATCTCGATGTGGGCGAACGACGACCCTTCCACCACTTAGTCCCTTGCCGACATAGTCGTTGCTGTCACCTTCCAAGCGGAGTGTGACACCCCGAGGTAGGAACGCTCCGAATGACTGACCAGCGGAGCCCGTGAAGGTGATATCGATCGTGTCGTCAGGCAGACCCGCCCCACCATAGCGACGGCTTACTTCTGATCCCAACATCGTGCCAACGGTTCGATTGACATTGCGGACTGTGAGCGATGCTCGAACGAGTTCACCACGTTCAAGAGCATCCGAGCACAGCGCGATCAACTCGTTGTCCAGCGCCTTGTCTAGGCCATGGTCCTGGGTGACGGTCTGACGTCGAGATGTGCCAGGTGCGAGCTCGGGCACGTGAAGAAGTGGCGAGAGGTCGAGTCCATGTGCCTTCCAGTGCTCGATAGCCCTGTCCGCATCGAGCACCTCAACCTGTCCGACCGCCTCAGCAATCGAGCGGAACCCGAGAGCGGCAAGGAGTTCACGTACCTCCTGTGCAAGGTAGGTGAAGAAGTTCTCAACAAACTCCGGCTGACCGGTGAACCGTTCGCGCAGAACTGGATTCTGCGTAGCAACCCCCACCGGGCAGGTATCGAGGTGACAGACCCTCATCATCACACAGCCCATGACGACCAGCGGTGCTGTGGCAAAGCCGAACTCCTCAGCACCAAGCAGGGCAGCGATGACGACATCTCGGCCAGTCTTCAACTGACCATCTGTCTGCACCACCACGCGATCACGCAGACCGTTGAGCAGCAGGGTCTGCTGAGCCTCGGCGAGGCCAAGTTCCCATGGGCCACCGGCATGCTTCAGTGAGGTCAAGGGTGATGCTCCCGTACCCCCGTCATGTCCGGAGATGAGAACGACGTCTGCATGTGCCTTGGCCACCCCTGCAGCAACCGTGCCCACCCCAACTTCAGCCACCAGTTTCACGTGCACGCGTGCCTGTGGGTTGGAGTTCTTGAGATCGTGGATCAGCTGCGCCAGATCTTCAATCGAGTAGATATCGTGATGTGGCGGAGGCGAGATCAGACCAACCCCAGGCGTGGAGTGACGGGTCTTGGCGATCCACGGATAGACCTTGTGACCGGGAAGCTGTCCACCCTCACCAGGCTTTGCACCCTGGGCCATCTTGATCTGGATATCGTCTGCGTTCACCAGATAGTTGCTGGTAACACCGAACCGTCCCGAGGCCACCTGCTTGATAGCTGAGCGACGCGAATCTCCGTTTGGTTCAGGCTGGAACCTCTCCTCGTCCTCGCCACCCTCTCCAGTGTTGGACTTCGCACCAAGGCGATTCATCGCAATGGCCAACGTCTCGTGGGCCTCACCCGAGATGGATCCATACGACATGGCACCCGTCGAGAACCGCTTGACGATCTCGCTGACCGGCTCAACCTCGTCGATCGAAATCGGCTCACGTACATCAGTGCGGAAGCGGAACAGACCTCGCAGTGTCATGAGTCGCTCGGCCTGCTCATCAACACGCGCGGTGTACTGCTTGAAGATGTCGTAGCGACCACTTCGAGTGGAATGCTGCAGACGGAAGACTGTCTCCGGGTCGAACAGGTGAGGCTCACCCTCTCGACGCCACTGGTACTCACCGCCCACCTCGAGTCGACGGTGCGCCGGTGAGATCCCTGAGTGCGGGTAGGCAGCCGAATGGCGCTGGGCAACCTCATCGGCAATCACATCGATGTCGATCCCACCGATACGCGACGTGGTACCGGTGAACCATCGGTCGATCACGCTCGGTGCCAGGCCCACAGCCTCAAACACCTGAGCACCTCGATAGGAGGCAACAGTTGAGATGCCCATCTTGCTCATGACCTTCAGGACACCCTTGCCAAGAGCCTTGACCAGATTGCGCACAGCCTTCTCCGGCGCAATACCGGTGACCACACCACGACCCACCAGATCCTCTACGGTCTCCATGGCCAGGTATGGGTTCACCGCTGCGGCCCCATAGCCGATCAGCAGAGCAACGTGGTGGACTTCACGCACGTCACCAGCCTCGACGATGAGGCTGACCTGGGTCCGCTCCTTCTGCCGCACTAGGTGATGGTGCACACCGGCGGTGAGGAGCAATGAGGGAATCGGGGCAAGTTCAGAGTCGCTGTCACGATCGGAGAGCACAACAAATCGATGCCCGCGAGCGATGAGGTCAGACACCTCCGCACAGATCTCTTCGAGCCGCTCCGCAAGAGCCTCCCCCCCACCGGCGACGCGATAGAGGCCGCTCACCTTGGCTGCAGAGAAACCTGGCAGATCACCATCGGCGTTGATGTGCAGGATCTTGGCAAGTTCATCGTTGTCGATCACCGGGAAGGGCAGCACCACCTGACGGCAGTGGGCAGGGCTCGCACTGAGAAGGTTTGCCTCCGGACCGATATGGCTCGCCAGTGACGTAACCAACTCTTCACGGATCGCGTCCAGTGGTGGATTGGTCACCTGGGCGAACAGTTGACTGAAGTAGTCGAACAGCAGACGTGGTCGCTTGCTCAACACCGCGATCGGGGTGTCGGTGCCCATCGAGCCGATTGCCTCGGCACCGGCTCGGGCCATCGGAGCGATGATGACGCGCAGTTCCTCCTCGCTGTACCCGAAGGTCTGCTGGCGTCGCACAACGCTCTCATGGGTGTGAACGATGTGCTCCCGCTCGGGCAGTGAGTCCAAGTGCATGATTCCCGCGTGGAGCCATTCGTCATACGGGAGCGCCGATGCCAGTTCAGCCTTGATCTCGTCATCCTCGATGATGCGTTGCGCCTCAGTGTCGACGAGGAACATCCGTCCGGGCTGGAGGCGGCCCTTGCGCACGACTCGCGACGGTTCGATATCCAGAACCCCGACCTCACTGGCCAGCACGACGAGTCCATCGTCCGTCACCCAGTAGCGACCGGGACGAAGTCCATTGCGATCGAGAACAGCCCCAATGACCGTCCCATCGGTGAACGCAACATCAGCGGGTCCATCCCAGGCCTCAATCAGAGTCGCGTGGAACTCGTAGAACGCACGTCGGGCTGGATCCATCTCGGTGTGGTTCTGCCACGCCTCAGGAATCATCATGAGCACCGCATGTGGCAGGCTGCGTCCGCCAAGATGCAGGAGTTCAAGCACCTCATCAAATGATGCGGAGTCGCTCATAGCCTCCGTGACGATCGGAAACAGCCGGGAGATGTCGCCCGGAATCACATCACTGGTCAGCTGAGCTTCCCGGGCGCGCATCCAGTTTCGATTTCCCTTGACCGTGTTGATCTCACCGTTGTGGGCAATCAAGCGGTACGGGTGGGCCAGCGGCCAGCTCGGAAAGGTGTTCGTCGAGAACCGGGAGTGAACAAGTGCCAGCGCGGACTCAAAGCGCTCGTCGGACA
The DNA here is from genome assembly GCA_963978055.1 of uncultured bacterium. GTDB lineage: Bacteria > Actinomycetota > Actinomycetes > S36-B12 > CAIYMF01 > Longivirga. The sequence continues at coordinate 9,120 of CAXBQZ010000030.1, forward strand.
GGTCCGGGAAGAACGGTGCAAGCTGTCCGGTTGTGAGCATTCCCTTGTAGACGATCGTCCGCGATGACAGGGAGGGGAAGTAGACATCGGTTTCATGCTCTGCGCGCTTGCGCAGACAGAAGGCCATGCGCTCGAGTGCCAGACCTCGGACACGACCGCCCGGTGCAGCGACGAACAACTGTCGAAATGCCGGCATGACCTCCAGTGCAGTGGTGCCGACCCCCGAACCCGCTGGATCGACGGGCAGATCACGCCAGGCGAGAACAGTGAGACCCTCCTCGAGGGCAATCTGCTCGATCGCGGCAACAGCCTGCGCGTTTGCGTTCGGCTCATCGGGCAGGAAGGCGATACCCGTCGCATAGGCACCGGGAGCGGGCAGGTCAACCCCAGCCTCGGACATGATGGCACGCAGGAAGGTGTGCGGAATCTGCGTAAGGATGCCAGCCCCATCACCAGAATCGGGCTCAGACCCGGACGCACCTCGATGTTCGAGGTTCTCCAATGCGGTGATGCCAAGTGACACGATTTCGTGTGAGGCGACCCCGGACATCTGGGCGACAAAGGCCACACCACATGCATCTTTCTCATGTGCTGGGTGGTAAAGCCCTTGAGGTGCAGGAACTGCAGTCTTCATGGGACCTCCTGTCGTCGATGCTCGCCTGATGCCCGAAGGCGGTGGTCGAGCAGGGGACGACATTGGCCGCACTGCTGTGAGTTAAAGAGTACCGGACGGCTGTGCGAGGGATGCAAGCGACGGTACCAAGATGCCTCAGCCCAGGCTTGTTCCCACCAGTGAGCCAATTCCGTACGTGACGGCCGCTGCGAGGGCTCCGATCGCGAGCTGACGCAGCCCGGAGAACCACCAGGTGGCGGCCGTGACCCGTGATACCAGGGCACCAGCCGCGAACAGTCCGATCAGAGCCAGGATCAGTGACCAGGTGAACGTGGTCGAGCCAAACAGGAAGGGGATCAGCGGGATCGCCGCCCCGACGACAAAGGAGATAAACGAGGAGCCGGCCGCCAGCCACGGGTTCGGCAGCTCACCTGGGGCCATACCGAGTTCCTCACGTGCGTGCACTTCGAGGGCTGCATCCGGATTGCGGCCCAGTTGGAGGGCAACCTGCTCTGCCAGATCTCGATCAACTCCACGCGAGGACCAGATCGCGGCAAGCTCACGCGCTTCAGCCTCCGGATTGCGGCTGAGTTCGCGACGCTCATTCTCAAACTCCTGCTCGGCCAGTTCCGCCTGAGAGGCCACCGACGTGTACTCCCCCGCGGCCATCGAAAAGGCTCCCGCAGCAAGGCCCGCCAGCCCGGCGAGAATGATCGGCGTCGTGCCACTGCCGACCGCCGCGGAGCCACCGGCGATACCAGCCATCAGCGACAGATTGGAAACCAGTCCATCCATCGCGCCGAACACCGCGGGACGAAGCCATCCACCCGTGACATCCCGGTGCCCATGCTCGTAAACCACCTCATGTGTACTCACGGATTCGACGTTACCCTGCTGACGCCAGATTTCAATACGAAAGTGCTGCGACACGGGATGCGCGGGCCTTCACGTCCGTAGGTCCGTTGACTACTGGGTCGCCTTCGCGACCAGATCTGCCAGGGTGGCTGGGTCCGCGAGCTGGTCCGGAGTCAGTTCGGTCCCATTGAGATAGCCAGCGGGGGTTCCGGCCACACCTTCTGACTCAAATGCGGCATACGAGTTCTTGACCCATGAGGCATATTTGGCCGAACTGTAGCAGGTCTTGAATGTCTCGAGCGCGGCGCCGTTGATACCCACCTTCGACGCGAAGTCCTGCAACTCCGCATCGGACCACCCCGTACCCTCGGTGGTCGGCTGATGTGCGAACAGATAGGCGTGGAAGTCTGCTGCCTTCCCCGCATCAATCGCACAGCCCCACGCGGCCGTCGCTCGCACGCTCGAGTCAGGGTTCGGGCCTGATTGCGATGCTGGACTTCCGTCGAGGAACACAGTGGGACGCCAGATCAGAGTGATCTTGCCCGCATCGGCCAGAGCCCTGATGCCGGTGCCATTGACTCGTTCCAACTGCGCACAGTACGGACACTGGAAGTCCTCCCAGATAGCCAGCACGGGTTTACCGGGGGCGTTGTTGTACTGAACCCCCCATGGGGTTGATCCGCTCCCGTCCAGAATCGTGGTTGGCACGGCAGCCGCAGGATTGACCGTCGGCTCACTGGACCGAGACGACAGCAGTCCCCATACTGCGATGCCAACGACTCCAAGGAAGATCAGCCCGAGCATCAACAATCGGAACGTAGCGCCATTGCTTCGAGCGGTGCTTGGAATGCCCTGCTCGTCACCGGCCGGCAGTTGGTCGTCCACCACATGTCCTCTCAGTGGCTATGGGAGCTACAACGACTACTTCGTCGCATCCGCAACGGCCTTGGCCAACTTGGTTGGGTCAGCAAGAACGTCCAGGGTAACTTCCTTGCCGTTCAGGTAGGCGGTCGGCGTTCCGGGAACCGCATCCTTGATGAAGGTCTGATAGGAGTTGTTCGCCCACTGATGATAGGTGTTGTTCTGAACACAGGTCTGGAAAGTTGCCTGTGCCGCACCGGTGATCCCAGCCGTGGTGCCGAAGTCGATCAACTGCTGATCGGTCCAGCCGTCACCCTCATTGGCCGGCTGATTCGCGAACACCGTGTTGTGGTACTCCGGACCCTTGCCCGCATCAATGGCACATCCCCAGGCGGCCGTGGCACGAAGTGACGACTTCGGGTTGGGACCACCTGATGAACTGGTCTTCTCATCAATGAACGCCGTCGGGCGCCAGATCAGGTTGATCTTGCCATCACTGGCGAGTTGCTCGATCGTCTTGCCGTTCGCCTTCTCAACCGCACCGCAGGTTGGGCACTGGAAGTCCTCCCAGATCGCCAGAGTTGGCTTCGTACCAGCCTGATTGACCGGGTAACCCCAGGGGTAGTTGCCCGTGGACGTGAACACGCCCTTGGGGACGGCCGCATCGTTGACGATGTCGTTTGCCGATGAATTCTTGTTGTTGTTCCAGATCACGGCTCCGAAGATCGCACCGATGATGGCAAGCACGGCCACTGCACCGATCACTCGGACAGTGCGGTCGCGACGCTTCTGCTCGGCTTCGGCCTCAGCACGTGCCTGCGCAGCCTTCTCTCGCGTGGACTTCGCACTCTCTTTGGCGCTCATATCGCTTGACTCCAGGTCATTGGTTGATCGTTGGTTTCAACAGGGTCACGATGGTTAGGCAGATACTCGGGTCGGCTCTTCGACGAATTCGGCCACCGGCGTGCGATCCATCGACAGTTTGGTGTGTGGCCACCAGGCCAGCCAACAGGCCATACCGGTAAACAGAGCATCCCGGAGCAGTTCACTTGTGTACCGCCAGGTCTTGCCCGCTTCCGTGATGTCTCCACCACCACCAAAACAGCCGCAGTCGATGGAGTAGCCACGGATCCAGACACTGGAGATGCCGATGATGAAGGCCGTGAACAACAGAGCACTCACGATGGATGCAGCACGCGTGAACAGTCCCAGCAGCAGGAGAGCCCCAAGACCGACCTCAAGTGCCGGCAACGCCCAGCCCAGAAAATCCACCCAGGATGCCGGGAAGATCCGGTAGGCGATGACCGCCTCTCGCGCACCATGTGGCTGGGTCAGCTTGATTCCACCGGCGTAGAGCCACACGCCGGCAAGGACGAAACGAAAGATGGTGCTGACCCACGTTCGCGTCTGAACACTCAAGGAACTCACCCTCCGATCATCCCTTACTCACCCGCAGAATGTCGGTTGGGGTGGCCCATGCGGATCAACATGTCGGACGTATCACGATGACGGGAAAGTTCCCGAAACCCGGAACAGGCGACATGTCCGATTTGCACCGTCACCGAGGCGCACGGACTCCTCGTGCCAGCTGTGCAGCCAATTCACCGACGTCGCGGACTCCCTGCTCCGGCGTCGATGCATCCAGAAGTCTTCGGACGAAGGCGGAGCCGACGATAACTCCGTCTGCATACGCCGCAATTTCGGCCGCTTGATCCGCCGTCGAGACGCCAAGACCGACAGCAATGGGCACATGTGCGTACGGACGACTGCGTTCCACGAGCGCGGGTGCCGCTGCGGAAACCGACTGGACCCCTGTGACACCCATCAGCGATGCGGCGTAAAGAAATCCAGTGGTGATGTCGCTGACAACCTTGATGCGCTCCTGCGTACTTGATGGTGCCACCAGGAACACCCGGTCGATACCAGACTCATCAGTTGCCCGAATCCAGTCGCCGGCTTCCTCCGGGGTCAGATCAGGAGTGATGACGCCCGTTCCACCAGCAGCCGCCAGATCCTGGGCGAACCGGTCCACCCCGTATCGCTCGATCGGATTCCAGTAGGACATCACCAGAGTTGGCGCACCCGTTTGAGCAACGGCTTCGACGGTGTCGAGCACATCTCGAGAGGTGACCCCTTGGCGCAGCGCCTGATCAACAGCCGCCTGGATGGTGGGACCGTCCATCAGTGGATCCGAGTAAGGCAGACCAATTTCGACGATGTCGACACCATTCTCGACCATCGCGCGGATCGCATCGATCGCTCCGGAAACGGTGGGAAATCCTGCTGGGAGGTACCCGATAAGAGCTGATCGATTCTCAGCCTTCGCCTGCGCGAAGACCTCATGCAACTTGCTCACGCACGTCCCTCCGGTGCCCGGTCGCCATCCATAATGCCGAACCAGCGACTTGCCGTCTCAACATCCTTGTCACCACGGCCCGAGCAGTTCACGAGAATGATCGCATCTGGGCCAAGCTCACGACCGAGCTCAATGGTGCCGGCAAGGGCGTGAGCAGTCTCGATAGCCGGAATGATGCCCTCCGTTCGGCAAAGAATCCGGAAAGCTTCCATCGCCTGGGTATCGGTGACTGCAACGTACGTCGCGCGACCACTGTCGGCCAGCCACGCATGCTCGGGGCCTACCCCCGGGTAGTCCAGGCCCGCGCTGATGGAGTGGGATTCAACCGTCTGGCCATCCTCGTCCTGCAGGACATATGAGCGTTGACCGTGCAGCACCCCAACGGAACCACCTGTGATTGCCGAGGCATGGCGCCCGGTGTCCACTCCGTCCCCACCCGCCTCGAAGCCGTAGAGGCGAACATCAGCATCGTCGACAAAACCCGAGAAGATACCGATCGCGTTGGACCCGCCACCAACACATGCGGTAACCGCATCTGGCAACCGGCCAGTGAGTTCGAGCATCTGCGCCCGTGACTCGACGCCGATGATCCGGTGGAACTCACGAACCATCTCCGGGAACGGAGCCGGACCGGCAACCGTGCCGATGATGTAGTGAGTTGAGTCAACGTTGGTGACCCAGTCACGCATGGCCTCGTTCATCGCATCCTTGAGCGTGCGACTACCAGCCGTCACGGGTACAACCTCCGCGCCCAGAAGTCTCATCCGCGCCACATTCAGCGCCTGCCGGCGGGTGTCCTCCTCACCCATGTAGACCACACACTCCAGACCGAATAGAGCCGCAGCCGTCGCGGTTGCCACACCATGCTGACCCGCACCGGTCTCAGCAATCACCCGCTTCTTGCCCATCCGAACCGTGAGCAGAGCCTGACCCAGTACGTTGTTGATTTTGTGTGAACCGGTGTGGTTCAGGTCTTCCCGCTTGAGGAACACGCGGGCACCGCCCGCCACCTCGCCAAAGCGACGACACTCGGTGACGGGGCTTGGACGGCCCGTGTAAGTGGCCTGCAGGTGGGCCAGTTCCGCTTGAAAGCTGGGGTCAACCTTGGCCGCTCGAAAGGCTGCGTCGAGCTCGTCCAAGGCAACGATCAGTGCCTCCGGCACGAAGCGACCGCCGTACCTGCCGAAGTGACCGGCAAGATCGGGGAACTGCTCATTCCATGACGACGCTACGTCACTGCGGATGTCCCCGGAAATGTCGGTACTCATGTGAATCTCCTGTTGCTACTCGCGGCCGTTACGGGTCGAGGGGTGAGAACCAGCTGTGACCAGCTCCTGGACAGCTGCTCGTGGGTCACCACCAATGACAAGACTTTCCCCCACTAGGACCGCATCTGCACCTGCATGGGCGTATGCAAGAAGGTCATGTGGTCCGCGCACCCCTGACTCGGCAATCCGAACACAGGCGTCGGGGATGCAGGGGGCCACGCGCGCGAAGACGTCTCGGTCCACCTCGAGAGTTTTGAGATTTCGCACATTGACCCCGATGACCGACGCGCCAGCATCAACGGCTCTGGCCACCTCGTCCTCGTCATGAACTTCCACAAGCGGCGTGAGTCCGATGCTACGGGCGCGTTCCACCAGCGAGATGAGGGCATCCTGCTCCAGCGCAGCGACGATCAGAAGGGCGATATCTGCGCCGTAGGCGCGGGCCTCCCACAGCTGGTAACTACTCACGATGAAATCCTTGCGCAGAACCGGAACGTCAACACTGGCCCGCACGGCGGCAAGATCTGCCAGCGAACCGCCGAACCGCCGCTGCTCGGTCAGAACACTGATGCAGTGTGCCCCACCGGCTTCGTACTCCATGGCCAGGTGGGCAGGATCGGCGATCTCCGCGAGAACTCCCTTGCTCGGGCTTGATCGCTTTACCTCGGCGATGACGCTGACACCGTCTTGACGCAGGACTGCCTCGGCATCAATCGCTGGTCGCACGTTCTGAGTGCGCTGTTTGAGTTCATCCAGGCTCACTCGATCCTGGCGTTCGGCAAGATCTTCCCGAACCCCGGCGAGGATGTCGTCCAAAACAGTCACCTGCTCAGGGTATCCGGCCCTTGGGATTTCACGCATTCAGGCTGTCCCGGCCAGCAGATCGGCTACCCGGCGGAGTTGAGCCATTCGAATACTGGGACACCTGGAATGTTGCGCACGATGGTGAAGGTGCCGATGACGATGAATGCCGCAAGCCAGAGTCGGCGGGATGCGGCTGGATCCATTCCGACGGAAGACGGGCCAGATCCGGAATCCATCGGTGCACCCACCACGTCGGGGCCGCGCCACTCCCGTATTGCCCACAGGAGCCACCAGACCGCAATTGCAGGGATGAAAAGTGTGACCGCCAGAAGATTATGGTTGAGGGCACCAGCCAGATCACCATGTGTGAGTGAGTGGACAGCGCGCAGGCCTCCACAACCGGGACAATCCAAGCCGGTGAGTGCCTTGAGAGGGCACATCGGGTAGTGACCCGGAGCGTTGGGATCCACAACGGCGATGTAGGCCGTGGCAGCAAGCAGACCCGCGCCAACGAGCACGGGACCGACCAAGCGCTGGGAGCGAGGCTGCACCTCTACAGACTACGACGCTGACGCGTCCTCTGCCGGTGCACCCATTCCCATCATGCCCATGATCTTGCCCACGACGAGACCGAGGATCACCCCGCCGACTCCACCGATCCAGAACAGCGGCCAGTTGCCGATCACCACAGCGACCGTCCCAATCAGCGATGCGATCATGACGATGGTGACAGCGGTCCAGTTCTGGGCGGTGTTGCCGTGGTACTCGTGCTCGGCGGTCATGGTGAATCCTCTCTCTCGGCGAACTCATTGTGCCACTGACCTGCTCAGCGGGCGCAGCGGGACCCGCCCGAGTCTGAAGCTGCGCCTGAACGTCAGTTCAGAGCTCCACGGTCGGATCCATCCCCTGATCCAGTTGGTCCCATGCAGATGTGGCAGGGGCATCCGCCTTCGCAGCACCACCCTCATACCGACTTCCCAACGACGGCCACCGCGCAGAGGTCACGAGAGTGATGACCCCGGCGGCGACAAGGCACATGCCACCTACACCAGTAACGGCCCACCACCATGTGGTCTCGGTGGCCGCTGCCACCCGACTCGGGTCGATGTCCTGCCCCGCCCGCTCTGACACAGCGGTCACAATTGCCGAGCGGTCTCCACCAGCGAACCGCAGAGCGAGCAGCACATCCACCCCGCCGATGATGACCAGGGCACCCCCGCTGAGCAGACGACCAATTCGCCTCGTTGCGACGAGGCCAGCAATCGCCGCGAGAGCCACGATGGCCGTGGCAGAACCTGCGGGCTGGACATCGCGCCCACTCAGTTCAACGACCAGTGATGGGAGACCCGTTTCGGCAAGGGTGGTCGTAGACCAGGTTCTGCCATAGCCGAGGAAGAGCGCACCAGCACCCACCATAAGAAGGATGAGCACCAGCCGATAGGAAAGGTTGGCCTTAGGTAGGTCTTGCACCGCCGAGTTGTCTACCGGCTGGCTGTCACTCATTGGTCACCATGGTCATATCTGGCGGTCTTCATCGTCGAAGCCATGGCCACGGCCCGAAGGACCGCGGCTGCCTTGTTGCCACATTCAGCAAACTCACTGTGCGGTACCGAATCTGCGACCAGACCTGCACCTGCCTGGACGTGTGCCGTACCGTCAATGATCACGGCAGTTCGAATGGCGATGGCGGTATCGAGATCCCCGGCAAAATCCAGATAGCCGACCGCACCCGCATAGACGCCCCGCCGTACAGGCTCCAGTTCATCGATAATTTCCATCGCCCGAGGCTTCGGGGCGCCGGACAGGGTGCCTGCGGGGAACGTCGCGGCCAGCACATCGAATGCGGACCTTCCTGCAGCAACCTCTCCGACCACTGTGGACACGATGTGCATGATGTGGCTATAACGCTCGACGGACATGAAGTCGACAACCTCGACTGACCCTGGTGTGCATACTCGCCCGAGATCGTTGCGGCCCAGATCCACCAGCATCAGATGCTCGGCACGTTCCTTTTCATCAGCGAGAAGTTCCTCGGCCAGTGCGGCATCCTGTTCCGGGGTCAGGCCCCGAGGCCGTGATCCCGCGATCGGGTGCAGCATTGCACGTCCCTGGGTTACCTTGACCAAGGCTTCCGGCGATGAACCCACGATGTCGAGGGCCACAACGTGGCTCAGTCCACCGTTCTCATCAATTGGTGCCGGGATCCTGAACAGGTACATATAGGGACTCGGATTGGTCACCCGTAGCACTCGATATACATCCAGAGCAGACGAGGGACAGGGCGCCGAGAACCTCTGCGACAGAACGATCTGGAACGCGTCACCCGCACGGATGTACTCCTTGCTGACCTCGACAGCGCTGAGATAGTCCGCCTCACTGGTACGAGCGGTGATCTCGATCGTCGCGGTCGCATCGTAGGTTGACGCCGAGGCCGCAGCCGAGGTCGACAGATCCGCCTGCATCCGATCAAGTCGTAGAACCGCATCGGCCCAGGCCTCGTCCACCCGTTCATCTGTGGCGTCATAGTTGATTGCGTTGGCGATAAGAAGTACAGAGCCATCGTGGTGATCAAGCACTGCTAGGTCCGTGGCAAGCATCATGGCCAGCTCGGGGATGCCTAGTTCATCTGGATTGGCGTTTGGAAGCTTCTCCCAGTGGCGAATGACGTCATACGACAGATACCCGACCATGCCACCTGTCAGAGGCGGTAGACCTGGTAACCGCTCGGTGTGGAGGGCGGCCACAGTGTCGCGCAGAGCCTCAAGCGGATCACCGTGATCGGGCAGACCCACCGGCGCGTTGCCGAACCAGCGAACCTCTCCATCGACCTCGGTGAGCATCGCGGCACAGCGAACCCCGATGAATGAATATCTGGACCACGCCCGACCATGTTCTGCTGACTCCAGCAGGAAGGTGCCTGCTCGCTCACCCGCGAGTTTGCGATACAGGCCAATGGGGGTCTCACCATCAGCAAGAAGACGACGAACCACGGGGATGACCCGCCGGTCTCTGGCCAATTCGCGGAAGGTGGTTATGTCAGGGGAAACCGCACCTGAGAACCCACCTTCGTACATCGGCTTGTCACTCACCGATCGGCTCCCTTCCGGTCAGATCAGTCCCAGCGATGAGGTGATCAAAGCATGTGCGGGTGCCCGTGTGGCAGGCCACCCCGGTCTGATCGACCGACAACAGCAGGGCGTCCCCGTCACAGTCGAGCGCAATTGATCTGACGAATTGAACGTGGCCTGACGTCTCACCCTTCACCCAATACTCACCCCGTGAACGTGACCAGTAGGTGGCCCGTCCGGACTCGATTGTGCGACGTAACGCCTCCTGATCCATCCATGCCAGCATCAACACCTCACCGGTGTCCCACTGCTGGGCGATCGCGGCTACAAGCCCGGCCGAATCAGGAGTCAGCCGCTCACGCACATCGGACCACAGGATGGATTCCATGTCCCTATTGTGCCTGCTCGCCGAACAACCTGCTCTCATGCACATGTCGACGTACCATTGGCCCATGGCAGGTGGTTACAGCAGATCCGAGCGAGCCGCGCTCTGCAACCTGCTGCTCGAGCTTGGACCTGATGCACCAACGCTGTGCGAAGGGTGGACAACCCGTGATCTGGCCGCCCATCTGGTGGTTCGCGAATCCCGTCCCGATGCCGGACTCGGCCTGGTTATCCCTGCATTCACCTCATGGACGTCCAAAGTGCAGGATCAGGCCGCAGCAAAGAGTTGGCCCGATCTGGTCTCTGCTGTTCGCCACGGTCCGCCCCGATGGTCTCCCGCCGCGATCCCCGCGGTGGACGAGGCGATGAACACGATCGAATACTTCGTTCACCACGAGGATGTTCGTCGCGCCCAGCCTGAATGGGGAGTTAGAACCCTGGACGCAGGGTTCACCGCTGATCTCTGGTCGCGGTTGCCGATGTTCGGCAAACTCCTCACCCGCTCCTGCCCCGTGGGCATCGTGATCTCTCCTACAGATGGTCCGGCTGCTGGGACTGACACGCGCGTGCGCGACGGCAACAGTGCCGTGCGGCTCAGCGGTCCCGTGGGTGAACTCGTCTTAGCCCTGTTCGGACGAACTACCCGTGGTGTGGACATGATGGGCAGTGAGGAAGATCTGCTGGCCTTCCTCACCTTTCCGCGTTAGCGAACCTCGTAGCCGGCACTGCGAAGTTCGGACTTCACCTGGGCGATTGTGATCTCGCCGAAGTGGAACACGCTCGCCGCGAGCACGGCGTCCGCACCGGCCGCCACCGCTGGAGCGAAGTGGCTGACATGTCCAGCACCACCACTGGCGATGATTGGCACATTCGTGACTGTGCGTACTGCTTTGATGAGGTCAAGATCGAATCCCTCCTTTGTGCCATCGGCATCCATGGAGGTGAGCAGGATCTCACCGGCCCCCAATTCGACCACGCGCTGAGCCCAGTCGATGGCGTCGAGGCCGGTAGATCGGCGCCCGCCGTGCGTGGTGATCTCCCAGCCAGATGGCGTACGTATCTCCTCTGGACAACGCCGCACATCCATCGACAGAACAACGCACTGTGATCCAAACCGCTCCGCCGCCAGCGCGATGAGTTCCGGACTTGCGATCGCAGCCGTATTGATCCCCACCTTGTCGGCACCTGCGCGCAGAAGTGCATCGACATCCTCGACGGAACGCACTCCGCCGCCAACAGTCAGGGGAATGAATACCTCCTGGGCGGTTCGCGCGACGACATCCAGCATCGTTGATCGATCTGCGCTGCTCGCGGTTATATCGAGGAAAACGAGCTCGTCGGCACCCTGCCGATCGTAGACACGTGCCAACTCCACCGGATCACCCGCATCGCGAAGGTCGACGAAGTTCACCCCCTTGACGACCCGCCCACCATCGACGTCAAGACATGGAATGACCCGAATAGCAACAGCCACAACTCCACAGTAGTGGAGATGCTGCACCTATCGGTTCAGCGTCGTAGCCTTACGTCATGCCGGATATGAATCCAGAGGTTGAGCGCTTGGGCGCAAGTCAGTACATCCTTGTCACCACCTATAAGAAGGACGGGACGGCGGTGCCGACACCCGTCTGGGTGAGCACATCAGGGGGGAAACTCTTCGTCCTGACCGATGCCGGAGCTGGCAAGATCAAGCGGATCAGAAACCGGGCACATGTTGTGGTCGCTCCCTGTGACTCGCGCGGTGGGAGCCAGGGGGCATCTGTCGATGCCGCCGCCCGCATCATTGACGAACCGAGTGAACTGGCCCGGATCGACGAACTCCACAAGGCGAAGTACGGACTTCAGTACCGAGCGATGGGCCTGTTCACCAAACTTTTCCGTCGCGGTACCGGCAACGTTGGCATTGAGTTGACCATCGTCTGAACGATCGGTACGGCGTGGCAACCGCGGCTCTAGGCCCGGTATGCGTCGACCTCGACCTCGATGAGCATGTCCTTGTTGACGAAGCCTGAGATACTCACCATCGTGGCCGCTGGCCGCACGTGATCGAAGAGTTCGCTGTGTGCGCGGGCCACGTCGGCCTCATGTGCCATGTCGGCCAGATACATCCGGGTACGGACAACATCATCGAGAGTCATCCCGGCCTGCTCGAGAGCTCGACGCACCACTCCAAACGCCTCGATCGTCTGACCGTAGGCATCACCAACATGTCGCAGTTCACCGTCGACCGTGGCCGTCGAACCTGATACGAGAACCCATGGCCCCACCACGACGGCCCGGGAGTAACCGACCACGGCCTCCCATGGACCCCCTGACGAGATTGTCCGATCAGCGGCCATCAAGTCCTCCCAGATTATTGTGACGAGCCTCGACCGCGACAAGTGCCTCGGCCAGTGTGAATTCGCCCGCGTAGAGCGCCTTGCCAATAATGGCACCCTCGACTCCCAGCGACACCAATTCAGTCAGTGCGTGGACATGGGACAGGGAACCCACTCCTCCACTTGCCACGATGGGCCGATCGGTGGCCTCACATACCGCACGCAGGAGATCAAGGTTTGGGCCGTGCAGGGTTCCATCCCGATCGACGTCGGTGACGACGTAGCGTGCACAACCCTGAGCATCCAGGCGAGCCATGACCTCGTAGAGATCACCACCCTCCTTGGTCCATCCGCGAGCGGCCAGAGTGCGGCCGCGGACATCAAGTCCGACCGCGATTCGATCCCCATATGTGGCGATGATCGACTCAACCCACTCGGGGGACTCCAGAGCTGCCGTGCCGATGTTCACTCGCATGCAGTTGGTGCCCAGTGCGGCCATCAGGGATTCATCGTCGCGGATACCACCGGACAACTCCACCTTGATGTCGAGTCGACCGATGACCTCATTGATCACCTCACGGTTGCTGCCCCTGCCGAAGGCGGCATCGAGGTCAACCAGGTGCACCCACTCGGCACCCTGCTCCTGCCAGGCCAGTGCAGCCTCGATCGGGGAGCCGTAGGAGGTCTCGGTACCGGACTTTCCCTGTACCAGGCGTACTGCCTGACCATCTGAAACATCGACGGCAGGCAGCAGTTCGAGCACCTCAGGACCGAGCAGACTCGAGTCGAAAAGATTCGCAGGACCACTGTTCATGGCACAACCCTAGCCGCGATCAAAGAGCAGAACCCGCAGGACGGGTGTCAGGAGTAATGACAGTCCGAGGATTCCCAACCGCAGACCCCAGTTGCTCGGCAGGATCCACCAGCTCAGCAGTTGGACGAGAACGAATAACCCACCCACAATCGCCCACTGCCGCTGGCGCCGACCACGGAAGGGGTCCGCCGGTGGAAAGGTTCGTCGCCACCAGCGAGACCACATTGATCCAGTCTTGGTTGCTGGTGACGTCACGGCGGCAACTGCGGCCGCACGGCGTGCTGAGCGGTCGCGGGCTGCCGCGCGACGTCGCTGATCTTCCATCTTTGCGGCCTCGCGCTCATCACGACGCCTGGCCCGCTCCTTGCTCATCGAATTATCCTGCCGATGACGTCTTGATCGGACTGTTCACAGACTCGCCACCCAGTTTCGCAGGAGCCCGGCCCCGGCATCACCGGATTTCTCTGGATGGAACTGCACCGCGCACAGCGGTCCATTCTCCACTGCTGCCACAAACGGCTCACCATGCTCAGCCCAGGTGACCATGGGGGGCGTCGTACGTCCATACGTCTGAAGTTCCCAGCGTCTAACTGCATATGAGTGCACGAAGTAGAACCGCTCCTGTTCGACTCCGGCGAAGAGCGTGGATCCCGCCGGCGGATCTACAGTGCTCCAGCCCATATGCGGAAGGATCGACGCATCGAGTCTCTCGACCAGCCCGGGCCACTCCCCGAGGCCCGGCACCGAGGTTCCATGCTCGGTGGAGCCATCGAACATCACCTGCATACCCACACAGATGCCGAGAACAGGACGTCCACCTGCGAGTCGACGCCCAATCGTGCGTCCACCTCTGACCGCATTGATTCCGGTCATACACGCCTCAAATGCCCCTACTCCGGGAACAACGAGACCTGCAGCATTCTCAGCGGCTGCCACGTCGGCGGTTACTTCGACAGTTGCTCCTGCCCTCACCAGTGATCGTTCCACTGAGCGAATATTGCCCGACCCATAATCGAGCACCACAACGGTCGGGCTCATGTGCGCGCCAGTCGTCGGGCGATCTGCATGATGTCCGTCCCACGTGATTGGTGCCGTAACGGTGGCAACAGCGTGCACACCTCACCGCAGATCGTAACGCCGCCGCATCTCGAGCGTGCAATGCGCGCCATTGTGGGACAGTCTTGGCTCGTGGACGAACGACGACGAGCGGGTGAGCGCGAGGTGATCGCGCTGTTTCCCCTGCGCACAGTTCTGGTCCCGGGCCTGGTGATGCCGCTGCACATTTTCGAACCGCGATATAGGCAGTTGATCGCAGACCTCGCTGACAAATCTGACGATGATCGTGGTTTCGGAGTTGTGGCGATTCGAGAGGGACATGAGGTAGGTGTCGATGCGGTTCGCTCACTCAACGGGGTGGGAACCTTTGCCCAGATTCGATCAGTGGACGCATACGAGGATGGTCGCGCAGATATCGTCACCAATGGGGCAGCGCGATTCCGAATCATTCGTGAAGTAACCACTGGCACCCCCTACATGTGCGCAGAGATCGAATGGTTGGACGAACCGGATGGCGAAGCCGATGTTCGGTCACTCGCGCATAATGCCGAACATCGGTTCCGGCAGTACCGGGCCATGCTCTCCGGAGGATCAGACATGGACAACCCAGCTGAGCTTCGCGATGACCCGAGAATCTGCAGTTATGTGATTGCTGCCGCGCTGGTCGTCGACGCAACCGAGCGACAGTCATTGCTGGAGCAACCCACCACCGCAGACCGGCTCCAACATGAGCTTCGACTGCTTGCCCGAGAACTGACGCTGTTTTCAGAACTCTCATCACTCCCGGCGACCGAACTGACGCGGGCGCCAATCCCCTTGAACTGAACAGCAGCAGTACTGGCATCATCTTCGAGTGGCCAAGCAGAACCCCGGTGGCACTCCGGCAACCATGGCGCTGACCAAAGCTGGGATCACCTTTACCGTCCACACCTACGATCACGATCCGAGTGCCACGTCATTCGGTCTGGAGGCGGCCGCTGCACTTGGACTTCCGGTGGAGCAGGTGTTCAAGACACTTCTGGCCGAGGTTGATTCGTCCCTCGTCGTCGGGATCGTTCCGGTGCATCTCAAACTGGATCTGAAGTCCCTGGCTGCAGCCGTGGGTGGCAAAAAGGCAGTCATGGCCGATCCTGCAGCAGCCCAGCGGAGCACGGGATATGTTCTGGGCGGCATCAGCCCCATCGGGCAGAAGAAGGCACTGGTGACAGTGATCGACAGTTCAGCCGAACAGCTCGACATGATCTACGTCTCCGGGGGACGGCGAGGGCTCGATATTGGTGTTTCTCCCGGTGATCTGGCCCGACTCACGCAGGCGCAGTTTTTTGATATTGCCCGCGCCTGAATCTCCACGGCCAACGGCGGTGGCGCGCTTTACTGAAGGCAGGACGGACCGAGCAATGCCTTGAGATCCGCGTACAGCGCGGGGGTCGGGGTGACCCGCAAGCGGTCGTCCAGCCGCACGACGGTGGTGCGGTCATTGCTCAACATGGACAACCGAACCTCGGTGACTCCCGGATGACTGGCCAGAACTTCCTTGAACCGGTCAATCACGGGAGGAATACATCGTGTTGCGGGAATGGTGACGACCACGGGCCCAGTATGCCCACCGGACAGATCAGGGACGCTGACTTCCATTGCGATGAGTTTGGGCGCTTCCTCCTCCGACTGATCGACCCGTCCCTTGACCAGAAGTACCGAGTCCGGGACCACCTGCGCACCTACCTGCTGGTAGGAGGCAGGGAAGATCATGACGTCAATGGACGCCTCGAGATCCTCCAGAGTTGCAATCGCCCAGACATTTCCCTGCTTGGTGACCTTGCGTTGAACAGAGGTGACAAGTCCCCCGAGAGTGATCACACGACCGTCATGATTGTCATCACTGTGCAGTGCTGAGATCGGTAGATCCGTGGATGCAGACAGCACATGCTCAACCCCGTTCAGGGGATGATCGGAGACGTAGAGCCCCAGCATCTCCCGCTCATATGCGAGTAGAGACGACTTGTCCCACTCACCCGGTGGAATTGGTGGTGGTGTCCAGAGCGCTACTGATTCATCCTCGTCAGCGCCACCAAAAAGGGAATCCTGTCCGATGGCCTCATTGCGCTTGACGTCGATGATCGCGTCGATACGCGTCTCATGCACGATGAGCAGACCTTTGCGCGTATCGCCCAAAGAGTCAAAGGCTCCCGCCTTGATCAGCGACTCAACGGTCCGCTTATTGACGACCGTTGCAGGTACCTTCTCAAGGAAGTCGTCGAACCCTGCGAAGCGACCCTTGCTGGCTCGAGCGCTGATGAGCGCCTCGACGACATTCCCACCAACGTTTCGCACCGCGGAAAGGCCGAATCGGATATCGGTGCCGCGCGGGGTGAAGTCGAAATCGGAGTCGTTGACATCAGGTGGTAGGACCTTGATCCCCATCCGTCGGCACTCGTTCAGGTAGATCGCCAGCTTGTCCTTGTCATCCTTGACGCTGGTGAGGAGTGCGGCCATGTATTCGGCCGGATAGTTGGCCTTCAGATATGCGGTCCAGAACGAGACCAGTCCATAACCTGCGGTGTGGGCCTTGTTGAATGCGTAATCGGAGAACGGGACCAGGATCTCCCACAAGGTGGTGATGGCGGCATCTGAGTACCCGTTGGCTCGCATCCCTTCAGAGAAGGGCACGAACTCCTTATCGAGAATCTCCTTCTTCTTCTTGCCCATAGCGCGACGAAGAAGATCTGCTGCACCAAGGGAATAACCGGCCAGTTTCTGAGCGATGGCCATAACCTGCTCCTGATACACGATCAGGCCATAGGTGTCGCCCAGAATGTCGGCCAGAGGCTCTGCCAGCTCAGGGTGAATCGGCACGACCGGCTTTCGACCATTCTTGCGATCGGCGTAGTCATTGTGGGCATTGGCACCCATGGGTCCAGGCCGGTAGAGCGCAAGCACCGCCGAGATGTCTTCAAAGTTATCTGGCGCCATCGAGCGAAGGAGTGACCGCATCGGCCCCCCGTCCAGCTGGAACACACCGAGGGTGTCTCCGCGAGCGAGCAGTTCGTACGTCGGACCGTCCTGGAGCTCGAGTGTCTCCAGCACAATCGACTCACCACGGTTGGCCCTGATATGGGCCAGACAGTCATCCAAAACTGTGAGGTTGCGTAGCCCCAAGAAGTCCATCTTGAGCAGGCCCAGACTCTCACACGCACCCATGTCGAACTGGGTGATGACAGCGCCATCCTGCTCGCGACGCCAGATAGGAATGACATCGAGAAGGGGTTCAGCGCACAGGATGACACCGGCCGCATGGACACCTGGTTGCCGTTTGAGCCCCTCGAGGCCTTTGGCCGTGTCGACGACGCGGCGGACGTCGGCATCCTCCTCATAGAGAGTTCTGAACTCCGCCGCCTCGCTGTAGCGCGAGTTCTTCGAATCAAAGATGCCCGACAGTGGGATGTCCTTGCCCATGACCGCTGGAGGCATGGCCTTGGTGATCCGATCTCCCAACGCAAATGGGTAGCCAAGTGCGCGAGCAGAATCCTTGATCGCGGCCTTGGCCTTGATCGATCCGTATGTGACGATCTGCGCGACCCGCTCCTCACCGTACTTCTCGGTGGCGTAGCGGATCATGTCTGAACGTCGACGTTCATCGAAGTCCATGTCGATATCGGGCATGGAAATACGCTCAGGATTCAAGAACCGCTCGAACAGCAGGCCATGCTTGATGGGATCCAGTTCGGTGATCCCCAACGCGTATGCGATCAGCGCACCAGCAGCAGAGCCGCGGCCGGGGCCGACGCGGATCCCGTTCTCCTTGGCATAGCGAACCAGATCGGCAGTGACCAGGAAGTAACCGGGGAATCCCATTTGGATGATGACGTCAACCTCATAGGCCGCCTGCGCACGATGCTGATCGGGCACTCCACCGGGGAACCGGTCTGCCAGTCCACGTTCAACCTCTTTGATCAACCATGACTGCTCCGTTTCACCGTCCGGCACAGGGAATCGCGGCATGAGGTTGGCGCCCTCATTGAAGGTGACATTGCATCGTTCGGCGATGAGCAGGGTGTTGTCGCAGGCCTCTGGCAGTTCAGACCAGACTCCGCGCATCTCCGCTGCGGACTTGAGGTAGAAATCCCGTGCATCGAAGCGAAACCGCTTGGGATCGTCCATCGTGGTCCGGGTGCCGATACAGAGCAGCACATCATGTGACTCGGCATCCTGCGGATAGACGTAGTGCAGGTCGTTGGTGGCGATCAGCGGGATGTTGAGAGTCCTCGCGATCTGGAGTAGTTCATCGCGATGTCGACGCTCGATGCCAAGCCCATGATCCATGAGCTCGCAGAAGTAGTTGTCCGGCCCAAGAATCTCGCGGTAGTCAGCCGCGGCCGCCAGCGCCTTGTCGTACTGGCCGGCCTGAAGCCAGCGATTGACTTCACCGGAGGGGCAACCTGTGGTTCCGATGATTCCCGAACCGTACGTCTGCAGCAGGTCCCGGTCCATCCGGGGCTTGCGGTAGTAGCCCTCAAGGCTCGCCAGACTCGATAGGCGAAACAGGTTGTGCAGGCCCTGGGTTGTCTCTGCCCACAGCGTCATGTGCGTGTAGGGCTGACGTCCTTTGGCAGACGTCTCACCATCCTCACCGACACCCTCGTCGTAGCCCCCGCCGAAGTCGAATGGAGCGCGCTCGAACCGGCCCTGCGGTGCGTAGTAGCCCTCGATACCGATGATGGGCTTGATGCCGGCGGCTTTGCTCTGCTTGTAGAAGTCGTAGGCACCGTAGAGGTTGCCGTGATCGCTCATGGCAATGGCGGGCATCTCAAGGCGAGCGGCCTCGCCTACCAGGTCACCGACTCTGGCGGCACCGTCAAGCATCGAGTACTCAGTGTGCACATGAAGATGCACAAATGAGTCGCCAGACACGTGCGCCGCCTTCCCCTCGTCCGGTGTTCACACTCGGACTTTGAACACTATGGTCAGCAAATCAGCGGGTTGGTCACCGCTGACTCGCATCGATCGGGGGAAGTCGATCGATATCTCACCCTAACTGGCCGCGCCCACATTCGAAACCCGCGGTGATCACGAGTCGTTGGTCAACGCATCCAATTCAGCGTACGTTTCATCATCCAGTTCGACCTCCGCGGCCGCACAGTTCTCCTCGAGGTGGCTGCGCGTCTTCGTACCGGGGATGGGAAGCATCACCGAAGATCGGCGCAACAGCCACGCCAGGGCAAGGGTGGCTGGGGCAAGACCGGTGCGAGCGGAGATCACTGAAAGCGGGCCATTGGGAGCCGCGAGTTGTCCGGTAGCGATCGGGTACCAGGGGATGAACCCGATCCCCTGCTCCGAGCAGTGATCGAGGAGCTCCTCGCTCTTTCGATTGGCGACGTTGTACAGGTTTTGCACCGTCGCGATGGGGACGATCTTGCGAGCTGCCTCAAGTTGCTCCACCGACACCTCCGAAAGGCCAACCTGGCGGATCTTGCCAGCCTCGAGGAGTTCGACGAACACGCCCAGCTGATCCTCCAGCGGAACCTGGGGATCGATCCGGTGAAGTTGATAGAGGTCGATAGTCTCGACATTGAGTCGTCGCAGGGACATCTCTGCACATTGACGCAGGTAGTCCGGACGACCAACGGGTCGCCACTCACCCGGGGCGTGCCGGGTCAGTCCAGCCTTCGTGGCAATCCGGACGTGACCGAATGGATGCAGTGCCTCACGGATCAGGTCCTCTGAGACAAACGGTCCGTACGAGTCAGCCGTATCGATGAAATCAACACCGAGTTCCACAGCACGCCGCAGTACTGCGATGGCACCTTCATGGTCGGCTGGTGGACCCCAGATTCCCGGACCCGTGATCTGCATGGCACCGAATCCCATGCGATGAACTGTGAACGACTGGGCATCTGTTCCGATGGTGAACTCGCCCGAGGCGAGAACTGGTTGAGAGGTCATGGCTACATTCAACAGGGGCCCCGGCGGTCGACGCAGCCGGGGACCACTCGTGGCAGCGGCCAGCAGGCTCAGTTGGCTGAGATGAGATCCAAGGCGTGCTGAAGATCCGCTGAATACGATGAGGTGAACTCGACGTACTGGCCTGCGCTCGGATGCTCAAAGCCCAACCTCATGGCGTGCAGCCATTGCCTGCCCAACCCCAATCGCTGAGCAAGAACAGGATCGGCGCCGTACATCAGGTCACCGACACAGGGATGTCGCATGGCGGCCATGTGAACGCGAATCTGGTGGGTTCGTCCCGTCTCCAAATGGATTTCCAGCAGGGACGCATGTCGAAAGGCTTCCAACGTCTCGTAGTGGGTGACCGACGGCTTACCCCCACTGACCACAGCGAATTTGAAGTCCGAAGATGGATGTCGGTCGATCGGTGCGTCAATGGTTCCTCGAAGCGGATCCATAATCCCCTGCACCATCGTGTGGTAGACCTTCTCGACAGTGCGTTCCTTGAACTGACGTTTCAACGAGGTGTAAGCACGCTCGCTCTTTGCCACCACCATCAGTCCGGTTGTGCCGACGTCGAGACGATGAACAATTCCCGTCCGCTCGGCCGCCCCAGAGGTCGAAATCCGGTACCCGGCAGCGAAAAGTCCCCCGATCACGGTGGGTCCAGTCCAGCCGGGAGACGGGTGAGCGGCTACTCCCACTGGCTTGTCGACCACAACGACATCATCATCGTCGAAAATGATCGTCAGCCCCTCGACCAGTTGTGGTGCAGTGAGTTCGGCCACCGGGGCGTCTGGAATCTCAACCTCGAGCCATGCCCCCGCACTCACCCGATCGGACTTTCCAACACGCTGGCCATTGATCTGCACGAGCCCTGACGCTGCGAGCTCAGCAGCTTTCGTCCGGGACAGACCCAGGAGTCGTCCGAGTGCGGCATCGACCCGCTCCCCCTCTACCCCCTCCGGGAGCTCAAGGCTTCGATGCTCGGGCACGCCTACTGTCCCCGCGTCCCGTCGAGGTTGATGCCGCGCACCGCGAGCAGGACCATGAGGGCACTCGAACACACGATGGCCGAGTCAGCAATATTGAAGACAGGGAAGTTGGGCAGAGCAATCCAGTCGATGACATAGCCCCGAAGAAAGCCAGGCTCGCGAAAGAGTCGATCCAGCAGGTTTCCAGTGGCACCGCCCAGCAACCCCCCAAGGGCGATCGCCCACCACAGACTCCCGAGATTGCGAGAGGTGCGGATGATGACGACAGCGACAGTGATGGCGATGCCGGTGAAAACGAACGTGTAGCTCGTCCCGAAACTGAAAGCGGCCCCCGGGTTGCGCAGGAAGGTGAGCTGAAGCCACGTGCCGATCACCTGGACTGGCGGTCGATTCTGCAGGTAGGTAACGGCCAGATACTTGGTCAACTGATCCAGGATCACGACTGCCGCGGCAACCCCGAAGGTCACAGCTGTCAGACGTCGATCTCGGATCGGCGCGCTCAGATCGGAAGAGCACACGTCTGAACTCCAGTCACGTTTCGGAATCTCGTATGCCGTCTTCTGCTTGAA
>CAXBQZ010000031.1:0-30537 GCA_963978055.1 uncultured bacterium
TTCAAGCAGAAGACGGCATACGAGATTCCGAAACGTGACTGGAGTTCAGACGTGTGCTCTTCCGATCTATGCGGATGGGTTTCGAACCCTGTCCCGGGCGCAACGACATCGTCATTGGACACGAGCAGAAGACCGAAATGAGTATTGCCCGGATCGTAATGTCGGCCGAATGAGAAGCAGTGATGGCTGTCCAACCAGGAGATGTCCGTTGCGAATCGATCGGTTGCGCGACGGATATCCACCTCTGGCACTGACCCCTTGCACACAACGTCAGAATACGTCACGACCGCACGACGGTTCATTTGTGGGGAATCGCCAATCTGCGACCGGCCATCACTGCTCGATGAACTGGTCCCGACAGCTCGTACATCACCTCTCTACAGCTGTGCTTGTGCCATTACTGTGTCTGTGTGAGTTCCCGACGCAGGCTGGCAACCGTCCGACGCCTTGAGCGCGCAACCGGAGACCTCGCCACCGCAGCCTCCGTGCGCATGGAGGCAAACCTCCCCTGGTACGCGGCCATGACCGCAGCCGATCGCTCATGGGTCAACCTCGTTGCTCAAGCCGGTATCGCAGCATTCGTCCAGTGGGTTCGAGATCCACAGGCAGCAAATGCGGTCACAGCGGACGTGTTCGCAACGGCTCCCCGTGAACTCGTACGAGCCGTGTCACTGCAACAGACTGTCGAACTCGTCCGCACAACAATCGCCGTAGTGGAGGACCAACTCACTGATCTTGTGGACGATGAAGATCGCATCTGGTTTCGAGAGGCAATCCTGTTGTACTCCAGGGAGATCGCCTTTGCCGCAGCCCAGGTCTACGCCAGCGCTGCCGAGTCTCGTGGGGCTTGGGATGCCCGCCTGGAATCCCTGGTTCTGGACGCACTGCTGCGCGGTGAGGTGGACGAAGCAGTCCTATCCCGTGGTGCGGCTCTGGGATGGGGAACTGTTGTCGGCGTATGTGTGATCGTCGGATCTGCACCCCAGGGTGACCCCGATGCGATCAGCGAATCGGTCAAGCGAGTAGCCCGACACCATCAGCTTGACGCCCTGACGCGGGTCCAAGGTCATGGGATGGTTATCGTCGCCGGTCATGTCGTCGACGACCTGGTAGCGGCCAAAGCCCTGTCAACGCAGTTTGCAGCTGGACCCATCGTGGTAGGTCGTCGGGTCGAGGGTCTACATGAAGCAGCGATCAGCGCCCAGGAGGCGATGTCTGGACTGAAGGCGGCCCTTGGTTGGCCGGATGCGCCGAGACCCGTGCGGGCTGATGAACTACTGCCCGAACGGGCCTTGGCCGGTGATGAATCGGCGGTGGCAGCACTGATCGACTCGATCTACACACCCTTGGCCGGTGAGGATCCAACCCTCCTTGAGACTCTGTCCTGCTATCTGGAGCGGGCGGGCTCCCTGGAGGGTGCCGCTCGAGATCTGTTTGTTCATCCCAACACGATTCGTTACCGGCTTCGACGGATCGCAGACATCACCGGGTACACACCGACCATGCCTCGGGATGCGTGGACCCTTCAGCTGACGATGATCCTCGGGCGACTTCACCGACCTGAAACTCTTTTGTAGGATTCCTACAAGAATCAAGGGTGGACGTTGGTAGGGTCGTGAACATCGACGACGGCTCGCACGGGAGAGGGTAGGACTGTGCTTGCAGTAGTTGCTCCCGGACAGGGATCTCAGACACCTGGCTTCATCACCCCATGGCTTGAGCTCCCCGGCTTTGCCGAGAGATTGCGCTGGCTCTCCACTGTTGCTGGCATCGATCTGGTCAAGCACGGCACCGAGAGTGACGCTGACACCATTCGTGACACTGCGATCGCACAGCCACTTCTCGTGGGGGCGGGGCTCGTCACCCTCCTGTCCTTGTTTCCCCATCCTGCCGAGGCCTACGGAAAGGTGGGCGTGGGTGCAGGGCACAGTGTTGGTGAGATCACCGCGGCCGTCGGTGCCGGTGTCATCACCGCAGAGCAGGCGATGGTGTTCGTCCGTGAGCGCGGACGAGCGATGGCAGCAGCATCGGCGGTCACCCCAACTGGCATGACCGCCGTTCTCGGTGGTGAACGCGAGGATGTCATCGCCGCGGCTGAGCGCGTGGGGCTCACGGCCGCCAACGAAAACGGTGCCGGGCAGATCGTGGTCGCGGGCACCATGGATGAACTTGAGGCATTTGCCGCCAACCCGCCTGAGAAAGCCCGTCTTCGGCCACTTGCAGTCGCCGGTGCGTTCCACACCAAGCACATGGCCCCGGCCGTTCAGGAGCTCGGCGCCCTGGCTCGGTCGATCTATGTGCACGACACTCGCATGCGCCTGCTGAGCAATGCTGACGGCGCTGTGATTCACAGTGGACGTGAAGTTCTTTCGCGTTTGGTGACGCAGGTGGCAAGTCCGGTCCGCTGGGATCTGTGCATGAATACCATGGCTGATCTGGGCGTCACTGCGCTTATTGAACTCGTCCCCGGCGGCACCCTCACCGGATTGGCAAAGCGAGGATTGCCCGGTATCGAGACACTGGCGCTCAACACCCCGGATGATCTGGAAGCGGCCTGGGATCTGATCGAGCGACACAAGACTCTCAGCCCAGTGGCCCAGTCTCCGACGTGGCGCCTGCTGGTATCACCGAGCAAGGGGACGTTCAAACTTGCCGTTTCATCGGAGGCCGGAGACGTCCTTCGCGCCGGCGCTCCGATCGGGTCGGTCGTCAATCTGCGCGATGAGCAGGAGATCTTGGCTCCACACGGTGGAACAGTTGTCGAGTGGCTCGTGGAGGACGGAGATCCCGTCTCCCCCGGGCAACCGATCGTTCGACTGCACCCGATTGCGGTGAGTTAGTGCCCACATTGCTGAGTACTCCCACGCGCATCGGAAGCCGGATCCTGGGAACAGGTTCCTACCGGCCCGAGCGGGTTGTCGACAACCACGAGGTTGCGATTCTCATCGACTCTTCCGATGAGTGGATCCGTGAGCGCAGCGGGATCATCGAACGTCGCTACTGCGCACCGGGCGAGACCTTGACAGACATGGCGGTCGCGGCCGGGGCGAAGGCCATCGCCGACGCGGGAATCTCCCCCGAGGCGATCTCGATGGTGCTCATTCCAAATGTGACGCACCCTTACCAGACCCCTGGTGCTGCTCCCGAGGTTGCGTATCGCCTCGGCGCAACCGCAGCGGCTGCAACAGATCTCGGCGCCGCTTGCGCGGGATTCTGCTACGCCCTGGGCATGGCGGATGCAATGATCCGGTCGGGTTCCGCGGAGTACGTGCTGGTGATCGGTGTTGAGAAGTTCACCGACTTCGTCTCCCCCACCGACCGCGGTACCGCATTCATCTTCGGTGATGGTGCTGGCGCTGTGGTCGTTGGACCAAGTGACCACACTGGGATCGGCCCCACCCTCTGGGGCTCCGATGGTGAGCAGAAGGATCTCATCACCATGACCCAGTCCTGGTCTGAGTATCGACTCGAGCCTGCCGAGGAGTTTCCATCGGTGAAGATGGCTGGCCAGCAGGTGTTCCGATGGGCCGTCAGCGAGGTGCCGAAGATCGCAGCACGAACCCTTGAGGCCAGCGGTATCACAGCTGACGATCTCACCGCCTTTATCCCGCATCAGGCCAATATGCGCATTACCGATGCCATCGTTCGAGCCCTCAAACTTCCCGACCACGTTGTGATCGGACGGGATATTGAGACCACCGGAAACACCTCGGCTGCTTCCATCCCCATCGCTCTTGACCGGTTGCGCGCTGACAACCAGCTTCCCAGTGGCGGCCTGGCCCTGTTCATAGGGTTTGGCGCGGGATTGGTCTACGCCTCACAGATCGTCGAACTCCCCTGAAATCAAGCCAGCAAGAGCCCTACCGCACCAGAATCAAGACAGCACAGCAGCACTACACCCACCAACTGCGTCGTCAAGGGACGGCGTAACCGCATCACTGAAGGAGAAATCGTGTCGCAGACACTCGAGGGCCTCGCCGCAATCGTAAACGAGGTCGCCGGTACCCCGATCGAAGACATCACCCCCGACAAGTCCTTCGTCGACGACCTCGATATCGACTCGCTGTCGATGGTTGAGGTTGTCATGGCATGTGAGGACAAGTTCGGCGTGAGCATCCCCGATGGTGAGGTCAAGAACCTCCGCACCGTCGGCGACGCAGTCGCATTCATCGACGCGCAGTCCTGAGTTATTGGGGACGGTGGCAATCCCGCCGTCCCCAATAAGACGTTCAATGCAAGGGAGCTTGTGATGACTGAATCGACCCGACGGGTCGTTGTGACCGGATTGGGTGCCACCACCCCGGTTGGTGGCACTGTTGCCAGCACCTGGGAGGGCCTCCTGACCGGACGATCCGGTGTGCGGGTGCTTGAGGACGAACGCTACGCAGATCTACCTGTGCGATTTGCCGGACAGGTGGCCGTGGAGCCTCTCGAGGCCATGGATCGCGTCGAGGCACGCAAGCTTGATCGCTGTCAGCAACTGGCTCTTATCGCTGCTCGTGAGGCCTGGGCGGATGCGTCCGCACCAGAACTAGACCCTGAGCGACTCGGTATCGCATTCGCAACAGGAATCGGTGGAATCGTAAGCCTGCTCGACAACTACGACACACTCCTGTCGCGCGGCTGGTCACGGGTCTCACCCATGTCTGTTCCTCAGTTGATGCCCAACGGGGCGGCCGCCTGGGTTGGTCTGGATTTGGGTGCGAAAGCTGGGATTCACACCCCGGTTAGTGCCTGCGCGTCAGGAGCCGAAGCCATTGGATACGCGATGGACATGATTCGCAGTGGCCGCGCTGACGTCGTCGTCGCAGGTGGAACCGAAGCCTGTATCCACCCGATCACCGTTGCAGCCTTCGCTGCCATGCGCGCACTTTCCACTCGCAACGACGATCCCACGCACGCCTCGCGTCCATACGATCTTGGGCGAGATGGATTCGTCATGGGTGAGGGTGCAGGTGCACTCGTACTGGAGTCTGCTGAGCATGCAGCGGCCCGCGGAGCTCGCATCTACGCTGAGGTCGCCTCCGTTGGAATGACTGCCGATGGACACCACATCGCCCAGCCTGATCCCAATGGTGCCGGTGCCGCCCGGGCGATGAGACTCGCCCTCGCAGGTGCTGACGCCTCGGCTGCCGACGTGATCCACATCAACGCCCATGCAACCTCCACCCCACAGGGTGATATCGCTGAAGCCACAGCCATCAAGTCGGTGCTCGGCACTAGCGTGGATGATGTCGCAGTCAGCGGAACTAAATCGATGACTGGACACCTTCTCGGTGGAGCTGGCGCCGTTGAGTCGGTGGCTGCAATCCTGGCCCTGCACAACAGGCTCGCCCCCGTCACCGCCAATCTCGAGAACCCCGATCCGGAGATCGGACTCGATGTGGTCAGCGGTGAACCGCGAAAACTGCGCGATGGCGATGCTGTCGTGCTCAACAACTCGTTCGGCTTTGGCGGCCACAACGTGGCTCTCGTCTTCCGGAGTGTGTGATGACCATGACAGCAAACACTGATATCGAGGTTGTTGAACTCGACCCCCGACATCCGCTGGTGCGCATGCCAGCCTTCCTCGACGAGGGCTCGATGGAGCTCATCACCGAGGTAGACGACTGTGGTGTGATAGCTGCCACCGGAACTGCGCTCGGCACGCCCGTGGTCGTGTTCTGCACCGACCCAACCGTCCAGGGTGGGGCGATGGGTATCGGAGGATGCAAGGCAATTCTGGTCGCATACCAGCGCGCAGCTGCCGATGGAGTGCCCGTCGTCGGGCTGTGGCATTCCGGTGGTGCACGACTTCGTGAAGGGGTCGAGAGCCTGCACGCAGTGGGCGAGGTCTTCGCCATCATGACCCGGGTCTCAGGGAAGATCCCGCAGATCTCCGTGGTCCTGGGTCCGGCAGCCGGTGGTGCTGCCTACGGACCTGCTCTCACAGATGTGGTTGTCCTCGGCCCTGAGGGTCGAGTCTTCGTCACCGGCCCTGATGTCGTGCGCTCCGTGACGGGCGAAGATGTCGACATGCTGCGCCTTGGTGGCCCTGAGCCACATGGTCGACGCAGTGGAGTGGTTCACGTGGTTGCCACGAGTGAACGACATGCTCTTGATGAGGGAGCCCGACTCGCGTCACTGCTTGGCGACCTGGGCACTATCGACGTTGCCTCTGTGAGCGATTCGAACCTCGAAGCGCTGCTACCCGAGAACCCCAAGCGCGCATATGACGCTCACCCACTCGTCGATGGGATCCTCGACCCGGGCTCAGCCCTGGAACTGCACCCGAAGTGGGCGCCGAACATCATCACGACCCTCGGGCGGCTGGGCGGACGGTCAGTTGGGGTGATCGCCAACAACCCCCTTCGCCTGGGTGGGTGTCTGGACGCCACCAGCGCTGAGAAGGCTGCCCGCTTCGTTCGTATGTGCGATGCCTTTGGCCTGCCCCTGGTCGTTGTTGTCGACGTTCCCGGGTACCTTCCGGGCGTCGGACAGGAGTGGGATGGAGTCGTGCGCCGTGGAGCCAAGCTGCTCCATGCATTCGCCGAGTCAGTGGTGCCACGCGTCACCGTGATTACCCGCAAAGCCTATGGTGGTGCCTACATAGCCATGAACTCGCGTGCACTGGGCGCTACCAAGGTGATCGCTTGGCCTGGTGCCGAAGTTGCGGTGATGGGTGCGGTTGCCGCCATTCGAATCCTGCACAGGCGAAAGCTGGCTGACGTCCCCGAGGATGCTCGAGCACAGGTCGAGATTGAGTTGGCAGATGAGCACACCCGCATCGCAGGTGGTGTTGACAAGGCTGTAGCTATTGGGGTCGTCGATGAGGTGGTGGCCCCAACTCAGACCCGGTCGGTGCTCGCCCAGGCCGTGGCTGCCGCGCTAGCCAGTAACCCGGGAATCCGTGGTCAGCACGGAAACATCCCGCTGTAGCCCGGCGGGTGCAACGTCCCCGAGACTTCGTCGTCAGGGACAGTTCAGCCCACGTGATGGAGCCATCGGACCGTGTTGTTCTCCCCCGCGTACCTGAAGGGCTCAAGTTCCTGATCCCAGGGGCGGCCGAGCAACTCATCAAGTTCGCATTCCAATGATCGACCTGAGAGCTGCGCGCGGCTCATGGCGCCACGGAGTCGTTCCTCACTCACCATGATGTCGCCATGAGCACCGATCGTGGCACGGTGGATGCCCAGCGATGGGGTGGCCGCGAATCGCTCACCCTCCGTCGTACTCGTGGGCTCCTGGGTCACTTCCAGCCGCAACCGACCCCAGGCATGAAGATCGGACACGATTCGTGCCGCCGAACCAACGGGGCCAGTCCACGCCAGCTCCGCTCGGTAGGAGCCGGCAAGCACAGGCTGCTCGACCCACTCGAGCTGGATACGGGTGTCGAAAACATCACTCAGCACCCACTCCACATGGGCGGTAATAGCCCGTGGGCAGGAATGCACAAAGACGACGCCACGGGTTGTCGCCCGCGCGCCCGTGGGCACGGCAGAAGCCTGCCAATCGGCCATCACCGGACCTCCTTAAGTGAGGGACGCCTTCCCCAGCGACCTCGACCGTCCAGGTGATGTACCACCACAATAACCCCATTTATCCCATCAGCACCAACCCGGCTGGTAGCGACACGCACCCAAAAAGGTCTGAGATAACCCGTTTCACGCCTCAGTTCGGGCAGATTCACCCATGTGGGCCCTCTGCACGCCCGTCCGCGCGCCGATGCATGAAGAGAGCGTGGACGTACGTTCGGCAACGAGCCGAGACCTGTTGACGTCAAGGGGGGATCCAAAGTGTCGGAGTCGACTGCGGAGATCTTCATGACCGAGATGTATGACGACGGGGTCGTCACAGAGGTGATTCGACCGGCAGCCATCGTGCCCGAGGAGGCGGCCCGCCAGATTCTGGTGGAGTTGGCCCTGCGCGATGTGCTCAATGGCGGAGTGTGGCTGTCGGATCCATCCCGCTGGGCGCTGTACGACACCCCGTGGAACGGATCCAACCAACCGGGTGAATCCCAACTGATCGGCACAATTCAGGTCGCGTACGGCACCCCGACGAAATACGAGATCACCATCTACCGCGCAACAATTACCAGGCGCGGTACCCAACTCGGCTGGACGGTTACTCACCTGTGCGACGAAGCATTGGGATACGGGGGCCTGAACCTCGCCACCTGTCCGCGCGCCTCCCTGTCAGCGCCGCCGAAGCCGTTCACGTTCTGACCAAGTCCGCCCCTGCAGTCGGGGTGGAATGGCCCAAACGAGTGAGAATCTCCTGTGCCGGAGTAACTCACAGGTAGAGTTCGCGCGTCTCACAGGACTCTCACATAAACCTTCGGCACCTTGGTCTCATGAGCAGTGCAGCCACCCGACCTCGGCCTACTGGCAAGACCACCTCGTCAGCCAAGACGGCGCCGAAGAACAAGCGCCCCGCACCCGCACCTGCCCGGTCGGTGAAGAGTTCTGTACGCGCCTCGAAGGTGCCTACGGTGGCTCTGTGGCTCGCCGGTCTGGGCCTGGGCCTGGTGGTTGGAATCCAGTTGGCAACCCGCTCATCACTATCGGGCGACGGAGCGATCCTGATCGAAATGTCCCGCTGGGCAGCCCTGCTGGGAACGTACGGATCTCTTCTCGTGATCTTCCTGATCGCCCGAGTGCCGGTGATCGAGCGCGGCGTCGGACATGACCGCATGGTCTCCTGGCACCGCAAGCTCGGTCCGATCGCTCTGATCCTGATCGCACTGCACGTGGCACTCATCGTGGCTGGCTATGCGGCAAGTGAAGCCGTGAGCTACCTGGCCGAGTCGTGGACGCTCCTGTCGACTTATCGTTGGATCCTGCCAGCAACGGCTGGCTTCGTCCTCATGATGATGGCCGGAATCGCCTCATGGCGGGTGGCTCGTCGCCGGATGTCGTACGAGACCTGGTGGGTGACCCACCTCTACCTGTACCTGGCCATCGCCCTTGCGTACATGCACGCGATCACCCTCGGCCAGGCCTTCGTGACACACGCGTGGGCCCGCTGGATATGGATTGCCCTCTACGTCATCACATTTGGAGCCCTGATCGTCTATCGAGTGATCAAGCCGATCGCTACGAGCCTGCGACACGATCTCAAGGTTCACTCCGTCGAGCGGGAATCCGACGACACCTACAGCGTGTGGATCTCAGGGCGCAATGTCACAGATATCGGTGCCCGCGGTGGGCAGTTCTTCGGCTGGCGATTCCTGACCCCCAACCACTGGTGGCAGTCACATCCATACTCGCTGTCGGCGGGTCCAGACAAGAAGTACCTGCGCATCACGGTCAAGGACCTGGGAGACCACAGTCGCTCACTTGCCGATCTCACCCCCGGCACGCGAGTGATTGCCGAAGGCCCGTACGGAATCTTCACCGCCGATGCCCGCAGCGGTGATCACGTTGTGCTTGTCGCCGGTGGCGTCGGCATCACGCCTGTCCGAGCCCTGCTGGACGATCTGCCCAAGCATGTTCGGGTAGACCTGCTCTACCGCGCACCCAAGCCCGAGGCGCTCGTCCTGCACGACGAACTGGATGCGATAGCCCGCTCCCGCCCGAATACGCGAGTGCGCTACCTGGTCGGCAATCGACGCAGCTACCCGATCAACGCCAAGTCACTCACCCATCTGATCCCTGATTTCCGCACCGCGGATGTCTACACCTGCGGACCGGCAGAACTGGTGGCATCGGTGCGACATGCAGCTGAGGTCGTGGGTATTCCGGAACAGCGGATCCACGACGAGGCGTTCTCATTCCACTCCCCAGATACCTACGGCACGACCAAGACCAAGACCAAAACCGCAGCCCGCCCGACCACCAGAGAGAAGACGTCACGATGAAGCGCGCACTTGTTGTTGGCACCGGCACCGTCATGGGTGTGGCTGCAGTTCTGGCACTAAATCCCGATGGTGGAGCCTCCGCCGCTGGGAAGATTCCCACCGTCAAGCCAGCGACGTCCGGTTCAACTACGGTGAACCCCGCATCGAACTCGTCGAACTCCTCGGGCAACGCTGCCAGCACGCCTAACTCCTCGGGCAGCAACTCGTCGGGCAGCAACTCGTCGAGCTCTTCATCGAAGACCGTCACCGGCTCGGCCGTTGATGTCGGCTACGGAATCGTCCAGGTTCAGGCAGTGATCAAGGGTGGAAAGCTGACCGATGTTCAAGCAGTGTCACTGCCCAATAACGACGGACATAGCGCCCGTATCTCTGAGCAGGCCTTCCCCATGCTCGTGCAGCAGGCCATTGCTGCCCAGAGCGCGAATATTTCGGGGATCGGCGGGGCCTCTTACACGTCCTATGGCTTCCAGCAATCGCTGTCATCAGCACTCAGCAAGGCCGGCTTCACCGGCTGACAGGTCCACAACACAACGACGATTTCACCCGGCAACAGTGCCATGATGAGCGCATGAGCAGAAGGACTTACACATGACCGTCAACCGCAGTCACGAAACGGATCACCCACAGAGCTACCTTCGTGCAGCGGATGGGGTGGCCCCAGTTCGGGTCCTCGTCGTCGATGATGAATCCGACCTCGCCGAACTTGTGTCAACAGCCCTGCGATTCGATGGCTGCCGCACCGCCACGGCGGGCGACGCAGATGAGGCCATGCGCGTGGCGCGTGAACTGCGACCCGATATTGCGGTTCTTGACATGATGCTGCCCGGAGATGACGGA
Organism: uncultured bacterium; assembly: GCA_963978055.1. Classification (GTDB taxonomy): domain Bacteria; phylum Actinomycetota; class Actinomycetes; order S36-B12; family CAIYMF01; genus Longivirga. The sequence continues at coordinate 10,679 of CAXBQZ010000031.1, forward strand.
GTGCGGTTGCTTTCCCGCCTTCGCGCAGAGCACCCCGACCTTCCAGCAGTGTTCCTCACAGCCCGAGGTGATACCCGTGATCGGATCGCGGGTCTGCGCGCCGGTGCCGATGACTACATCGCCAAACCGTTCAGTCTTGAAGAGCTCCTGGCTCGACTCCAGGCTGTGCTGCGCCGCACCGGACGACTTGACGAGCAGGGCGCAGTTCTGCGCGTTGCCGATCTCACCCTTGATGAGGAGACCCGCGAGGTACGCCGAAGTGGTGAACTCGTCGATCTGACCCCAACGGAGTTCGACCTGCTCCGGTTTCTGATGCAGAACGCGCGCACTGTTGTGAGCAAGTCGCAGATCCTTGACCGGGTATGGCACTACGACTTTGCCGGAAGATCCAACATCGTCGAGCAGTATGTCGGATATCTGCGTCGCAAGGTGGATGCCGATCGAGAACCACTCATTCACACAGTGCGCGGTGTCGGCTATGTCCTGCGTGCACCGAGACCTGGCGATATCAGCGAGTAGAACCCTGGAAACGAGGGGCCACCCTCAGCTAGACAGGCACCAACCAGCATGAGAGTAACCGGAAACCGATGAGCAGCACGATGAAGCGCTGGGCCGCGATGCCCCTGAGCACACGGCTTGTCATCGGCCTGCTCGCAGTGCTCAGCTCGGCTCTGATCATTGTGGGCCTTGCCACCTTCCTTGCCTTGCGCTCATGGATGGTCGAGCAGATCGACAACAGCCTGATGTCACCCAAGGCGCACCTCTACGCCGATGGCGGAGATCCCCACCGCATCAATGAGGCAATCCAGTCGTGGATTGGTGATGGTGCAACGGTCATCATCGTCCAGCCCGATGGTCGCGCCGTACCTATGGCGCAGGGATTCAATGGCCAGGAGCCAGCAGCGCTGCCTCAAGAGGATGCACAGGCGCTGGCCACGGTGCCCTCGGGGCCCACTGATCGACCGGTGAATCTCACGCTGACCACACTGGGCAAGACCAAGGCCACGGCTCTATCGGCTCTTGATCAACAGAATCGCCGAGTCTCCGTCGTGGCTGTACTTCCACTGTCCCGGATCAACGCTCTCGTGGGACGCCTGCTCGCGATAGAACTGATCACCATCGGGCTGGCACTTCTTGCCAGTGGACTTCTGAGCTGGTGGTTCATCCGTCGATCCTTCAAGCCACTTCAGGAGGTCGCCGAGACCGCCAGCGAAGTGGCCCAGCTCCCCCTCGGCAGAGGTGACGTCACCATTCCCGCGCGCGTCGCGAATCCGATCCCCACCACGGAGGTTGGCCAGGTTGGCTTGGCCGTCAACGCCATGCTCGACCATGTCGAGGAATCACTGCAGACCCGCGCTGAAACAGAGGATCGACTCCGTCAATTCGTCTCCGATGCTGGCCATGAGCTTCGCACTCCGTTGGCCGCAGTACGCGGCTACTCGGAGCTGCTGCGTCGTGGGGTTGAGCAGGATCCGGAATCGGCTCGCCTGGCCGCTGGTCGGATCGAGGGTGCAGCACATCGAATGGGACTTCTGGTGGACGACCTGCTGCTGCTGGCTTCACTAGATGAGCAGCGACCACTGGCGAAGAATCCGGTCGATATCCGCACAGTTCTTGACGACACCCGAACCGAAGCGCGCACGACGGGGCCCGACCACCGTTGGGTAATCGACGATGCGGCCGCCGGTGAGGTGTATGTAGCCGGTGACGATATGCGCCTTCATCAGACACTGAGCAATCTTTACGCCAATGCCCGCAACTACACCCCTGCCGGCACCACGATCACCACCACGCTGTCTGTCGTCGACAACACCGCCGTCATCGAGGTTCGCGATGACGGACCAGGGTTCCCAGCAGAGCTTCTACCGCGAATTACCGAGAGATTCGTTCGCGGCGATGCCAGCCGAGCTCGAACAACCGGTGGGACCGGGCTGGGCTTGGCCATCGTCAAGGGCATCGTGGAGGCACATGATGGCCACATTCAGATCGCCAATGGCGCCCCCGGTACCGGTATTGGCGCTGTGGTTCGCATCTCGATCCCCATGCTCGAACTCGATGAGTCCTGGGAGGATGAGTTCGATGAGGATGTATACGCGCCGCAGGAAACCAACTCACCTGTTGTCGCACAGAGTCCATACCCCGGAGCTGAACTCACATCGGCGGTAGCTGACGCTCCGGCGTCACCTCAATAACAATCCAGACCCGGCGCTTGCCAACCAGACGCAACGGCCATCGAGCTGGCCACATCAGTGCGAAATGACGACCGTACTTACGCCGATGTGCCTGCACCCCGGGTCTGAACTCGGATGTGTCCAAGACCTGAGCCATCCCGGCAACATATGGCTCATCGGCGGCCACATTGCCTGGGCCATCGCACACAGCCAGACCAACCAGGGGATTCACCCTGATCCGTGCCACCTTGTAGCTGTCTGCGAAGGTTGAAATGAAGAGCTGTTGATCATCGCCACTTACCCAGACGGGGGTATGTGCCGCTGAGCCATCAGATCTGAAGCTGACCAGATCCAGAAACGGCTCAACCCCGTATCGCCGTGTCAGGGCCAACCGCGCGTCACCGTCCATAGCACCACTGTGGCAGGTGGCGAGTATCCGCGCTCATGACTTCCTTGCTAGCGTCTCACCATGTCGTCCGACAGCACTGCGTCCGCAGACAGCACAGTTCTGTCCATTCGAAACCTCGCCCTTGAGGCGAACCTGCGTCGCGGTCCGGTCCACCCGGTAACTGATGCTCATGTCAGCGTCCGCGCCGGGGAGATTGTCGGACTTGTCGGCGAGTCGGGCAGCGGTAAGACTCTCACGGCACTCGCGGCTCTCTCGCTACTGCCGCCCAACATCACGCGTCGCTCCGGTTCGATCGAGATCGTTGGACGAGATGTCACCGTGCTCAGTGAACGAGAGCTGGCCGGCCTTCGAGGATCCGCTGCAGCCATGGTGTTTCAGGACTCCCTAAGTTCACTCAATCCCAGCATGACCATCGGTCGGCAGGTCGCTGAATCCGTCCTTATCCACCAGCAGGTGGATCGCTCAACAGCCGACCTGCGCGCACTGGAAGCCCTCGATCAGGTCGGCTTCCCCCGGGCGCGGGAGCGATTCAGCGCGTATCCACACCAGCTTTCAGGTGGGTTGCGTCAACGGGTGGCGATCGCGATGGCGATCGTCAATCGGCCTTCACTACTGATCGCAGATGAGCCCACGACTGCACTGGATGTCACCGTCCAAGCCCAGATTCTTGAACTGCTTCGCACCCTCGTCGACGAGCTCAGCCTTGGCGTTCTGCTCATCACTCACGATCTGGGTGTTATCGCCACCACTGCCGATCGGGTCACCGTCATGTACGGAGGCCGGACCGTCGAGGAGGCATCCACCATGCAGGCCTTCACCGCGATGAGACACCCCTACACGCAAGCACTTGTGTCAAGTGCCCCCACGCTGTCCGATCCCACCGATCTGGTCCTGCGTGGGATTCCCGGTACGCCACCAGATCCCAGAGACCCAGAGCCCGGCTGTCCCTTTGCCCCTCGATGCCCCTACGTCACAGACATCTGCATCACAGCACCCCCGCCCCTGTCAGGCGATGATGGCCACCTGTTCGCCTGCTACAACCCGGTGGGTGCACATGTCTGAGCCAATCGTTGAATGGCGTGACGTCACGCGCAGCTACTCGACATCCGGGCGAGGCTCACGTGGCCGCAAGCTACATGCCGTCCGCGGAGTTTCACTTCGGATCAACGAGGGTGAATCCGTTGCCCTGGTGGGTGAATCCGGCTGCGGCAAATCCACACTTGCCCGGATGGCAGTACGTCTGGAGACTCCGGATTCAGGTACCGTCCTGGTGGATGGCCAGGAACTGACGTCCAGGAATCGACGGGAACGCCTAGCACAGTCATCATTCATTCAGCTCGTCCCCCAGGATGCCGCTGCTGCCCTGGATCCACGGGTGACTATCGGCACAAGTATCTGCGAACCTCTGGTCATTCACCGACGGGGCTCATCAGCAGAGCAGCAGGCGCGGGTGGCTGCCCTGCTCAGCGAGGTTGGACTCGATCCGTCCCTGGCTGATCGATACCCACACCAACTCAGCGGTGGGCAGCGTCAACGTGTTGTCATCGCGCGGGCACTTGCCCTGGAGCCCCGAGTGCTCATTGCCGATGAGCCGGTCTCAGCTCTGGATGTGAGCGTGCGGGCCCAGGTCCTCAATCTGCTGCAGGACATCCAACGCAGACGATCCTTCGCTCTGCTGGTGATCTCCCATGATCTGGCAGTGGTCAGAACCATCACAGATCAGATCAACGTCATGTACCTCGGACGAATCGTTGAATCGGGGACGACGTCGACCGTGATCGATACACCCACACATCCGTACACCTCTGCACTTGTTGCTGCGTTCCCGGATCCGAATCCGGCCGCGCGGTCTCGACGCAAGGCACCCAGCGGCGAGGTCCCCTCCCCCGTCGATCTCCCGATCGGATGCTCGTTTGCGGGTCGGTGCGCATATGTTCAACCCGATTGTCGCGAGACCGATCCGCTGATTGGCCTGCCACCTGCATTCGCGAATACAGCCTGTCTGCATCCACTTGGTGACTCGTTCAGCGAGCTGATCGCGGACTGAGCGCGTCGCGCAGCCCATCTCCAACGAGATTGATCGCGACCACCGTAATGATGATCGCGATTCCAGCCGGGTAGATCATCCACCAGTAGCCGCTGTACTCATAGTCCAGACCACCCGACAGCATGCCACCCCAGTTGGCCGTGGGCGGTGGCGGACCGAGACCGAGGAAGCTGAGCGTCGCGACGATGAGAATCGCATCCGCAACCTGAAAGGTTCCGTTTACCGCGAGTGTCGAAACCGTGTTTGGCAGGACATGCTTGGTGACTGCGCGCGAGGATCCCCCGCCGAGCACCTTCACCATCTTTACAAAGTCCAGATTGCGCAGCGTGAGTGCCTCACCACGGACGATTCGTGCCGGCACCAGCCACGAGGTCAGAGCCACCGCCGCGATCAGGGTAAATGTTGTGGGTGGTGCCAGACTCGCGACGAAGAGGATGAGAAAGATCGTCGGAATCGAGACCACCGCATCGACCACCCTCATGAGCACGCTGTCGACTGGCCCCCCGAGATATCCAGCCAGCGAGCCATAGAGGGCTCCAATTGAGGTGGCGATGAGAGCTGCCGCAACCCCAACGATGAGCGAAATCTGGCCACCAGCCATCAATCGACCGAGTACATCTCGACCCAGATCATCCGTCCCGAGCGGATGCCCAGGGCCAGGGGGCAGAAATGTCTCCATCAGATTGGTGTGTACCTGATCGGTCTTCCAGAACAGTGGTCCGATGAAGCAGAACACAATCATCAGTACCAGCAGAATGACACCCACCACCGCCAATCGATTCTCCCGAAAGGCGTGCAGGGCATCCTTCGTCCGAGTGTTCATGACGCGCCCACCTGGTCGCGTACTCGCGGATCAAGTGCGGCGTACCCCAGATCGGCAACAAGGGAGCCAATGACAGTTCCCACCGTGACTACCAGCACAACGCCGAGCATCACGGGATAGTCCGCCCCCTGCGCCGCATTCCAGAAGAGGAATCCGGTTCCGGGGAAGTTGAACACGGCCTCAACCACCAACGAACCACCCAGGATCCACGGCAGGCTTAAGCCCAACAGGCTGATGACCGGTGACAGGGCATTGCGCACAACATGCTTGCGGACCAGCTCATCGGATTCCAAGCCCTTGGCACGGGCAGTCCGGACGTAGTCCTGTTCGAGCTGCTCGACGGCGGAGGCGCGCACATAGCGACTGAACGAGGCAATGGTGACCAAGCTCAGTGTCAGGAGGGGAAGCACGAGCCCGGCAGGATGAGACAGCATCTCAAGCGGTCCCCCGCTGGGTGCCTCCGGTGGCAGCCAGCCAAGCTTCACCGCAAAGATGTCCACGAGCAGCAGCCCGAGCCAGAAGGCCGGCATCGAGTAGAGCGTGAATGTCACCGCGGTCAGCACATGATCGATCGGCTTGTTGCGTCGCACCGCCTGAGCCAGACCAATGGGAATTGCCAGGAGAACCGCGATCAGCGTGCCAAGCCCGACAAGCAGCAGGGTCCTCGGCACTGCAGTGGCAAGAAGTGACGCGACCGATTGATTTCGCTTGTAAGAGAAGCCCAGGTTGCCATGCAGTGCATTGCCCAACCAGCGGACGTACTGCTGAATGAGCGGAAGGTCGAAGCCGTTCTCATGATTGAACGCGGCAATCGCCTCTGGCGTGGCCCGTGGGCCGAGAATCGCTCGAGCCGGACCGCCCGGCAGTGCGTGCAGCAGTGCGAACACGATCATCGTGACGATGAACAGCACGGCAACCGCTTGGAGTGTGCGGCGCAGCAGGAAGACGGCCATAACGAGGTGAGCCTACCTGCTGCCTGTCACGAGCTGACTAGCTCCAGCGCCATTCCTCGGGGTAGAGATTGCTGAACGGATCATTGGGCTGGGTTCCCGAAAGATTCGAGCGAGCCGCAACGATCGTCTCCGCCTTGGGTGTCCAGATCACCGGCAACTGCGTCTGCAGGTAGTCCTGGTAGGCCACCATCGCATCCGGTGACGTGCTGGTGTGCGTGGCTGCGATCAGCGCATCTGCCTTGGGGTCGTTGTAGCTACCAGCGTTACAGCAGCCATCCTTGCCAAACATGAGTGAACCCTCAGGGTAGTAATTGGGCTGGAACGTCCACGCCAGATCACCCTGAACCAGCTGCCATGAGCAGGACTTGTCCGTCGGCACGCACTTTGTCTCATTCGCATTGACGGTGTCGAGCGGCTCCGGAACCAGATCCAACTCGATGCCAGCCTGGGCGAAAGCAGACTTTTCGGCCTGCATCGCCTTATCGAGCGCTCCCAGACCACTGGCGTACTCAACCTTCATCTTCAGCGGTGCACCCGCAGTGATTCCGGCACCACACTGACCAGCACCCGTGCCGGGTGAGGTACATGTGCTCACCCCGTCAGGCTTGACCGTCCAGCCATTCTGCGTGAGCAGATCAGTGGCCTTCTGAACGTCATAGGGGAAGGCATTGCTCTTACCCTTCTCATCGACAAAGGGATTGTCGGGGAAGGTGGGAACGGGGCCGTAGGTCGGCTTGCCGAAGCCACTGAGCGGCCCCTTCACCCATCCGTCCTGATCGATGAGGTGCGCCATGGCCTGACGTACGTATAGCTGCTGGAAGATGGGGCCGACGGTCGGGTTGTTGAAGTTCGGCACCATGTAGTTGATCGACCAGGTGGTTGCCTCGGTGGTGTTGAACCCGAGACCCTTGATCCGATCGATCTGAGTTCCCTGCTGCGGCGGAATGTAGCCGTAGTCAATATCACCATTGGCGGCAAGCACATTGAACTCGGCGGTATCGCTGGTGAATGGCTTGAGCGTTACCGTCTGAAGGGTTGGCTTGATAGGTCCGCTGTAGGCCGGGTTCGCAGCGAACGTGACCTCATTGCCATTTGCGAAGCTCTGCACCTTCCAGGGTCCACTGACCACCTGCCACAGCGGATTGGTCGCGTAGGTGCCGGCATCATTCGCCTGCTTGATGAGGTAGTCGTACACCTTCTTCGCACCAGCGGGGGTGGAGTCGAGGTCGCTCGCCTTCTGCCCGGTGGCGTCGATATCCCATACATGCTGAGGCATCGGGCTCAGCTGACTGAGCTCGTTGTAGAGGATCCAGTCGGGGTTGTAGACCTTGTCAAAGGTGAATGTGATGGTCTGCGCATCCGGTGTCGTCACATTGGTGACGTTGTCTGGGAACTCGCCAGGAACATATCCGGCCCAGTTCTCCTTGGCGGACTTGAGCAGGTTCCAGAAGAACAGAACGTCCCGACTCGTGATCGGCGTGCCATCTGACCAGTTGTACGGACGAAGTTTGAGCACCGCTGTCTTGCCACCATCGGTGTAGGTGGGAGCATCGGCAAGTGAGATCTGGTCGTTGACCTTGACCGCACCGTGATCACCGATCCAGTAGACCGGGCGGTAGATGAGGTCCTGGAAGTACGCGTCGTTGAGTCCGTTGTAGTTGTCCATCGGGGTCAACGGGAAGATGTAGTACGCCGGTGCATTTGCAGGCTCAGCCACCACAGCTGAGGTCTTACTTGGTGCGGTGCTTCCACTCGAGGAACCGGTCGGAGTGGGTGTGGGAGAGGACGAGCATGCCGCCAACATCACTGCAGCCAGACCCAGCGAGGCAACTATCTGCGACTTCTTCACAACATCCAACTTCCATTGTCGGGAACAGGTGACGCCAGCCTATTCAAGGATCCTCGCAATGTTCCACTACCTCGTGTAAACAAAGGCCTATTGCTACCGATTCGCAATAATTCCCGATGGCCTAGGGTGGGCACATGAGTGATGCACCGGCAGCAGAACCACGTCCTGCCATCGACAAGAGGAAGTCCATCATTGCCGGACTTCTTGGCTTGGCCGTTCTGGTGCTGATCTTCTGGAAGGTGATTCCGCAGATCGGCTCCTACAGCGAGGCTCTGACCGCGCTCAAGGGGATGTCGGGTACATCCATCGCCATCATCGTGGCGATGGTTGTGCTTTACAACCTCGTGTACGGACTGCCCTTCATGGCCGCTACGCCCGGACTTTCCTATCCTCACTCATTCAGTCTTAACCAGGTCGCATTCACCATCAGCAATGGCGTCCCGGCCGGCGGCGCCTTCGGGCTAGGTGTTCAGTACGCCATGCTCAACACATTCAACATTCCAGCCACAGCAGCAACCGCTGCCATTGCCGCTGTGGGAGTGTGGAGTATTTTCGTCACTCTCGGGCTGCCGGTACTTGGTCTGCTCTCGATCCAGGCATCGCATACCATCAACATCGGACCATACCTCTACATCGGATTCATCGGCCTGGGCGTACTTGTGGCGATGATTCTGATCTTCGGCCTTGTCATGCGCAGTGAGGGTACGGCCAGGTCTATAGGCGTATTTGCCAACAAGGCCGCCGAACCTGTTGTTCGGCGCTTCGGCAAGGGCGCCCAGTTTGACGCAGTGGACCAGATCCTCAAGTTCCGGGCTGACACGGTGGATCTGATTCGGTCCCGCTGGTGGATGATCACGATCGCTCAGGTGAGCGTGTCACTTCTCCAGTTCCTCATCTTCTTCGCCGCTCTGCGGGGAGTAGAAGGTGACAGCAATCCCACCTCTCTTCTCGTGGCCTTCGGTGGCTTTGCCGTGGCACAGATCGGCCTGATGATTCCCATCACCCCCGGAGGTCTGGGCACTGTGGACGCCTTCATGCTCAGTCTTCTGACAGCTATGGGCGTACACACCGGGGATGCCACTGCTGCGGTCCTGGTGTGGAGGGCTGCGTCATTCATCCCACAGATCGCGGTCGGTATCGTCTGTCTTCTCATCTGGAGCCGTCGGGCAGCCAAGCGGCTCACCAGCTAGGTCCATGTTGAATTCAGCCTGAATCCGCCCCACCGGCGGCTGATACCACTACTGTGCGATCCATGACGAACACAGAGGTAGTGGACACTTCCGTGCGAACGGGCGTATCGCCATGGTTTGCCCTGAACGCCGCGGTCGCATGGCTCGGACTGATCACCCAGTTCATCCTGTCGAGCACCGGGATGTACCCAAGCCAGGCCACCTCAGCAAGCCAGACGGGCTACGCCAATGCGCCTGGTGCGGCGGGAGCCCTCGGCCGAATCATCGACTTCTTCAGTTACTTCACGATCTGGAGCAATCTCCTAGTCGCGATCGTCACGACACTGCTGGCATTGAACGTGCATCGTGACTCACCCCGCCTTCGCGTTCTTCGCATCGATACCCTGATGATGATCTCCATCACAGGCCTGGTCTACGCACTGATCATCGCGCCATACGTCACAAACCGAGGCTGGGAGAATCTCACCAACTCACTGCTGCACCAGATCACGCCGTTGGTCACGATCGCAGTGTTCCTCATTGAAGGACCGCGCAGATGGTTCAGCATCAAAGGGATTTTTGCAGCCCTGATCATCCCGATCATCTACGTCATCTACACGCTGATCAGGGGTGCTGTGATCGGTGCCTACCCCTACGACTTCTTCAACGTGGTCAAGTACGGCTACACCGCAGTCCTGATCAACGTCGTGGGCATTGCAGTGCTCGGACTGGTGATCTCGTTCATCTATATGGGCATCGATCGACTGCTGCAGCGCCGGGCATCTAGCGCACCTTCTGTCTAGTTCAGCCCGTTCGGTCTAGCTGAGCGGGGTCACTGACATCCAGCTGAGGTCCCGACCGTATCCACGAGGTCCTGCATCTGGGCCTTTGCCGAGTCGAGGATTGCGCCGGCCTCCGCCATGGAGTTTGCATTGCCTACGGACACGACAGTTGCCTTGATCGCGTCGAGTTTTGGCTTGATCTGATCCTTCTTGTCCTGAGCGAGCCCCTGTTGAGCAACGACCAGAGCTGCGAGATTAGCCGTGACTGCAGCTAGGGATGTCTTGGCATCACCGAGATTGCCAGCCTGCAGGTCGTCTGCCACTTGCTGGAATGACGTCTGCAACTTTGAGCGGGCATCGCAGACCGCAGCTTGAGCTCCGGGGACATCATTCTTTCCACAGCCGCCCAGCAGCGTGACAAGAAGTAGTCCCGCCGCGGTCGCTGGGACCAACTTTGACTTCATGGGAGCTCCTCTATCTGGGACGGGTGTGAATACAAGACGGGTAACTAGAGCAGTGGTGGGATCAGGAACATTCGAACGAGACCGAAAACCAACAGAACGATCGAGATCACCATGAGCAGGACCTGCACCTTCGGTGCACTGAACTTGGTGGCGATGCTCGCGAAGAACAGCACTAGGGCAAATAGGAGTGCTACCAGCACATAGCCGGTCGAGTTACCGGCCGCCAGATCCGCCTGCGCGAGCTTTGCTTCGGCCTCATCGGCTTTGGCGTCAGACTCAATCTGCTTGGGCAGTCGATAACTGGGCAGATCCAGTGGCGTACCCGGCGGTATCACGACTGGAACACCCTGATCATCGAGTTTGACCCCGCTGAGCCACTGCGCCTGAGCAACTTTGAGGGTCGGGGAGAATCGAGCAGCCAGGAATTTCGCCTTCGCCTCCTGTTTGGCATCGACGGCCGATACCCAGCTCAACCAGGTCTGTGAATCGATGACCGTGTCCGCCGTCGCTGCCGTCTGGGCACGACCTGCATCTGCGCGAAGGATGGCTGACTCACCCTGACGATCCGATTGTGCACCGGACCACTGCGAGGCCTGAAAGGAAGCCCAGGCCGTTGCCACAGCGGCAATGGCCAAGATGACGGCCGTCCATGAATCCAGGAGTCGTTGCCGTCGTTCCCAGGGGTCCTCCGGCTCCGCAGGAGCAACATCATCGGAGAATACGGTTTCAACGGCATCAGTAATTGAATCGAGGATGCCCTCATCTTCGGTCACGTGTGACATGTCCTGCGTCATGCTGCCTCCCAACGTCGGTCAGCATAGCCAGCAGACCGTCCACACCGCGCGGATCAGGCAGATATGTCCCGCAAACGGACGACGAAGGGACGACGATTTACAACTTGACCGAGTTGGCCACTCCAGCGGCACCGATGTTCACAACGAGAATGCGGACGGGGTCCTCACCCTTGTTCATACCGTTGTGCCGAGTTCCGATTGCCTCCATGATCGCCTGCCCCTTGCGGTAGGTGCGCGTAACTCCACCGTCATAGGTGACCGTGACGGCCCCCGACAGGATGTAGGCATACATCGGCGCATCATGACGATGCCAGCCAGTTTGCTGACCTGGTAAAAGGGTAATGATGGTGGACGTTACCTGCGCTGGCTGCTGCGTCGGATAGACGATGGGTTGGCCAAGAACCGTCGTCGACTGCTGGACCAGCAGTGGAATAGGTGCCACCGGGGATGGACTCGCGGACGGGCTCGCAGCGGCGACATCATGTGGTGCGGAGATGGCTGAGGCGGCTCCACCTGTCACAGCCACCGCAACGGTGGCCACAGCCATCGTGGCAGCAGCGCCCGCAGCGTAGACACTCTGTCGAATCTTCCGGGGTGAACTCATATGCCTGACGTTACGCCGCTCGTACGCGGCGGGTTTAAGCCGTCACCCATTGGATGCACGGGCGTGAGGAACCTCTGAGTGTCTTCAGCCAGCGGTGAGGTGCGTCTGAGCCAGATCGAGAATCTCCTCGACAAGTGCAAACACCTCATCGTGCTCGATCAGGAAACCATCGTGGCCAAAGTCAGATTTGATGATGCGCAGCCCGGTGACGGTATTACCCGCAAGTTCAGCGATCTGCTCCTGCAGATGGATGGGATAGAGCCGATCGGTATCAATCCCGGCCACAAGCAGCGGAACCTCTAGTGAGCGCAGTGCTCTTTCAACCCCACCGCGACCGCGGCCAACGTCCCACGTGTTCATCGCATCCGTGAGCGCAACGTAAGAGCCGGCATCGAATCGACGAGCCAACTTGTTGGCGTGGTGGTCCAGATAGGACTGGACGGCGTACCTGCCGCCATGCAAGGGATCCTCGTCAACTTGCGCGTCGTTGCTGAAGCGTTCCTGGAGCTCAAACTCACTTCGGTAGGTGAGATGTGCAATCCGACGAGCGAGACCAAGGCCAACCGTCGGACCCTGCCCGTCTGGCGCATCGTAATAATCACCCGAGTTCCAGTGCGGGTCAGACATGACCGCAATGTTCTGAATCGTCTGCGTGGCGATCTGATCGGCCGTTGCCACGGCGCCGACAGCCAGGACCAGAGCGCTGCCCACCCGTTCGGGAGCGGATACGGCCCACTCAAGAGCCCGCATCCCGCCCATGGATCCACCGATCACGGCTGCCCAGCGGCCGATACCTAGATGGTCGGCGAGGGCTTGTTCCGCGCGCACCTGATCGCGCACCGTAATGCGCGGAAACCGCGACCCATATGGACGGCCGTCGCCAGCAAGTGAGGACGGACCGGTAGTCCCCTGGCAACCACCGAGAACATTTGGCGCCACAACGAACCAGCGGTCCGAATCCAGGGGGCTATGTGGACCGATCAGCCCATCCCACCAACCTGGGGTGGGATGGGCATCATTCGATTCGCCCACAACATGTGAGTCCCCCGTCAGTGCATGCAGGACCAGAACTGCATTTGACCCGTCTGGCGCCAACGTGCCCCAGGTCTCATAAGCAACAGTCACCTGATCGAGCTGACCCCCGAACTCCAGCTCGAGCGGGCCGACCTGTGCGAACACTCGATCGCCCACAGGATCACCCTCCCGCCAAGCACCACTGGCGGGAGGGGGAACCTGGGAACGAGTCATCGGATGTTAAGCGCCCTTGGCCGCGCGGAACCCGGCATCAAGATCGGCCTTGATGTCCTCGATACCTTCAATACCGACGGCAAGACGAACCAGGCCCGGGGTTACACCGGCGGACAGTCGCTCCTCATCAGTCAACTGCGAGTGGGTCGTGGACGCAGGGTGGATCACGAGTGACCGGACATCACCGATGTTGGCCACATGGCTGTGCAGTTCGAGGGCGTCGACGAACTTCTTGCCGGCCTCGATACCACCCTTGATCTCAAAGGAGAGAACCGCACCGGTGCCACGTGGCGCGATCTCCTTGCCGCGGGCATACCACGGTGAAGACGCAAGACCCGCGTAGTTGACTGACTCGACCTCATCGCGGGTTTCGAGCCATTCAGCCACTGCCTGGGCATTCTGCACATGACGCTCCATACGCAGGGACAGCGTCTCGATCCCCTGAGCGATCAGGAAGGCGTTGAACGGTGATGCGGCCGGGCCGATATCACGTAGCAACTGAACGCGGGCCTTGATGATGTACGCGATGTTGCCCAGAGCAGCGGCGTAGACCAGACCGTGGTAGCTCGGATCAGGATTGTTGTACTGCGGGAACTTGTCCGGATTGGCCGCCCAGTCGAAGGTGCCACCATCGACGATCGCACCTGCGATCGCGGTGCCGTGGCCGCCGAGATACTTCGTGGCTGAGTGCACGACGATGTCGGCACCGAGCTCAAGTGGGCGGATGAGGTACGGGGTCGCAACCGTGTTGTCAACGATGAGGGGAACGCCGAGTTCATGGGCCACGCCGGCAACCCCAGAGATGTCAAGGATGTGACCCTTGGGGTTGGAGATCGACTCTCCGTAGAAGGCCTTGGTGTTCGGGCGGGCTGCAGCACGCCATGAGTCCAGATCGTCTGGGTTCTCGACGAAGGTGACCTCGATGCCAAGCTTCGGCAGGGTGTAGTGGAAGAGGTTGTACGTGCCGCCGTACAGCTGTGGGCTCGACACGATGTGATCCCCGACCTCAGCAAGATTCAGGATTGCCAGGGTCTCAGCAGCCTGACCACTGCTGACCAGCAGGGCGGCTACTCCACCTTCAAGGGCGGCGATGCGCTGCTCCACAACATCCTGTGTTGGGTTCATGATGCGGGTGTAGATATTGCCCATCTCGGCGAGGCCGAAAAGTGCTGCGGCATGATCGGTGTCACGAAAGGTATAGGACGTCGTAGCGTAGATCGGCAGAGCACGAGCATTGGTTGCGGCGTCGGGGGCCTGCCCAGCATGGACCTGCTTGGTCTCAAAACTCCACGATTCAGTCATGTTCTTCTCCAGGGTAACTGCGGTCTCAAATGTCAGAGAGCCGTTCAATCAGCGCTGATTGGCGGCTGGAAGATGGTGAAGGGCTGTCGGCTGCATCAGATGCAATGACCGGAGACCACCATCCCCGGTCCGGTAGGAGACGGTGTCTAGTGACTGCACATCTCATACGCGGCCGACCTCATACACATCATGCTGGCGACTCGACCGAGGTCGAGGTAGCGCCGAGAAATGAGGTTCAGCCGATACATGAGGTAGACCGTAGCAATCCTGTCGCCATCCCGACAAACGGCACCACTAACTGTGCGCTATTGCACATTGTTTGCAAGACCCTGATCAACCGGGTAGGGCAAACATGCTGGAGGGGCCCCACACAACGTGTGGGACCCCTCCAGAGGTCGAGCCTGTTGGTCAGGAAGTGCGGACGATCAGCTTCCGGCGAGCCATGCGTTGACCTTGTCTGCGTTGGCGTCTACCCAAGCCTGGGCAGCAGCATCATCGGTTGCTCCACCCTGAATCGCCGCGGCAACCGTGTTCTGGTCGTCATTGGTCCAGGTGAAGTTCTTGATGAAGTTGACTGCAGGCCCACCGGCGGACACCCAATCGGCACGTGCCACCTTGTTGAGCGCGTACGGCGGGTAGTCACAGGCAACCTTCTTGGCGTCTGCATCACAGCCCGGGGTGTAGGCAGGTAGTTTTACCTGGACTACCGGGTACTTGGCCAGTGCCCACTGGGGCTCGTAGAAGTACATCAGAAGTGGAGTGTTCTTCTCCGTGGCGTTCTTCAGCGCCGTGATCAGACCAGCCTCAGAACCGGCGTACTTGACGGTGTAATTGAGGTTCAGGTTCTTGACCAGGGCCTCGTCGTTGGTGACATACGACGGGTCACCATCGAGCAGCTGTCCCTTGCCACCAGACTCGGCGGTCTTGAACATGTCGGCGTACTTGTTGAGGTTGTTCCAGTCAGTGATGTCCGGGTACTTGTCAGCCATCCACTTCGGCACGAACCAGCCGATGACCCCCTGATTGCCCTGAGAGCCCAGATCGACTGCCTTGTTCTCGTCGGTGATGTACTTCTTGGCCAGGTCCTCATGACCCCAGTTCTCCAGAATCACATCGATCTGGCCGGAGCCAAAGCCCTTCCATGAAGTCTGCTCATCGATCTTAGAGATCTTGGTCTGGCAGTTGAGCTTCGTACGCAGCACGTAGTCGACAACGGCCACGTCAGCCTCGTAGCCAACCCATGGGTTGTCTGCGATCTGGATCGGGGTGGTGCCACATGACGCCGTGGCGGCACTCGATCCACCGCCGGAGGTCGTTGGAGCAGCACTTCCGCCACCACCGTTTGAAGCCGAGCCAGCACAGGCCGACAGCATGAGCGCAGCAGCGGCCACGACGCCGACTGCTGCAAACTTCCTACGAGTGTTAACCACGAGGATCCCTTCTCTGTCCGGTCTATCCGGACATCTGACTCGAGTGCGACGAGGCTCGTCGTACACGACCTGCTGACTGACTAATCCGATCCAACATCACACCTAGCAGAACAATGGCTATTCCTGCAGCGAGTCCCACACCAACGTCACGTTCTTGTGAGAAACCCTTTACCACTTCGTAACCTAAACCACCGCCGCCTACCAAACCACCAATTACGACCATGGCCATCACATAAATAATTCCCTGATTCAGGGCAACCAGAATGATCGGTCGGGCCATCGGGACCTGAACCTTGATGATCTCCTGCCACGAGGTTGAACCTACGGAGCGGGCAGCCTCAATGGTATTGGTCGGGACGGTTGAGATCCCCTCCCCCACGATTTTGATAGCAGCAGGTGCCGCGTAGATCACCGCGGCGATGATCGCTGTGAGGCGCGTAGAGCCAAACAGCGTGAGGCATGGCACCAGATACACAAAAGGTGGCAGCACCTGACCCGCATCGAGGATGGGGCGCCAGATTCGATCAGCCCGCTGACTCCTGCCAATCCAAATCCCGATCAGGAGTCCCAGAAGCAGGGTGAGAGCTACCGCAATGACAACCTGGGTGATCGTCACCATCGTGTCAGGCCACAGCGCGATGACCACACATCCGAGAAGGCAGATGATGGCAGTGATTGCCGTTCGAGGGCGTCCAACAATCAGCGCAAGCGCAGCTACAACACCTATGACGACGAACCAGGGAGTGCCGGTGAACAGACTCTCGAGCGGGTTGATCAGCCAGACCGTGATCCATTCGGTGAAGGCTGTGGTGATCGGGTACAGCACGTTGTTGAGGCTGTCGGTCAAATTATTCACCGGATCGGTGATGGGGTGACTCCACGCGCTGTTCCACTTCGCCGTGCCAGGAACGACCGCCGGCAACACCGCACCGATCACCACCAGAGCAGCAGCAACCCCTCGTACTGTCCACACCTCTTTCGCGGGACGCAGTCCCGCCGCGCTCTGGTTGCTGGCAGCGGAGATTACGCGATCCAGCACGATGGCCATGATCACCAGCGCCAGACCACTGTTGAACGCCTGCCCGATGTTCAGGATTTCCAGCGCCCCGAGAACAGACTGGCCGAGG
This sequence comes from uncultured bacterium, assembly GCA_963978055.1. Taxonomy (GTDB): domain Bacteria; phylum Actinomycetota; class Actinomycetes; order S36-B12; family CAIYMF01; genus Longivirga. Next base: position 27,851 of record CAXBQZ010000031.1, read on the forward strand.
CCGGGAGCTGCCACGAGGGCTGCGATCGTGATCATCGACAGAGCCGCCATGACCGTTTGATTCACGCCAACGACGCGCGTACGTCGTGACATCGGCAGCTGCACATCCCTGAGCACCTGCCATGAAGTCGCACCCAGAGACCTTGCCGCCTCGACCGACGCCTGTGGCACCTCACGGATACCCACACTCGTAAGGCGAATGACGGGCGGCACTGCGTAGATGAGGGTGGCAACAATGCCTGAAGGTGGACCAATGAGAAAGAACAGGACAATGAAGCCGAGATAGGCGATCGACGGCATGATCTGAAGAGTGTCCAGAATCGGCGACAGAATCCGGTTGAAGCGATCCGATAGGCCGCAGGCAATACCCAGTGGGATACCGATCAGCAGTGAGAGCAGGACTGCGATCACGATCAGGACGAGGGTCTGCATACTCTCATCCCACAGACCGAGCACTCCAAAGGACAGCATCCCCAGGGCCGTCAGCACTGCCATTCGCCACCCCGCAAACAGCAGGGCGAATGCAGTGCCAAGGCCGATCATTCCGGTCCAGCCGAGTTGTTTGGTTAACCAGATTCCGGCGTTGTACATGGCGTTAAGCGTGTTGATGATCGGCTGAGTCCACGACACGAAGCCGAGGTTGTCCGCGAAGTTCTGGAGAGTGTCCTGAACGAAGGACGGCACACCCGTCTCGAGGGGAAACTTGCCATTGAGAACAAACCAGAGGGCACACCACACAACAAACCAGATGAGCAACTGCCACTTGACGCCAAAATTGCGTGGCGCTGTCACAACCGGGGTTTCAGCCGTGACGGTCGTCATCCCTGGGCACTTCCCGCAATAACCGCTAGCAGGTCGTCACGATCCACCAGACCCAGTAGTTGACCATCCTTCACGATCTTTGCCGGCGCGGACGACGAGGTGATCGGTGCGATCGACTCACGGATGACGAGATCCGGTGACAACTCCGGTCCGTCAAGAGCCTCACCGGGTTTGGCATCGCGCATGATCCAGCGCATCGTCAGAACATGGGAGCGGGGAATGTCCCGAGTGAAGTCGGCAACGTAGTCATCGGCCGGAGCGCCGACCAGTTCATCGGGGCGCCCCAGTTGGACCACGCGTCCATTGCGCATGATCGCGATCCGATCACCAAGGCGCAGCGCCTCGGACAGGTCGTGCGTGATGAAAACCATCGTCTTGCCGACCTCGTGGTGCAGACGGAGTACCTCGTCCTGCATACCTCGACGGATCAGCGGATCAAGTGCCGAGAATGGTTCATCGAAGAACATGATGTCTGGATCACCGGCGAGGGCTCGGGCCAGCCCGACGCGCTGCTGCATTCCACCCGACAGCTGATCTGGATACGAATTCTCAAATCCCTTCAGCCCCACCAGTTCGACGACCTCCTGGGCTCGAGCGAGTCGAGCTGACTTGGTGTCGCCGCGCACCTCAAGGCCGTAGGCGACGTTGTCGAGCACCCGACGATGTGGCAGTAGACCAAAGTGCTGGAAGACCATAGAGAAGCGATTGCGGCGCAGATCGCGAAGCTTCTTCTCATCGGCGGAGGACAGATTGTCACCTTCGACGAGCACATCTCCGGCCGTGGGTTCGATCAACCTGGTGATGCAGCGGACAAGGGTGGACTTACCTGAGCCGGACAGGCCCATGACAACAAAGACCTCACCCGGTGCAACATCGAATGAGACGTCGCGAACCGCGGCCACACATCCTGTCTGCTCCTTGAGTTCAGCCGGTGACAGATCAGCGGCGGCAGAACCCGGGATCGATTCAGCCTTTGGGCCGAACACCTTCCACAGGTTGCGCACTGAGACCGCAGGAACAACTGCGGCCTGCGAACCTGTCGCGGTTTCTGCACTCATTCGCACTCCGCTCCCGAGAACCACCCGCTGGGCGCGGGTGAGAGATTCTGATAGATGTGCTTGGGCTCAACATATTCGGCGAGGCCCGCAATTCCTAGTTCCCGTCCCACACCTGATTGCTTGAATCCACCCCATTCGGCACTCGGTCGGTAGGGGTGATAATCGTTGATCCAGATGGTGCCGTGACGAAGTGCGTTAGCCACTCGCTGGGCTCGGTTCACATCCCCCGTCCACACCGCGCCGGCCAGCCCGTAGATGGTGTCGTTGCCCAATCGGACGGCCTCCTCCTCCGTTGTAAAGGTCTCCACGGTGAGAACCGGCCCGAAGGACTCATCCTGGACACAGCTCATGGTGGTGTTGCAGCCATCAAGAACAGTGGGCAGGTAGTAATAGCCATCTGCAAACTCAGCACCGTCCGGTGCCTTGCCGCCACAGCGGAGAACGGCCCCTTCAGCGATGCCCCGCTGGACATAGGCATCCACCTTGGCCCGATGGTCAGCGGAGATCAGCGCACCAGACTCAGCATGTCCATCGAATGGACCACCTAAGCGAATTGATTCAGCGATGGCCACAACCCGATCGACAACCAGATCGTGGATCGACTCCTCAACAATCAAGCGGGCGCCCGCAGAACACACCTGGCCGGAGTGCAGGAAGATCGCGGTCGCTGCGTTGTCGATAGCGGCCTCTAGATCTGCATCGGCGAAGATGATGTTTGGATTCTTGCCACCGAGCTCGAGCGCCACCTTCTTCACCGTGCCAGCCGCTGCGGCCATGATCCGGCGTCCGGTGATCAAGCCCCCGGTGA
>CAXBQZ010000032.1:0-29998 GCA_963978055.1 uncultured bacterium
TTTTTTCAAGCAGAAGACGGCATACGAGATTCCGAAACGTGACTGGAGTTCAGACGTGTGCTCTTCCGATCTAGGATCACCTCCTGGTGAGCGAGCAGACCTCGTGCACGAACCGAGTGGATGCGCACACCATCAACCTCGGCCCCACGGGCACCCTCGATCCCCTGGGATGTTGCATCAGGCATGGCCCCCCTGCCCTCACGTGCGGCAGCGATCATCGCCGCGGTGGCGCGGGAGGTGCCGGAGGGGGCGTCGGCCTTATCCGGGTGGTGGAGCTCGACGATCTCGACGGATTCGAAGTAGGGGGCTGCCTTGGCAGCGAAGTGCATCATGAGCACCGCGCCGATTCCGAAGTTGGGAGCAACCAGCACACCTGTGGACGGCACCTGACGCAACCAGCCGCGAACGGTGTCGAGCCGCTCCGGAGTGAATCCGGTGGTGCCCACCACGGCGTGCATTCGGTTTGCGATGACGAACTGGAGGTTGTCCATCACCACGTCAGGGTGAGTGAAGTCGACAACCACATCGGCGCCAGCATCCTCGAGATCCTCAAGGTCGTCGTCAACATCGATGCCGACCGCCAGCTCGAGGTCGTCAGCAGCCTCAACAGCACGCATCACCTCGGCACCCATGCGGCCCTTGGACCCGATCACACCAACCCGAAGTGTCATGACGATCCCTCTCTCGTACTTCTAGCCGACAGCTGACGAAAAGTCGCGATCCTGCTCGAATGGTCCGATCACAGCTAGGGTTGGCTGCACATCGAGCAGTGATGCTGCCACGGCCTGAACGTCATCAATGGTGACGGCTTCAATGGCAGACAGCACATCGGCTGTTGACCATAGATCCCCGGTGAGCAGCTCTGCCTTCCCGATACGTGACATGCGCGATCCGGTGTCTTCCAATCCCAGCACCAGTCCACCGCGCATCTGACCCTTGCCGCGCATCAACTCGTCAGCAGTAATGCCCGATGCAGCGACCTTGGCAACCTCATCACGCGCAATACCAAGAACGTCATCAACCTTCTTCGGAATGCAGCCGGCGTATACCCCAAACATGCCGGTGTCGGCGTAGGACGAGGTGAAGGAGAAGACCGAATACGCCAGACCGCGCTTCTCCCGGATCTCCTGGAACAGACGTGAGCTCATTCCACCACCGAGAGCGGCGTTGAGGACTCCAAGGGCAAAGCGACGGTCGTCATCGCGCGCAAGTCCAGGCACACCAAGCACCACATTGGCCTGTTCAGTCGCCTTGTTGAACACGCGCACATGTCCCGCACCCTTGGTACGCAGGCGGCCGCCTCGAGGCTCAGCTGGAAGAGCTTCCGTATCAAGGAATCCGGCCCGGGCAAAGGATTTCTTGACCGCTCGAACAACCTCGGCATGATCGACATTTCCAGCCGCGGAAACGACCAGATTTGGCGCCTGGTACTGCCGTTTGTAGAACGTGCGAATATTGCGCGGAGTGATCGCCTCGATGGTCTCTACCGTGCCGAGGATCGGCCGCCCAAGTGAGGTGTGGCCGTACATCGCATCAGCGAACTCTTCATGAACGAGGTCGCCTGGATCGTCATCGCGCATGGCGATCTCTTCAAGGATGACGTCGCGCTCTGCATCAACATCTTCATCGCGCAGCAGTGCGGAGGTGACGACATCGCTGACAACATCCATGGCCATCGGCAGATCAGCATCGAGCACTCGTGCGTAGAAGCAGGTGAGCTCCTTGCTGGTGAAGGCGTTCAACTCACCACCCACCGCGTCCACCGCAGATGAGATGTCAAGTGCGGTTCGATGTGCTGTGCCCTTGAACAGCAGATGCTCAAGGTAGTGGGCGGCACCTGCCTGCGCCGGAGTTTCATCTCTGGACCCGACACCAACCCAGATCCCGAAGGCAGCTGAACGAACGCCCGGCACATTCTCAGTGACGATTCGTAGACCACTGGGAAGAACGGTACGACGGACGACAGCACCCTCTTCAGTCAGCAGAGTTCGCGTTGACCCTGCCTTCTGCTCACGTGCTGTGGGCACAGGACGATGCCCTGTGCCCACAGTTGAACGTGCAGACTTCGCCAAGATCTAGGCCTCGTCGCTATCTGAGCCAGCATCGGCAGCCGGCGCCTCGGCACCCTCTGCACTCTCATCAACAGGGCTCAGCGAGAGCTTGCCGCGAGCATCGATCTCGGTGATCTCAACGAGCACCTTCTGACCGATGGAGACAACATCGTCAACATTGTCGACGCGCTTGCCACCAGCAAGACTGCGCAGCTTGGAGATGTGGAGCAGGCCATCCTTACCAGGCATGAGCGAGACGAACGCACCGAACGGAGTGGTCTTGACGACCGTCCCGAGGTAGCGCTCGCCGATCTCAGGCATGTGCGGGTTGGCGATGGCGTTGATCTGCGCACGGGCAGCCTCAGCCTTGGGCCCATCGACGGCACCGATGTAGATCGTGCCGTCATCCTGAATCGTGATCTCTGCACCAGTCTCATCCTGAATCTGGTTGATCATCTTGCCCTTCGGGCCGATGACCTCGCCGATCTTGTCGACCGGAATCTGGATCGAGATGATACGAGGTGCAAACGGAGACATCTCATCGGGACGATCGATGGCCTCCATCATCACGTCGAGGATCGCCAGACGTGCATCACGGGCCTGGGTGAGCGCACCGGCCAGAACCGACGCCGGGATACCGTCCAACTTCGTGTCGAGCTGAAGTGCGGTGACGAATTCGCGGGTGCCGGCAACCTTGAAGTCCATATCACCGAAGGCATCCTCGGCACCGAGGATGTCGGTGAGCGAGACGTACTCGGTTGTGCCGTCGACATCGTCAGAGATCAGACCCATGGCGATACCAGCCACCGGCGCCTTGAGCGGAACACCCGCGTTCAGCAGGGACATGGTTGAGGCGCAGACCGAACCCATCGATGTGGAGCCGTTCGAGCCGAGAGCCTCGGACACCTGACGGATCGCGTAGGGGAACTCGTCCTTGGTCGGAAGCACGGGAACGAGTGCGCGCTCAGCGAGTGCACCATGGCCGATCTCACGACGCTTCGGTGAACCAACACGACCCGTCTCACCCGTTGAGTAGGGCGGGAAGTTGTAGTTGTGCATGTAGCGCTTGCGAGTCTCGGGATTGAGGGTGTCGAGCTGCTGTTCCATGCGGAGCATGTTGAGCGTCGAGATGCCCAGGATCTGGGTCTCACCACGTTCGAACAATGCCGAACCGTGAACACGCGGTACGACATCAACCTCGGCAGACAGGGTGCGGATATCGGTAAGGCCACGGCCATCGATGCGGACCTTGTCGCGAAGGACGCGCTGGCGCACCAGCTTCTTGGTCAGCGAGCGAAGAGCGGCACTGACTTCCTTTTCACGACCCTCGAAATCAGCGGCCAGGCGCTCGCCGGCCAGTTCCTTGACGCGGTCGAGCTCATCCTCGCGCTCCTGCTTGCCCGCGATCGTGAGCGCAGCAGCAAGCTCGGTGCTGACAGCAGCCTCAACGGCCGCGAAAGCATCTGGCTGGTAGTCCACAAAGAGTGGGAACTCCTGAGTCTCCTTGGACACCTGGGCTGCCAGCTCACTCTGGGCCTCGCATAGTGCACGAATGAACACCTTCGATGCGTCCAGACCCTGGGCGACGACCTCCTCAGTCGGTGCGGTGAGACCGCCGCGAACGAGTTCGATGGTGTGCTCAGTGGCCTCAGCCTCAACCATCATGATCGCGACATCGTCACCAACGATTCGACCGGCCACAACCATGTCGAAGACGGCCTGCTCGAGCTCCGAGTGAGTTGGGAAGGCCACCCACTGGTTGTTGATCAGAGCAACGCGAACTCCACCGATGGGCCCACTGAACGGCAGGCCGGCAATCTGCGTCGACATCGATGCAGCATTGATGGCAACCACGTCGTACAGGTGATCGGGGTTCAGAGCCATCACGGTGACAACGACCTGAACCTCATTGCGCAGACCCTTCACGAATGATGGGCGCAGCGGACGGTCGATCAGGCGGCAGGTGAGAATCGCATCCTCAGACGGACGACCTTCGCGACGGAAGAACGAGCCGGGGATACGCCCGACGGCGTACATCCGCTCCTCGACGTCAACGGTGAGCGGGAAGAAATCGAACTGATCCTTGGGGCTCTTGCCGGCAGTGGTAGCCGAGAGCAGCATTGTCTCGTCGTCAAGGTAGACCACAGCCGAACCAGCAGCCTGGCGGGCGAGTCGACCTGTCTCGAAGCGAACCTTTCGAGTGCCGAAGGCGCCATTGTCGATGATGGCTTCGGCGGATTGGATCTCGGGACCCTCCACGGGGTGCCCTCCTTGTTTCATCATGGAAACAAGAGCGAGCGCGGGAGTGCCTGACAGTCGGCAGGAGGCCGGTCATCGATCGAAGCACGCGGGCCGCGGGTCGGCTCACTCCTGCGAGAGACTCGACTGCGCCCGAATGCCACTACCGAAGACCGACGACTGGGGCTCTAGAGCGATCGCTCCCGATTCCGACGGTTCGTCTTTGGTCGTAGCCGTCTGCCACGACCAGATGGCTATTCAGTTATGGATGGTGCACGTCTTCATTTCTAGCGCATCGTGCGCTGTGAGGGGGTGAGCGACCCGCGGGTCACCCACCCTGCCTGCACCTTAGCGACGGATACCGAGACGTTCGATGATTGAACGGTAACGCTCGATGTCGGTCTTGGTCAGGTACTTGAGCAGTCGGCGACGCTGTCCGACCAGCAGGAGCAGTCCGCGACGACCGTGGTGGTCATGCTTGTGCGTCTTGAGATGCTCAGTAAGTTCGTTGATGCGATTGGTCAGAAGTGCAATCTGAACCTCAGGTGAGCCGGTGTCGCCAGGCTTGGTGGCGTATTCGGCGATGATTGCGGTCTTCTTCTCGGCGTCGAGCGACATGTATTCCTCTTCAGGCGCGTTACGGATGCGCCTTGCGCGCATACCTGGACACGAATCGCGGGGCGCCAACCCCACAACCGTCACCCCGAACTTTATCCCACAGGGCTCAGATCGACCCAATCGGCCTTGTTAGCGCAGGTCAGAGGCCTGAACCTGCTGTCAGGCCGAGAACCTCCCGAGTCTTGTCGACATCGGAATTCATCTGGACGATCAGCGGCTCGATCCCCTCGAACTTGACCTGACCGCGAATCCGATCGACGAAGTCCAGGGCGACCCTGTGGTCGTACAGATCCAGGTCGGTGCGATCCAAGACGTACGCCTCGACCCGACGTCCGATCACCCCGTCGAAGGTCGGGTTCGTTCCGATGCTGACCGCAGCAGGGTACCGCTGGGGCTGATCACCATATGGGTCGTCTACGAGCCAGGCTGCGTAGACCCCATCTGCCGGAATGGCCGCATGTTCGATCGTCCCGAGATTGGCCGTCGGGAAGCCGAGTTCCCGACCACGCTTGTCACCGTGAACCACCAGCCCCTCAACTCGATGGGGGCGTCCGAGTGACAATCCGGCCGAGGCGACATCGCCCGCGGCTACCAGCCCGCGAACATAGGTGGACGACCACGTGCCACCTGTTCCAGCCACCAGAGGCGCGGCATCGACCATGAAGCCTCGACTCAGGCCGAGTTCACCCAGCAGTTCGGTGTCTCCAGCCGCTCGATTCCCAAACCGGAAGTTTGCTCCAACAACCACACCGAGAGCATGGAAGCGGTCAACAAGAACATGATCCACGAACTCCTGTGGGGAAAGTGCGGCAAGGTCCATGGTGAACGGCAGTACGCAGACTCCATCCACGCCCAGTTCTTCCAGAAGCTCACATCGCTGATCTACGGTCGACAGGAGACCTGGATGAGTACCTGGTCGGATGACCTCGCTCGGATGAGGATCAAAGGTGATGACCACGGCCGGTGCGTCAAGGGTGTGCGCATACTCAACAGCGCGACTGATAATCGCGCGATGCCCGCGATGGACTCCGTCAAAGACACCGATGCACACGACAGACCGAGGCTGATCGTCAGGTACCTGCTCCAGGCCATTCCACCGTTGCACAGTCATACCTTGCCATTGCAGGAAGAAAAGTGTGAATGCGGCGCGACTACCAGCCGGTGAATGGTGCCACCTCGGCATCGGTGACGGAATCCGCCTCTGCAATGGCGCGCCCCAGAATCTCAACGCCGAGATCCGCGTCCTCATCGGTGATCACGAGCGGTGGGGTGACCTCGAGGATCGATCCCCCGACATAGAACACCACCGCACCCAGTTGCCATGCGCGGTAGCAAACCTTGCGGGCCATCACCGCCGACGGGCGCCCATCTGCGTCGACGATAGGTACGCCAATGGTGAGCCCACGCCCGCGCAGCGTCCCCATTCCGACGGGCGACAGCTCCTGCAGTCCTCCCCGGATTCGCTCACCGACAAGTTCTGCACGCCGCGTCAGCCCCTCATCCTCGATGGCCTTGAGCACCGCGAGACCCGACGCCGCACACACGGGATTACCGGCGGTGGTCAACAGCGCCGAGGCGGCTGGACCGTCCAGGATCGACGCCGGTCCCACCGCCGCAGACAGCGGGAGGCCACCACCGAGTGACTTGCCGAAGGTGACGATATCGGGTCGAACCCCGTCGTATTGGAAGGCGTGGAGCCACCCGGTACGACCCAGGCCCACCTTCACTTCGTCACAGATCACCGGGACATCGGCAGCGCGACAGCGAGCCACCACCTCGGTCAAGAATCCTCGGGGCGGCACGATGATTCCGCCATCACTCTGGATTGGCTCGAGGATGAGGGCGGCAACATCACCCCCGGACAGTGCCACATCCAAAGCCGCAAGTGACGCAGGGACCTGGTCCGCCGCTGCGGGGTACGGCAGCAGCGTCGAGTCGGCCGCGGCCGGAGTTCCGGCTTCGATATAGACACCACTGACCCCCATGGCCACCCCAAACCCACCGTGGTAGCCGCCTCGGAAGGCCAGGAGGTGTGAACGTCCGGTGGCAGCCCGACATGCTCGCAGAGCCACGTCATTTGCATCGGACCCGCAGTTGCCGAGATACACGCGTGCGTCCAGTTCAGCGATGGGCGTGATGGAGAGCAGGTTTTCGGCGAGCGAGACAGCCGGCGCACTTACCGACGAGATACCACCGGCTCCTGGCTGGTTGGCGATGGCTTGGCTGACTGCCTCCACCACCCGGGGGTGCCCGTACCCGAGGCCCGCCGCTGTCCAACTGGCACTGAGATCGAGAAGGTGTCGACCGCCCTCCTCGATCAACCAGGAACCCTGCCCACCGACGACTGCGAGTGGAAAGAAGCGCAGCTTCTCAACGCCAGCCACACTGCGCTCATCACGATCCAGCAGCGTCATGAATCCTCCGGTACCAATAGGGCTAACACGCGCATTCTTCAGGAGAAGACCACCAGATGCGCGTACACACCGTCTCTCGGCTCGGCTATCGACAGGACTCGACCATCGGAGGTGAAGAGTCCGACGACTCCCCCACCCTGAATCTGTGCACCTGGTTCAACCGGGATCCGAGTACCGCGCAGCACCTGCGTGGCGGTGTCAGCGTCAACTGAAACAACAGGGAAGGTGGCGGCCACCACCTGCGCCAACGGCATGATCACCTCACCACCGCCGCTCCGCGTCTCCTCAAGTTCGTCCAGGGTCAGCGCCTGATCGATCGTGAACGCACCCACCCGGGTACGGCGCAACGCAGTCAGATGGCCACCAACGCCAAGACTTGCACCGAGATCACGGGCCAGAGCCCGGATGTAGGTTCCCGCCGAGCAGTCGACGATGACATCAAGATCGATGATCTGCTCACCTCGCCGGATCATCTTGATGTCGAAGCGAGACACGGTCGCCGGACGTTCATCGAGAACAACTTCCTGCCCTGACCGCACCCGGTCGTATGAGCGCACCCCGTCCACCTTGATCGCAGACACAGAGGATGGGCGCTGCATGATCTCGCCGGTCAACGCTGCCACTGCCGAATGCACGGCCGCATCAGTGACGCCCGACGCATCTGCAATCGCCAGCACCTCGCCCTCAGCGTCGTCAGTGTGGGTGGCAACCCCCAGACGAATCGTGGCCGTGTACGTCTTGTCGGTGAGCATCAGGTGTCCCAGGAGTCGAGTCGCGCGCTCAACCCCGATGATCAGCACACCTGTGGCCATCGGATCCAACGTACCGGCGTGCCCGACCTTCCGACTGCCCACATGACGACGCATGCGGGACACCACGTCATGACTGGTCATACCCGCCGGCTTGTCGACAACAACAATCCCATCAGCGGCAGTTCGCTCCCGTGGTCCGCGGGCCATCGCTACTCGGCCAGGTGCGGAAGGGATGAAAGAACCGCCACGAGCTCATCGAGAACGCAACTGCGCTCACCAACTCTGGTGTAGCCCGCGGCGAATCGATGCCCACCGCCACCAAGCTGCACGGTGGCAGCGGAGACGTCCACCCGACCCTTACTTCGCAGGGAGACCCGCCAAGCGCCCAGGTCTTCCTCTTTCATGACGCAGGCCACCTCTGACTCAGTGGCAACCCGCAGTTCATCGATGACCCGCTCCACCGCATCGATAGGCAGACCCAGTACGTCTCGATCCTGTGCTGTGACATAGGTGCTGACCAAGCCCAGACCATTGACGGCCTCCCGGTCGAGTTCAGAACGGGACAGCGCAACTCCCAGAAGTTTGACGGCTGCGAAGGGCTCATCGTCGTAGATGTGCCGGGAGATGATGTCGTGCCGAATCCCGGTGCCCAGAAGTCGTGCCGCGATGTGGTGCGTCTGAGGAGTCGTACCGAAGTATCGGAACGAACCGGTATCGGTGATCAGACCCGCGTAGATGCAGGTGGCGATCTCTGCATCGAGCTCAACACCAAGCCGATCGACCAACTCGAGGGTCATCACCGCTGTCGCAGGAGCGGTGGTATCGACGACGGAGACCGGCGCGAAACCCGTATATGACGCATGGTGGTCGATTGCAGCGAAGTTGGGAGTCGCCGCCGCGGTGGATGCCAGGATGCCGAGCCGATCGATGGAACTCACGTCGAAGGTGACCACCGAGTTTGCAGGTGTGAGTTCCCCCGGTGCTCTGAGGAGCTGTTGACCGGGCAGGCCCCGAAGAACTCGGGGAATCTCGAACGGATCGTCGCCGAATGAAACCTGCACGGAGATTCCGAGTCGATCCAAGGCGATTCCGGCGGCCAGTGCTGAGCCAACCGCATCAGCGTCCGGAGCAACGTGGGCAAGCAGCAGGACAGGACCACCACCGACAAGCATGTCAACGACGGTCTGCCAGTCAGCATCAGTGGGTGCGGTCGTCCATGTCATCTCTACTCGACGCCTACTACGGTGTCGTCACCATCAACATCCGTTGGGTCATCGAAAGATACGTCTTGCTCATCATCTGAGTCGTCCTCGGCGAGATCATCAATCTCCCTTGGCTTGCGGTAGGGATCAGCGTCACCGGCATATGTAGCAGCCGCGGCCTGAGCATGTACGCGCGCATCAGCCATAGCCGCAACATGGAGCAGGTCATCGATTGCCGCCGCGTTCTCCGGAACAGCATCGGCGATGAATGTGAGGGTCGGTGTGAATCTGACCCCTGTCTGACGGCCGATTTCACTGCGCAGGATGCCTCGGGCGCTATCAAGGGCTGCCGCAGTGGACGCCTTCTCCTCATCACTGCCGTAGACGGTGTAGTAGACCGTGGCATCGTGAAGGTCACCGGTAACACGGGCATCGGTGACTGTGATGAAACCGAGCCGCGGATCCTTGATGCGCTGCTCCAGCGTCTCAGCAACGATCACCTTGATGCGATCAGCAAGTTTGCGGGCGCGAGCCGGGTCAGCCATGTCCTCATCCTTTCTGAAGATGGCAGGTGGGTAGATCTGTGATGCGGGTTGCCCTCATCCAGGTGCAGCCTTGGTCCGAGCACCACCAGGTGTCCGGACCAAGGCTCATGTACCTAGGCGCGTGGCTTCTCGCGCATCTCGTACGTCTCGATCACGTCATCGGTCTTGATGTCGTTGAACGAGCCGAGGCCGATACCACATTCGAAGCCCTCGCGAACTTCAGTGGCGTCATCCTTGAATCGACGAAGCGACTCGATCGACAGGTTCTCGGCAACGACGACGCCATCGCGAACCAGCCGAGCCTTGGCATTGCGTCGGATGACCCCGGTGCGAACTAGACATCCGGCAATATTGCCGAACTTGCTGGAACGGAATACCTCACGCACCTCGGCACTGCCGAGCGCTGCCTCTTCGAACTCAGGCTTGAGCAGACCCTTGAGGGCAGCCTCGATATCGTCGATGGCCGAGTAGATGACGGTGTAGTAGCGAATATCAACACCTTCACGCTCGGACAGATCTCGAGCCTTGCCCTCTGGCCGGACATTAAAGCCGATGATGACCGCATCAGACGCCGCGGCGAGCATGACATTGCTCTCCGTGATCGCACCCACACCCCGGTCGATGACGCGCAGTGACACGTCCTCGCCAACATCGAGCTTGACCAGGGCGTCTTCCAACGCCTCAACAGAACCGGCCACATCACCCTTGAGGATGAGCTTGAGTTCCTGGGTCTCGCCACGCTCGAGGGTCTTGAGGAAGTCCTCAAGGGTCCGACGACCACGTGACTGAGCGAGTGCCGCATTGCGCTCTCTCGCAGCACGAGTCTGGGCAATCTGTCGTGCTGTGCGGTCTTCATCGACAACCAGGAAGTTGTCACCCGCGCCCGGGACGGACGTGAGGCCGAGGACCTGAACGGGGCGAGCAGGTCCAGCCGACTCGAGCGGCTCACCATGCTCATCGAGCATGGCACGCACACGACCGTAGGCATCGCCCACGACGATCGAGTCGCCAGGACGCAGGGTTCCGCGCTGAACGAGAACCGTTGCAACCGGACCACGACCTCGATCGAGATGAGCCTCAATCGAGACACCCTGCGCATCCTGATTCGGATTGGCACGAAGATCGAGCGCAGCATCGGCCGTGAGCAGGATGGCCTCGAGCAGATCCTCGATGCCAATACCACCCTTGGCAGACACATCGACGAACATGGTGTCGCCGCCGTACTCCTCAGGTACAAGGCCGTACTCAGTGAGCTGACCGCGCACCTTGGTGGGATCAGCGCCCTCCTTGTCGATCTTGTTGACTGCAACCACGATCGGCACATCGGCGGCCTTGGCGTGGTTGAGCGCCTCAATCGTCTGCGGCTTCACACCATCATCTGCGGCTACCACCAGGATGGCGATATCCGTTACCTGAGCACCACGGGCACGCATGGCCGTGAAGGCCTCGTGACCCGGGGTGTCGATGAACGTGATTGCACGAGGCTCGTCTGTCTCCTCACGGGTGACGATCTGGTAGGCACCGATGTGCTGAGTGATGCCACCAGCCTCCTTGGATACGACGTTGGTATTGCGAATCGCATCCAGAAGTCGGGTCTTACCGTGATCGACGTGACCCATGACGGTGACCACTGGTGGCCGGGCCACCAGATCAGAATCGTCACCCTCATCTTCACCGAACTCAAGTGAGAAGCTCTCCAGGAGTTCGCGATCCTCATCCTCGGGACTGATGACCTGAACATCGAAGTTGAGTTCGGCACCGAGCAGCATGAGAGTGTCATCGCTCACCGATTGGGTCGCCGTGACCATCTCGCCGAGTTTGAACAGAACAGTCACCAGGACGGCTGGGTTCAAATCCACCTTGTCGGCAAAGTCCGTCAGACTTGCCCCACGGGGAAGTCTGACCGTCTGCCCCTGGCCCATCGGCCGAATCTCACCCGTGGGTGAGGGTGCTGACATGTTGTCGAATTCTTGACGCTTGGCGCGCTTGCTCTTGCGCCCGCGAGTGGGTTTGCCACCGGGACGTCCGAATGCACCCGCGGTGGTACCGCGACCACCTGGACCCGGACGGCCACCTCCGCCAGGCCCACCAGGTCCACCGGGACCACCAGGTGCGCCACCCGGACCGCCGGAGAATCCACCACCTCCGCCACCGGGACGTGGCGAGAATCCACCACCTCCGCCACCGGGACGACCGCCACCGGGACGTCCACCAGGTGCACCAGCACCACCGGGACGCGGGCCACGATCTGGACGATCCGGACGTGAACCCGGCATCATCCCCGGGTTGGGGCGAGGGGCGCCGGGCACTCCACCTGCGGGCCGTGGTGGGCGCGGAGCACCGGGAACTCCACGATCCCCGCGATCGCCACGATCACCACTGCGGTCGGTGAACGGATTGTTGCCTGGGCGCGGTGGACGTGGTGCACCAGGAACCGGTGCAGGCCGTGCCGGTGCCTCATCCGGGCGCTGAGTGAAGGGGTTGTTGCCGGGCCGCGGAGGCCGTGGAGCAGTCTGGCCCGGCGCAGCAGGACGGACGGGCGTGGCGGCAGGACGGGCTGGTGCAGCCGGAGCGCTGGCAGCTGGGGCGGGGACACTTGGAGCCGGCGGTTCTGGGGCAACGACCTCAGCGGGGCTGGGCGCGGCCGGCTTTGGTGCCGGCTTGGGCTTGGCGGGTGCCGCCTCCACCTCAACGGCAGCCTCAACCACTTTGGGGGCTGCTGGCTTCGGCTTTGGCTTTGGCGCCGGCTTCGGCTTTTCCGGAGCGGCCGCAGCAGCGGGGTACTCCTCACGAAGACGACGTACTACCGGGGGCTCGATCGTCGAACTAGCCGAACGAACGAACTCACCCATCTCTTGGAGCTTGGCCACAATGACCTTGCTCTCGACTCCGAGCTCCTTTGCGAGCTCGTAGACCCGAACCTTGGACACAGTTCTCCTATGCTTTGGCCCGGGTTCTCACCGGACCACTTAGACGTGCACGGACACGCTCATCGCTGGGCGTTCATCGGGTGCTCATGGCTTCTTGCTCCCCGAAACTCGGTGGACAGTGGTCAGTTTTCTTACTCTTTCTGATCTTGCAGGTACTGCTGTAGGGCTGTCTCCTCAAGCGGTCCTGGAACCCGCAGGGCCCGTGGAAACGCTCGTCGCCGCACGGCCATCGCCAGACATTCCTGATCGGGGTGCACCCACGCACCACGCCCTGGAAGCCGAGCGTTCAGATCGGGAATCAGCTGGTTCCCGACAGCAACCACACGGAGCAATTCAGCTCGATCGCCCTTCCCGCGGCAGCCCACACACGTGCGCGTCGGCACATGTGTGGAGGCTTTGGTCGCAGCGACCTGTGAGTAGTCTACCGCGTCAGGTGACCGTTCAGTCACGCCCGTCATCCGAGTCGGCTTCCACAACCTCATCCACGTGTCCGGAGACGTCGCCAGGGGGCTCCCCCAGGGCACGGCCAAGTGATTCACCTGGCGCGGTATCGGGTCGAATATCGATGCGCCAGCCGGTCAGACGTGCCGCCAAGCGTGCATTCTGCCCCTCCCGACCGATGGCCAGGGAGAGCTGATAGTCGGGCACGATCACCCGAGCTGCTCGGGCTGCCTCATCCACGACGGTGACCGACGAAACGCGGGCTGGAGATAGCGCATGGGCAACCATCTCGGCCGGGTCATCAGACCAGTCGACGATATCGATCTTCTCGCCATGTAGTTCACTCATGACTGCGCGCACCCGCTGACCAAGTGGCCCGATACAGGCACCCTTGGCGTTGAGACCCTCCACCGTCGATCGCACGGCGATCTTCGTACGGTGCCCCGCCTCCCGAGCAATCGAGGTGATCTCCACTGATCCATCAGCGATCTCAGGTACCTCCAGTGCAAACAGGGATCGCACAAGATTGGGGTGCGTACGTGACAGGGTTACCTTGGGACCACGCGGTCCCTTGGCCACTGACACGACATGGCACTTGATGCGAGTGCCATGGGTGTACTTCTCCCCCGGCACCTGTTCCTGAGGTGGGATCACCCCCTCAACCTTGCCCAGATCCACCAGCACCATCTTCGGGTCATTGCCCTGTTGGATCAGGCCAGACACCAGATTGCCCTCGGATCCATCAAATTCGCCGAACGTGGCGTCGTCCTCGGCCTCTCGAAGGCGTTGCAGGATCACTCCTCGCGCGGTTGCGGCTGCAACTCGACCGAAATCGTCGGGGGTATCGTCATACTCGGGGCCGAGAGTGCCATCGTGGTCGTCTCGAGCCCACACCGTGACGTGACCGGTCTTACGATCGAACTCAACCCGAGCATGCTGTGATGCACCCTCGGTGCGGTGATACGCGAGCAGGAGTGCCTGCTCAAGGGTCTCAGCGATCAGATCGAAGGACAGTTCACGATCACGGACCAGAGCCCGCAGTGCGCTCATATCGATGTCCATGATCAGATCTCCTCGCTGTCGTCTACGTCATCGGTCTCATCGGAGTCACCATCGGCTTCTTCAGCCTCCGTGAGGGGCTCGAGCTGGGCGCTATCGACGCGTGAGAACTCGATCTGCACCACAGCCTTGGTGATATCTGCAAGGAGCACATCCCGCGCTGACGTGCGGCCCTTGTTCTCGATGGTCAGTGTGACAACATCGCCATCGATCCCCGCTACCCGCCCAGTGACCTGCGTGCCATTGGTCAGCGTGATCAGCACGAGACGACCCGTGTTGCGCACCCAGTGACGAGGCAGAGTTAGTGGGCGGTCAACCCCGGGTGAGGACACTTCAAGGGTGTACGACTCATCATCGAAGGGGTCGTTCTCATCGAGCAGTGTGGAAATGGTCTGCGATGCCTTCGCCACATCATCGAGGTTTACGCCGGTATCGGTATCGACGAGGATGCGTAAGACTAGGCGGCGACCAACAGAACGCAGGTCGACATCCTCGAGGTAGAACCCCTCTGCCTGCACCGACGGCTCGAGCAGGGCGATAACGGCATCCCGCTGTTTGGCCAGGGCGTTGCGTCCGGGGGGACGGGACTGCGAGCCGGACATGAGTCTCCTCCTCGCACCGATGGTGCTGTGCTGTTGTGTGGTTCTGTTGTCAGGTTCTGTTGTGCGTTCGGTTGTGT
Source organism: uncultured bacterium (assembly GCA_963978055.1). Taxonomy (GTDB): domain Bacteria; phylum Actinomycetota; class Actinomycetes; order S36-B12; family CAIYMF01; genus Longivirga. The sequence continues at coordinate 14,930 of CAXBQZ010000032.1, forward strand.
TCGAAGTCTAGTGGTGCGCACGTCTGAAGCGTGAATGTGGCCGATCCGAGACCAACCGGGAACTATCCCGACGGGCTCCCCATGAGAGGCTTGGATCATGTCTCGGTCCACCGCAACCGTCTCCCGCCGGGAAATGCTGCGGGTTACCGTGGTCGGCGGGCTGGCCGCAGCCGTGGCAGGTTGCACAACATCGTCGGGTGGGCAGTCAACCCCCACCTCACCCGGAGGACCCGAGGATCCGGATCGTGCACTTCGCGACCAGGTTGGCGCAGAGCAGCGCCGATTGGTCGCCCTATACGCGAATGCCGACGTCCCTTCCGCGGTTGCCTCGAATGTCACCACGCTGGGCAGTCGTCACGTCGCATACGGGCAGGCCATCAACCCGGCCGGTCAGGTGGTTCCGACGAGTGCTGATGCGGCTCCCTCCGCCAACGCGTCCACTGAACCTGTCGGCCTCAAGGGCCTGCGCAAGGCCGAGCTGTCCTCATCGACGATGCTCATAGAGCAGGCAAGTAAGGCAGTGGACCCCGAACTCGCGCGCCTTCTCGTCTTGTCTGCTGCCGGCAGTGCCGCAGCAGCAGAAGCCCTGAGGATGATGGCCAGTGGCTGACATCGATGCACTCAACCTCACCCTGTCCGGTGAATACGCGGCGATCTACGCGTACGGCATCATTGCTGCGCATCTCACCGGATCGCAGGAGAAGCGGGCGCTGGCAGTGATGGCAGAGCATCGTCAGCAACGGGACCGACTTCGGGCCTCGATCAATGGCCTAGGCGGTACCCCGGCAGCGGCAGCTGCAATCTACGAGCTGCCCCATGACGTGACCACAGCAACACAGGCTCGGGAACTTGCCGCCCTGGTCGAAGATCGCCTGAGCGGGCAGTGGGCCGCTGTTGCGTCGGCGAGCAAAGGAGCCGACCGCAATTCGGCTGCGCTGGTAAGCGTCGCCTGCTCGGTGCGTTCCACGTCGTGGACAGGTGAGGCACCCATCTGGCCGGGAGCGAAGTAGCGCGACCACATTGCTCAGTGGATGAAGATGTCGTAGCCGATCTTCAGGAGCAGGAGACCGACCACGCTCAGGAATACCAAGCGTACGAATCCCGAGCCCTTGCGCACCGCAGTGCGCGCGCCGAGCACCGCACCGGTCAGATTCGCCATTCCCATGGTGATTCCAAGAATCCAGAGCACATGACCACCGAGACCAAACACGATGATGGCGGCCAGATTCGTCGAAACATTGACCACCTTGGCGATCGCAGACGCATTCAGAAACGAGTAGCCGAGCAACCACACCAGCCCGAAGACCAGAAATGTTCCGGTCCCCGGACCGAACACTCCGTCGTACGTCCCGATCACTCCACCCATGGCAACGGCAGCGATCCCGTGTCGCACATGATTCTCAGTTCCATGCCAGCGCAGTTCCTGATCCTCGCCGAGGGCAGGACGAAGTAGAGTCCACGCCCCCACGATGATCAGGAGTACGAGCGCCAGCGGCCTGAAGTAACTGCTCGGGATTCGCGATGCCAGATGGGCTCCCAGAGCAGAGCCGAAAAAGGCTGCGACCGCCATCGGCACCGCCGTGCGCAGATCATTGACGGCCGCCCGACGGTAGGTGTTGGCAGCCGCCGTCGTTCCGATAATCGACGAGCACTTGTTTGTCCCAAGCACCGTCGCCGGCGCGGCCTGCGGCAATCCGACGAGCAGCGCAGGGAGCTGGATCAGACCACCACCACCGCTCACGGCATCAACCCACCCGGCCAATCCGGCCGAGATGAGCAGGAATACCAGGGTAAGTGGGGCAACCCCGACCAAATCCTGCACGTCAGCTGCGACAGGCACTGATGATGCGATCTACAGCATCATCGACCGAGACATCCGAACGCTCACCAGTGGCACGATCCTTGATCTCGATGATGCCCTCAGCCAGGCCCTTCCCCACGACCACGATCGTGGGAACCCCGAGCAGCTCGGAATCCTTGAACTTCACACCAGGGGACGCCTGACGTCGATCATCAAAGATCACGCGCAGACCGCTCTGTTCCAGGGAAGTTGCCAACTGCTCCGCGTAGTCGAACACGGCATCGTCCTTCCCCGTGGCTACGAGGTGCACATCCGCGGGGGCAACCTCCCGAGGCCACACCAGACCCAGCTCGTCGTAGCTCTGTTCGGCGATTGCGGCAACCGCTCGTGAGACACCGATTCCATATGAGCCCATGGTGACGACAACCTGCTTGCCATTCTCGTCGAGCACCTTGAGATCAAGTGCCTCTGCATATTTGCGTCCCAGTTGGAAGATGTGGCCGATCTCGATCCCCCGGGCGATCTCAAGCTCCGAGGCACAGGTCGGACACACATCACCGGCTTTGATCTCGGCCGCTTCGATGGTGCCATCGGCGGTGAAGTCACGACCCATCGTCAGCTCGAAGACGTGGCGACCGGGTTGATTGGCACCGGTGATCCAGCGCGTGCCGTCAACCACCCGCGGATCGACGAGATAGCGGATCTTGGAGATGGAGTTCTCACCGAGCGCCTCGGGACCGATATAGCCCTTGACCAGTGCAGGATGCTTGGCAAACTCCGCTTCATCCATGGGCGCGGGAACCCCCGGATGCAGCACTGCCTCGAGTCGCTTGATATCGACCTCGCGATCACCCGGGAGCCCAACCACCAAGGGGTAGGTCGAAGCATCCGGCAGAGTGACGGTGAGCACCACATTCTTCAGCGTGTCAGCGGCCGTCCAGGCCCGATCGTCCCGCGGCTGATGCTCGTTGGCATGGTTGACCAGCGACTCGATTGTGGGTGTGTTCGGCGTGTCTTCAACGTGCGCCGCGGGCGCCTCGTCGATCGGCAGGGCAGCCGGAACCGGGGTGACAACAGCTTCAACATTTGCCGCATAGTCACATGAGGTGCACTTGACGAACGTGTCTTCACCAGAATCACATGGCGCTAGAAACTCCTCGGATGCCGAACCACCCATGGCGCCTGAGGTAGCCGACACGATCACATACGACAGGCCCAGACGATCGAATGCCTTGATATAGGCATCGCGATGCTTGTCGTACGAGATCTGGAGACCTTCATCAGACACATCGAAGGAGTAGGAATCCTTCATGACGAACTCACGACCGCGCAGAATTCCGGCACGTGGACGTGCCTCATCGCGGTACTTCGTCTGAATCTGGTAGAGCGCAACAGGCAGATCCTTGTAGGACGAATACTCACCCTTGACCATCAGGGTGAACATCTCCTCATGAGTCGGGCCAAGCAGGTAGTCATTTTCCCGACGATCCTTCAACCGGAACAGGTTGCCGCCATACTCGGTCCACCGATTGGTCTGCTCATACGGCTCCCGCGGCAGAAGCGCAGGGAAGTGCACCTCCTGGAAACCAGCCGCATCCATCTCTTCGCGAATGATGCGCTCGACATTTCGGTAGGTGATGTAGCCAAGTGGCAGCCACGAGAAGATTCCCGGTGCAACTCTTCGGACGTAGCCACCACGCACGAGAAGTCGGTGGCTCGGCACCTCAGCATCAGCCGGATCCTCACGCAGCGTGCGAAGGAACAGATTCGACAGACGCATCAACACGATGGCTCCTTGGGTCCATGGCGCGCAGGTCCCCGCGCGAGACAGCAGGATATCGGTACATTCACCGACACTTCGCGCGCATTAGGACGAAGCCGCGCTCACAGTTCTGACGGCTGCCTGACTGCGCAGCGCAGGAATCGAGCGAAGACTTGAACCCCATGCCAGCGCCGTGCTCACTGCAAGAACACAGGCACCGAAGAACACGCCAAACGCCGGAGAGGTCTGGTGGGCCACGATCCCCCCGGCGAGGGCACCAATCGGTCCTCCCCCGCCCCAAGACAGCATGCGCCCTGAGGTGTTGATCCGGCTCTGCAACTCCTCCGGAGTCTCCTCCTGGCGATAGTTGATCACGTTGATTACTGCCAGCAAGTTCGCAAATCCGAACAAGAAAGTGAGCACACAGGTGATGACCCAGTTAGACGGCCACGGGATCACAAGAAGAATCACTGCCTCGATACTCGTTGCTACCAGTGAGATCCGTGCCGGGGAGTACTTCTTCAGATAGCGATGACTCAGGGTGCCGAAGAGCCCACCGAAACTGAAGACGGCAAACAGTGCACCCAACCGAGGGTCACCCTGGCGGATCCCGAGGTGTAGATCAGCAAACGGAACCAGTTGCCCCATGAGAGCACTTACAGCGAATGATGTTGCCGTTCCCACGAGAGTCAGAGCCCGGAGTGAGGGGTGTGACCACAGCCATTTCAGACCTGTGAACACGTCATCGCGCACACTGCTGCTCACGTCCCGGGAGCCATTGAGCGATGCTGTGATGCTGCGAACAAGAAAGGCCGACGCAAGGAACGTGAATGCGTTCACCCAATACAGGGTTGCCGGGTAGATGAAGGCCACCACAACACCCACCAGCCCCGGCATCACAACATCGAAGACCTGCGTCGATCCCCAGACAGCCGAGTTCGCGGCGCTGATGCGCTCACGCCCGACCAGAGTGGGCACCGCCCCGAAGTTGGCAGCGTCGTAGAACACCCACACGCACATCGAGATGAATCCGACCAGGATCACCTGCCAGACAGTGAGCTTGCCCAGCATCGCAGCGACGGGCACGGTTGCCAGCACGAAGGCATTGATGAAGTCGGACGAAACCATCATGCGTCGACGGTCGATCCGGTCTGCGATAGCGCCTGCGTACAGGCCGAACATCAGGTAGGGCAAACCTTCGGTCGCCGTTGTAACGCCTGTAAGCAGGGCTGAATGAGACAGGCTGTAGACGAGGATTGGTGCCGCGACGTAAGTGATGGTGCCGCCGACGTATGAGACCACCCGGCTGAGCCAATACCGGCGCCAGTTGGGATCCGCCCACAGACTGTCGGGAGCGGGGCGACGTAGCACTCGCCCAGTCTCTCACGCAGATTCAGAACAGGATTGTTGTGAGCGTGCCTGAGTCACGAAATCCAACTCGTGAGTAGAGCCTTCGGGCGGGCAGGTTGTAGTCGTTGACGTAGAGGCTGACGATCGGGGCAGCCTGTCGTCGCGCCAGTGCCACCACTGATGACATTCCGGGGGCACCGAGACCCTGGCCACGCAGTTCTGGGGCAACCCACACCCCCTGCACCTGACAGACCCCGTCTCCGATTGCCCCGATCTCTGCCTTGAAGACCACCCGACCGTTCTCGATGCGCGCATAGGCACGGCCCATCCGGATCAATTCCAGGATGCGGGCCCGGTATGCCTCGCCGCCGCCACCGCTGGTCGGCGAGATACCGACCTCCTCGGTGAACATCGCGACGCAGGCAGGTACGAGAATGTCGAGCTCACTTTCATGAACCTGACGAACCCCATAGTCGGGAATAACGTCTGAATCCGAGTCCATGAACAACAGCGGCTGGTTCGCGCGGATCTCGCGCACCGGACCCCACGCCTCGGATATGAGCGACCACAATTCACTCACATCATGGCTTGGCCCCACGATCGAGGAGCACCGACGTCCGAGACGACGCAGGCGTTCAGCAAAAGCCAGCCGCGCCTCCGGAGTCGTACTCACGGGAACCAGATTGGCCCCGAGGTAGAGCAGGGACACCAGCTCACTGTCCTGTGACCACCCCCAGAGCTCCCCACCCAGCCGCCAGGGGTCAAGTCCACTGCCCTTGACTCTGGAGGCAACAAAGCAGTGCGCGATCGGGTCTTGGGCGAGCAGGCCGTACACGGCATCGAGGTCACGGGGTGAGAGAACCCTCAGCACACCTGCCGTCGCCGTCGTCATGGGTCAAGTGTGCCTGACATCGGCAGCACTCGGTAGCACGGCGATCCGGAACCTAGGAGACGGTGACGACCGAGACCTCACCGGTCTCGGCGTCGATCCCCATCTCATCGGCCATCTCAAGAGCCATCTCGATCAGGGTCTCGACGATCTTGGACTCGGGCACCGTGGAGACAACCTCACCTCGACGGAAGATCTGACCCTTGCCATTGCCTGAGGCCACTCCGAGATCCGCCTCACGAGCCTCACCTGGGCCGTTGACAACGCAACCCATGACGGCCACCCGCAGCGGCACCTTGAGATCCTGCAGGCCTGCGGTGACCTGTTCAGCCAGGGTGTAAACGTCGACCTGGGCGCGACCACAGGACGGGCAGGACACGATCTCAAGCCCACGCTCGCGCAGGTTGAGTGACTCCAGAATCTGATTGCCAACCTTGACCTCCTCGATGGGAGGCGCCGACAGGGAGACGCGAATGGTGTCGCCGATTCCCTCGGCCAGCAGCGCACCAAAGGCGACGGCCGACTTGATGGTTCCCTGGAAAGCTGGGCCCGCCTCGGTGACACCCAGGTGCAGTGGGTAGTCACACCGCTGTGCCAGAAGTCGGTACGCCTGAACCATCACCACGGGATCGTGGTGCTTCACGGAGATTTTGATATCGCGGAAGTCGTGCTCTTCGAACAGTGAGCACTCCCACAGGGCCGATTCGACGAGCGCCTCCGGTGTGGCCTTGCCGTACTTTTCCAACAGGCGCTTGTCCAGTGACCCGGCGTTGACGCCAATGCGAATGGGCGTACCGGCATCCTTGGCGGCCCGGGCGATCTCGCCAACCCGATCGTCAAACTGCTTGATGTTGCCTGGGTTCACGCGTACCCCAGCACAGCCTGCGTCGATGGCAGCAAAGACGTACTTAGGCTGAAAGTGGATGTCTGCGATGACCGGGATCCCGGACTTCTTGGCGATCTGTGCCAGAGCATCCGCATCGTCCTGCGAGGGCACGGCAACACGCACGGCCTGACATCCTGCCGCGGTGAGCTCGGCTATCTGCTGAAGGGTGGCGTTGACATCCGAGGTGAGGGTGGTGCACATCGACTGCACGGAGATCGGGGCACCACCACCCACCTCGACCGGGTGGGTCGGGTGCTTCAGCGTGATCTTGCGCGAGATGCGCCGTGGCGCCAAGACGGGAGGTGGGAGTGCAGGCATTCCGAGTGAGACGTCCATGGGTACATCATCCCCTGATCCGTTCACACCTGCCCGTTGACATCCCGATATGGGCTCAGCCAACCCGCAGACCAGCCGCCGACGTTCAGCCACCCGAGTTTCAGCCACCCAGCGTGATCGGCTTGACGAGATCAGCAAGCAGTACAACGGCTCCCATGGCCATAAGCAGGATCGACATTGCGTAGGTGAGCGGAAGTGCCTTGGCGATATCAACCGGGCCAGGATCGGGCAGGTGTCGAAGTCGTGCCCAACCCCGCTTGATCGACTCCCAGATCGCGCCCGCGACGTGCCCACCATCGAGTGGCAGTAGTGGAATCAGGTTGAACAGGAAGAGGAACAGATTCAGGCCCGCAAGAAGCCCGAGCACACCGGCCACCTTGTCCAACACTGGAGTGTTTTGAAGTGCGACCATCTCACCGGTGATGCGGCCCACACCCACCGGGCCGACGATGCCGTTCGGATCGCGGGTCTCAGACGTGAAGGTCTGCCTCGTCAGATCCCACAGCCTGGCCGGAAGTGTGACGATCGTGCTCACCGCACGCTTGGAGGTGTCCCACATGAATGCCGGCACGGTGGTGATCGATTCTGCTTGACGGGCGATACCGGGCGATACCCCCAGGAAGTTTCGCGCCTGCGTCTTCCCCGTGGGCTTGCCCTGAGCGTCGTATACCGGTACATCGATCGTTGCCATGGGCACCGTCAGCGCAATATGCGAACCATGGCGATCGACCACCATCGGAACACTGCCCGGCGTGGCATCCTGAATAGCAGCCTGTGCATCCGTCCAGGACGACACGGGCTTGCCATCGAAGGAGATGATGGTGTCGCCCGCCTTGAGTCCACCCGCTGCGGCTGGAGTCTGCGACGAGCCGGTGCAGCCACCTGACGTGTCGGCCGCACCGGAGGGCTGCGAGACCGTCGGGGCACAGGGAACAACTTGGCCGATCGTGTTGGTGATGTGCGGAGTGCCAATGCCGGCGATGACGATCGAGAAGAAGATGAAGGCCAGGACCAGGTTCATGACAGGGCCGCCCATCATGATCACGATCCGCTTGAAGACGGGGAGCTTGTAGAAGACTCGGTTGGCATCCTCTGGCGCGATCTCGTCCATCGACTGCTGGCGTGCATCGTTGATGAGCGTGCCGAACCTTCCGGTGGTGGACGCACGAAGGGTGGATCCGTCCGTGCCCTTCTCCGGCGGGTACATGCCGATCATCCGGATATAGCCGCCGAGGGGAATGGCCTTGACTCCGTACTCGGTCTCGCCCTTGTTGCGGGACCAGATGGTGGGCCCGAAGCCGATCATGTATTGCGTGACCTTCACTCCGAAGGCCTTGGCTGGAACGAGGTGGCCTATCTCGTGCAGGCCAATGGAGACACCGATACCGACCAGGAAGATGATCCAGCCGAGAACCTCAAGTGCGAGCGTCACACGGACTCCCCAGTTACTGCGCGCGCCCTGGTGCGGGCCCACTCCTCAGCACTTAGAACGTCAGCGACTCCAGTTGGGTTCCCCGGATTGCCAGCCAGATACTCCTCAACGACCACGCTCACTGTGTCGACGATCGCCAGGAACGGCAGACGTCCGGCCAAGAAGGCGGCCACACACTCCTCATTCGCCGCATTGAACACCGCTGGGGCACACCCTCCGGCGATACCGGACCTTCGGGCAAGACTGATCGCTGGGAAGGCGGTTTCATCAAGGGGTTCGAAGGTCCAGGTTGCCGCGGCCGTCCAGTCAAGACCCGGGGCCGCATCTGCGACCCGATGTGGCCAGGTGAGCCCAAGGGCGATCGGAAGTCGCATATCAGGTGGGCTGGCCTGGGCCAGGGTTGAACCGTCGACGAACTCCACCATCGAGTGGACGATCGATTGTGGGTGCACCACCACATCGATGCGCTCGAACGGGATGTCAAACAGCAGATGTGCCTCGATGAGCTCCAGACCCTTGTTCACGAGGGTGGCTGAATTCGTCGTGACGACCGGACCCATCGTCCACGTGGGATGTGCCAGGGCCTGCTCGACCGTCACCGCTTCAAGTTGATCACGCGTCCGTCCGCGAAATGGTCCACCACTGGCGGTGAGCACGAGCCGTCGCACCTCATCGAAGGTGCCACCACGCAGGCACTGGGCGAGTGCTGAATGCTCGGAATCCACTGGGACGATCTGATCCGGCGCGGCCGCCGCCTTCACCAGTGGGCCACCGGCCACCAACGACTCTTTGTTGGCAAGGGCGAGAACACTGCCGGCTTTCAGCGCCGCCAAGGTGGGACCAAGACCAATCGAACCCGTCATCCCGTTGAGCACCACATCACCTGGCAGCGCCGCCACCTCGACGGCCGCATCGGGGCCGACGTAGACACGCGCCGGTGATCCGTACGCGGTCAGGGCCTCGCGCAGAGCCACCTCCCGCGATGGGTCGGCGATGGCGACGGCCGTCACATTGAACTCGGCGGCCTGACTGGCCAGAGCTGCCACATCAGCGCCACCGGCAGCCAACGCAACGACGGTGAAGTCGTCATCATTGCGACGAATCACATCGAGCGCCTGGGTTCCGATGGACCCGGTGCTTCCCAAGATGACAACGCGACGACTGCTCACCTGCCCAGTCTGACGGATAACCGCGCCTACGCGAACTCAGGGCAGTCAGACGCGCAGGTATGAGGTCAGTCGGTGAACGGCTCGTGTCGGATCGTGCGCGGATACATCGAGTCTGCGATCGCACGCTTCTCATCACTGATGCGGGTGGCAGCCTCCCGCGGCTGAACTCCGTCCGCGGCTGCGCGTTCGAGCACCTGGGTGGTGAGGGGGCCAAGAACACTGGACAACTTGTCGAACGATGCCTCGGCAGTTGGCTCGATATCGCCAAATACCACCCACCACCACCAGGCATTAGTGCCGACATTCGCGACAAAGTCCGGCACCACAGTGACCCCACGGCGGTAGAGACTCTCCTCCGCCTCCTTGAGGGTGGCCACATTGGCCGCCTCGGCGATCACGGTCGCCTTGATCTGGTCGACGTTTTCTGGAGTGATGACGTACGACATTGCGGCCGGCACGAGAACCTCGGCATCCTGCGCGAGCCACTGCGATCCATCTCGCTGCTCATCTGAATCACGCAGCTTCGAGCGGTCGATCACGCCATAGGCATCGCGAGTGAGCAGCAGAGTCTCCACATCAAGCCCATCGGCGTTGTAGACCAAGCCTTCTCGATCGGCGATTCCGACGACCTTTACCCCGGCCTTGGCCAGATAACGCGCGGTTGCCCCACCCATCGACCCAAACCCCTGAACGACCGCACGAGTACTTTCCGGCATCAGACCCCGATAGGCCATCGCAGCAAGTGCGGTCGTGGCAACCCCGTAGCCACCGACCAGCTCGCCGAGCCCGACTCCGTCGACATCGACCGCGAACGCTGCGGTCTGCCGATCGATACCTGCCTGTGGCCCATCCTCGACCACTCGATACCCGACCCCAGCAGAGGAGGGGATCCCCTCGGCGGCGAACACCTCATCGATGGTGTCCTGACGAACTCCGAAGTCCTCTCCCGTGGCGAAGCAGGTGTCGATCAGAGGCTTGATGGCACGAGCGAAGCGGCCGAGCACCTCACGTGAGCGAGGATCGTACGGATCACAGTCAATGCCAGCCTTCGCACCACCGAGTGGGATGTACTTGTCGCCAGGGGTGTAGACCACCGGCTCCTTCAGAGACATGCCACGGGCAAGATCGCGAACCTCATCGATCGTGACACCCTTGCGCATCCGAAGTCCGCCACCGCTCAGGCCTCGCGACAGCCGATCAATGACCACATAGCCGTTGATCCCGGTCTCATCGTCTGTCCACGTAACTTCTAGGTACGACATGTCACAACTCTTCTTCGCGTAGGGCTTCGGGGACAACAAGAACGGTGGGACCGGGGTGTGAGCGAGCGGCAATCACGGCCGCCGTGAGTTCCTCAGGGGTGTTGATGAGAGCGGCGGCTGCGCCAAACCCTCGCGCGATCTGAACCAGATCCCGTGGCGGTGCGGCCACGGCCACCGGCTGTTCCCCGCGGTCGAGCATCTCGTTGCGGATCTCGCCATAACCACTGTTGTCGAACACGACGATAGCAATCGGCAGCTGTTCCGCCGCAGCGGTGGCAAGCTCGGGCACCGTGAACAGGAGTCCCCCGTCACCACTGATGCCGACAACCTGACGCTCCGGTGCCGCACAGGCTGCACCAATCGCAACCGGCACGGTGAATCCCAGAGTCCCAAAGCCAGTTGGGAAGTGGAGTGACGCGGGCTGGTGCGCGGTGAAGTTCTGGATGAAGCCGTAGTAGACGCACATAGCGTTGTCCGTTGCGATCACCACGTTGTCATCAAGTGCCGCCTCCAGGGCCGCGACCCATGGCAGCCAGCGCCTTCCATTTGCGGCAGCCACCTCGTTAACGGCAGTACGTACCTGCGCAATCCACGCCCCGGTCTCCCGTGGTTGATCACCGAGTCGCTCAGACACGTGTGTGACCAGCGCGTGCATGATGACGGACGCATCACCGGTGAGCATCACATCCGCCCTGACGTTGATGTCTGCCATCTCCGGATCAATATCGATCCGCACCACCTGTCCAGTGGGACGAACAGGGCCGTAGAACAGATCCGACTGGGCCAGCTCACAGCCCACGACCAGCAGGACGTCCGACTCGTTGGCAGCTTCGAGCACGGGTGGTGCCCACAGCCGAGATCCGAGGGAGAGTGGATGGTCGCCGGGGATCACACCAGTGCCATTGATCGACGTACCGACCGCTGCGCCAAGGAGTTCTGCCAGCGCCACCACCGACGATGTGGCACCGATTGATCCCCCACCGGCAGCGATGAATACCCGCTCGGCACCCACGAGCACATCGGCAACTGCCGCGATCTCAGCACTATGTGGGGTGGACGGCTGCGTCGCAGGTGTGATGCTGATGGTGGCATCACCCCGCTCCTCCAGAAGATCCAGCGGAATCTCCACGTGGACAGGACGTGGTCGCACGCCTGCGAAGAAGGTAAACGCGTGAGCAATCTCGTCCGCGATCTCCTGATGGGTCGTGGGATGCAGACATGTAGCAGCAATCCGCTCCATCGCGCCGGTCTGATCTTTGGCCTCGTGCAGGTAGCCAGTTCCTGGTCCACCAATGGGAAGGGTGCGGGGCATCGCCGGTGAAATCAACAACACCGGACTCGAATCGGAGTACGCCTGCGCGATCGCCGTCGCAGCGTTGTAGACGGCCGGACCACTCGTGACGATCGCAACCCCAGGTCGACGAGCGGTTCGCGCGTATCCATCAGCGGCATACCCGGCACCCTGCTCATGGGTGGTGGCGATGGTTCGGATGCCATAGCGACCCAGCGCATCGAAAATCGTGAGGTTGTGGGTACCCGGGATACCCCAGGCCACCTCAACCCCATGGGCAGCCAACGCGGCCACGACAACCTCGCCGCCGGAGACATTCACCAGAGTGTTCACGAACTTCCCGTCTGCACATCGCCTACCGAGCCATCTACTGAACCGTGAGTCAGTATGCCAGCCCAGCAGTTCGGCAAGACCCGCCTGACTCGCGACTTTGCGCTGTAGCGAGAATGGATCTGTGATTGAGCGCATCCCGGCGGGCATTGACGACCCGCGGATTACGGAGTTGGCCCGGGAACTCGTGAGCGAGATGGTGGCGATCTACACCGGGATCCACGATGCTCCTCAGCCGTTGGATCCGCGGATCGCGTGGGTTCTGCTCAGCAATGACGATGGAACGCCCGTCGCCTGCGGTGCGCTGCAGCCCTTTGACAAGTCCGTGCCCGGATCACCGCTGACGATCGGTGAGGTGAAGCGGGTCTACGTACGCCCACATCATCGAGGTTCAGGGCTCGGCCACGTGGTCATGGACGAACTGGAAGCGTGGGCACCGGATCTTGGCTACACGATCCTGCGACTTGAGACCGGCACCCGGCAGCCTGAGGCGCTTGCGCTCTACCGCAGCCGCGGGTGGCAGCCGATCGATAAATACGGTCCCTACACCCATGAGCCCACCTCCGTCTGCTTCGAACTGAACCTCGGACCTAACCCTGATGTTTCTTGATCAAACCTCCGCATTTGCGTGGACCGATCGATAGAATTGCCTAACCAAAATCGTCTCGGAGGCACGATGAGCAATCCGGAGCAGGGCCAAGGCACCAGCACTCCCGACCCAACATCGGGCTCTGACGCACTTCCTGGCTCGAAGACGAGCCGCACAGTCACGTGGCTGGTGGCGGCATTGGTCGCAGCGCTCGCGTTCGGGGCTTGGCAGACGTACCGGATGCAGACGACCCGAGATCTCACAGTCCAGGTTGTTCGAGACCTTGAGATTTCCAAGGTCTCGTACGAGCTGGAGAAGCAGGCACGTCTTCCTGCGAGTGAAAGGTCGGGTCCCGCATTCGACGACGCGATCGCCGTTCGTCAATCAGATACAACGATGTTCGCGACGACCGTCCGAACCATCGCCGCGGACCTCAGCGGAACAACCCTCTTCGCGCTGGCGCAGTTGAAGATCAGTTCTGACAGCGAGCACATCCAATCCGTGTGGGATGTGCTGTTCATGCAGCCGGCGGAGCCCCCAGGCGAGGCGGGCTCAGCCTGCATAGTCCATGCGGACAGCACAGCACTTGCCACTCAGACGGTATGGATTTCGGGCAGTGAAGGTTCTGGTGGGCTTATCCTCAACCCCTGCACTCAAGCGCAGATTGCCGCCGCCGGGTTCGTCCTGACCCCTAGCACGGCAGTTAGTCCGTCGTAGGACTCAACCGTTCTCCAGAGTGAGAATGTCAGCCTGTGCTCTGGCGGACCCAACAGCCGCTGAGTGGAACTCGGGGGCAGCGCATGCCGGGTTGAGGCCCTACACTTACGGACATGACCTCAACTGTTGAATTGACCGCGACTGACATCCCACAGGAGCGTCGCCTCGTCACCGCCATTCCCGGCCCGAAGTCACTTGAGCTTCAGGCCCGTCGAGTCTCCGCAGTCAGCAAGGGTGTTGGGGCAACCCTGCCCATCTATATCGAGCGTGCTGGCGGAGGCATCCTCGTCGACATCGACGGAAACTCGCTGATCGACATGGGTGCCGGTATTGCCGTGACCAATGTCGGCAATGCTGCGCCCGCCGTCGTCGAAGCCGTCCAGGAGCAGGTCGCCAAGTTCACCCACACCTGCTTCATGGTCACGTCGTATGAGGGTTACGTCGAGGTGTGTGAGGCACTCAACCGCCTGACCCCCGGCGACCACGAGAAGCGCTCGGCACTGTTCAACTCCGGTGCCGAGGCTGTCGAGAACGCCATCAAGATCGCCCGCGCTTACACCAAGCGTCAGGCCGTCGTGGTGTTCGAGCACGGTTACCACGGACGTACAAACCTCACCATGGCGATGACGGCCAAGAACATGCCGTACAAGCAGTCCTTCGGACCGTTTGCCAGTGAGATCTACCGCGTTCCGCTGTCGTACCCCTTCCACGATGGCAATCGTTCAGGTGCCGACGTGGCGGCCGACTCCATCAGCAAGATTGAGAAGGAGATCGGCGCCGACAACGTTGCCGCGATCATCATCGAGCCCATCGCGGGTGAGGGTGGCTTCATCGTGCCTGCCGAGGGTTTCCTGCCCCGCCTGGTCTCATTTGCCAAGGACAACGGGATTGTGTTCATCGCCGATGAGATCCAGACCGGCTTCTGCCGCACAGGTGCCTGGTTCGCCTCAGAACATGAGGGCATCGTCCCCGACATGATGACAACGGCCAAGGGCATTGCCGGTGGTCTTCCACTGGCGGGTGTCACGGGTCGCGCTGAGATCATGGACTCCGTTCACGTTGGCGGCCTTGGCGGCACCTACGGTGGCAATCCCGTCGCCTGTGCGGCTGCAGTTGCGGCCATCTCCGTCCTTGAAGAGCAGGACCTTGCTGCTCGCGCTCGCGAGATCGAAGCGGTCATGATCCCCCGCCTGAACTCGATCGCGACCAAGACCGGCGTCATCGGTGACGTTCGTGGCCGCGGTGCCATGATCGC
>CAXBQZ010000033.1:0-29033 GCA_963978055.1 uncultured bacterium
CCCCTAACGTCGAACACGGCCTCGTGGGTACTCGCGGCAGCTGCAGACGAGCGGCTTCCAAAGATCGTCTACGTCCGCTACCACACGGCAGCTGGCTGGTCCGGGCCGTACAGCGATGACATCATCCTGGACACCACGGCGCCGACAGTCACGGGAGCAATCGCCACGGCGCCGGCTGGAGCGGCAACTACAAACCTGGTACTTCGAGCCGCCGACAACCGTTCTGGCGTTGCCGCGATGCAGTCAGTACTCAACGCGCCGTCAGCTTCCGCTACAACCACTCGGTTTGCTAGCAACCTAACCGTGCCCGCTACTGCGCGAGTCGTCTATACGCGTGTGCGGGATGGGGCGGGCAACTGGTCGGCCTGGCGTGCGACCTGGAGCCCGCGGGCAACCGCAACCACTGCTGCATTCAGGCAGATTTCGGTCCCAAGACATGCAAGTGCAACCCTTCAGGGCATGCTAATCAGGGCAGTCAGCGGCACAGGCTTGGCTGCCCAACCAGTCAAGCTCCAGCGTTGGACCGGATCAGCCTGGAAGATCATCGCTTCACGCAATACATCTTCGACTGGCGCCTACAGTTTCTCGTTCACTGCGACAGCGACTAGCAAGTTCCGAGTGGTCTACTCGGGCTCGGCCTTACTTCTCTCGAGCAGTTCAAAGCCACGGGTCCTCAGCGTTCGCTAGTACGGAGCTCAGTGTTGAGCCCCTCCGCACGAACCACACCCTCAGTCTGGAAGCGCCCTCGGGCCGGCAGAGCGCGAGCGCACTGAATATGTCCCTGGTGCGGGGAGAGGGAGTCCTACGTGTGGCTGGATCGGGTACTTCCACGACTCCCGAGTCGCTGGAGGACGCCGACGGGACGGGATTCTTTGTGTACGTCACGCGCTTCCCAGATTTGCGCTTCCCGAAGATCGGACGAGGTCGATGGATGCAGGTCATAGACTTGCGCTGGCTCCTGCGCCTGGACTCGAACCAGGAACCGCCCGATTAACAGTCGGGAGCTCTGCCATTGAGCTACGCAGGATCACTCACTGCTCGCGCTTGCGTGAGCAGCCCATGAAGAATAGCAAGGGAGTGCGGCGGACAGAAATCGGATACCACCATCCGGAGTCCGCGTCACACCCCGAGGGACGTACGCAGCGATGAGAGCGCATCGTCGGCCCGCTCACGCATGATCGGGTCTTTGGTGTCGATCCCTGCGTCAAAGACGACCGACCAGCGCAGTGCGGTTTCCCCTGGGATTCGACGTGCGATGAGCCGTGCACCAATCTCACCCTTGAGCTCAACATGGTGCTGGATCACGATGGAGCCCATCACCTGCTCGCGCACAACGGCTGCGAGCACTTCGAACTCCCCCGACACCGGAATCACCAGAGTGTGCGGTGCTTCGCCCGCCTGTGGCTGATAGACGATGTCGGCGTGATCTGGCTCCCAGGATGCGCGCAGAATCAAATCCCAGGACAGTTGCCCCGGCTCCATGCCTTCGGGAAGCAGTAGCTCGGTTTCAAGGGCTGCCACCTGAGAGGAACCGCTCGAAGCCCAGGCCAGGATGCGACGGCCGTTAGCGCGAGTCTTCAACTCCGACGGGGTGCGGTGGAGCTTCATGACGATCCCGACACCTGTTCACGTAAGCCTCGACGATAGGCCTCGAGCGCCAGAACATCGGCAAAGAGTGCCTGGTAGGTATCCGGGTCAGTCGTGGGTTCCACGCGCTGCAGACGAGCCTTCACATCGGTGATCCGCCGGGACGCATCGATCTCCAGCAACCGCGCCAACACCGACTGTGCGTAGCGATTGTCGATCGTCACCGCCGGGATCGGCTCGACCGCGAGCTCGTGCACAACCGACCTCACGTCATCGTTGGGGCAAGAGCCAAGAACTGCGTCCAACCAAGCTCGACCATCAAGGCCCGAGGCGGCACCGCCGGCATCCACGATCGCCTCATGAACGGCTCGATATGCCGGCGCCCTGAAGGCATCGGACTCAAGTGCATCAACCCACGTGTCAGCAACGAGCGGATACTGCAGCGCAACTTTGAGGGCCTCGCGCTCCACCGAGGCAACCGCATCGCGCGGATCGGGCCTTGGCAGACGTGAGGCACCGGTGCCCTGGTCAGCTGGCCCACTCTGTTGGGCGACGGGGCGTTCAGCCGACGACGACTGTGACCGTCCGGCCGTCTGCACAGCACGAGCCACCTCCTCAACCGGCATCCCCAGCCAGCCGGCGAGCATCCGCGCATACTCGGGGCGCAGCGCCTGATCCCGGATCCCGGCAACCACCGGTGCCGCCGCCCGCAAACCTGCCACCCGTCCTTCGGCTCGGTCCAGATCATGGCCGGACAGGGCTGCCCGAATCGCGAACTCGAAGAGCGGAACCCGTGAGTCGATCAGTGCCTGCACCGCCTCGGGGCCCCGGGCGATCCGCAGCTCACATGGATCCATGCCATTGGGTTCAATGGCGACGAAGGTCTGCGCGGTGAACCGCTGATCCTCCGCGAATGCGCGCAGCGCTGCCTTCTGCCCGGCCGCATCACCATCGAAGGTGAACACCACATGACCGGTGAACGTGTCGTCATCCATCAATAGTCGACGCAGGATCTTGATGTGATCGGTTCCGAACGAGGTGCCACAGGTGGCAACCGCGGTCTCAACTCCTGACAGGTGCGCGGCCATCACATCGGTGTAGCCCTCAACAATGACGGCCTGCTGCTTCTTGGCGATCTCCTTGCGAGCGAGATCGAGCCCGTAGAGCACCTGACTCTTCTTGTAAAGCGGAGTCTCTGGGGTATTGAGGTACTTCGGTCCGTCATCATCATCACGCAGTTTGCGTGCACCGAACCCCACAACATCACCGGACAGATCGCGGATGGGCCACATGAGCCGCCCACGGAAGCGGTCGTAGAGACCACGCTGCCCCCCGCGTACCGCCAGGCCACCCTCAACAATGAGGTCATCGCTGAACCCCTTCGACCGCAGATGACCGATCAGCACATCCCAGCCCACCGGGGCATAGCCCACCCCAAAGTGTTCGGCGGCCTCACGATCGAATCCCCGCTGACTGAGGAATGTACGCCCAATCTCTGCTTCAGGGGTGGCGAGCCGTGAGATGTAGAACTCGGCGGCCACCTTGTGTGCCTCAATCAGCTTCGTGCGGTTGGAGGTCTGTCGACCGGGAGCAGCAGTGCCCTCGACGTATCGCAGCGTGATGCCATAGCGGGCTGCGAGTTTCTCCACCGCCTCGGTGAAGGACAGGTGATCGACCTTGCGCAGGAAGCCGATCACGTCACCACCCTCGCCACAGCCAAAGCAGTACCAGGCGCCCTTGGACGGGCTCACGTTGAACGATGGGCTGCGCTCGTCATGGAAGGGACACAGACCCTTCAGGGATCCCCCGCCGGCGGACTTGAGGGTGACGTAATCGCGAATGATGTCGTCGATGGCGGCCTTCTCACGCACGAGGGCAACATCCTCGTCACGTATCCGTCCGGCCATACTCCGATCCTAGTTGCCCGCACGGGACGAGCGAATCGTCATCGACAAACCTGAGGGTAGTCAGCATCGCATCGAGCACGAGTTTGTTGGAGCCTCGCAAATGGATCAGCGATGTGATTGGGTCAGGGGGTGACGACTGCTGCCGATGCCCCCAGTGCCATCCCCGCTGAAGATCCCTCAGGGTTGAGCCCAACGGATCTTGAGCAGCTGCGAGCTGACACCCCCGGCGCGACGATCGTCCACCACCTGAACAATGCGGGCTCGGCCCTGCCACCTCAGGTGGTACTCGATGTGATGATCGGCCATCTGCAACGCGAGGCGCAGATCGGCGGCTACGAGGCTCATGCCGAGGTGCAGCCCCAGTTGGACGAGACGTATGTGAGCCTGGGCCGGCTCGTGGGCTCAGGGCCGGAGGGTATTTCGCTGACGACAAGTGCCACGGATTCTTGGGTGCGCGGGTTCCTCTCGATCCCGCTGGCGGCTGGTGATCGCCTTCTGGTCTCTCAGGCCGAGTATGCGAGCAACGTCCTTGCGATCATGGCTGCTGCGAAGCGGGTGGGCGCCACCATCGATGCGATCCCGGATGACAGCAATGGGATTGTCGACGTGGACGCCCTCACCGACATGCTCGATGAGCGGGTGAAGGTGGTGTCGATCACCCATGCTCCGTCCCAGAACGGACTGCTCAACCCGGCGGCCGAGATCGGTCAAGCGCTACACGCTGCGGGCTCCTCAGCCTGGTACATCCTTGATGCCTGCCAGTCCGTGGGTCAGATGCCCCTTGAGGCGCAGGCGATCGGGGCGGATTTCATCTCAGCCACTGGACGTAAGTTCCTGCGCGGCCCCCGCGGCACCGGGTTCCTCTGGGCCTCCAAGAGGGCCCTTGAGCTGGAGCCGGCCATCATCGACCTGCATGCCGCCGAGTGGACCGCTATCGACGACTACGCGATCTCACCTGGTGCCACGCGCTACGAATCCTGGGAGAAGTCGTACGCGGCCATGCTCGGTATGGGAGCTGCGGCGGATTACGCACTCAACCTCGGACTCGACGTGATCCAACGACGGATCACCTGGCTCGCTGATCGCATTCGTCAGCAACTGGCAGCAACTCCAGGAGTTGAGGTGCGCGACCGAGGTGAACATCGAACCGGCATCGTTGTGTTCTGCGCTCCCGGTAGGGACACCGAAGCACTCGTCACGACCATCAAGTCCAGCGGAGTCAACGTCTCGTTCTCACCGCAGAACTACGCACGTCGCGACTTCGGCGAATATGGGGCCGGTGAGCCAACCGGCTATGTGCGGGTGAGTCCGCATGTCTACAACGATGACAGCGATATCGACGCACTTATTGACGTCGTTCGGCGATCGGTCCGTTCCTAGGCTGCGGCAGTGGTAGGGCTGACTCGGAGATGTCGACCCGCCGGTGGTCGCTCTTACGTCCGTCGAGACTGGCCTGTCGGCTTCCCAAAGGCAGGGATAGTGCCTGATCCTGCACTTCACCGATGCCTTCGAACAGGTGCCTACGAGCCCGATAGAGAACATGTGGAGCCCACCAGGCCAGGCCGCCGGCAGGGTGGTTGAACGTGCCCGAGTAGGCCATCCCCAATCGCTGCATCACTGCCTGCGATTCGAGATTCGCAGGCACGGTGAAGGAGACCACCTCATCGAGCTTCAACTCTTTGAACGCATAACCCAACGATGCACTCGCAGCCTCGGTGGCGATCCCCAAACCCCACCACTGCGGATCAAGGCGCCAGCCAACCTCCACCAGCGGCGCTTCATGGTCGAAGGGCATTGAATGACGTGGCTGCATGAGACCGACAAAGCCAACGAATGGCGCCGGACCCTGAACGGATTCACGCACCTCGACGGCCCAGGCGGTGTAACCATGGCGTTCATGATGTTCACTCAGGCGATCCACCATGGCATTGGACTCAGGCGCAGACATCGGCTGCGGAAACCATCTCATCACGCGCGGATCACTATTCATCTGAGCAAATGGCGCACGATCAGAGTCTTGCCACGCCCTCAAGAACAGCCGCGGAGTTATCAACTCCCGCTTCACACGAACCATATCCCCCGTATATCGATGTCACCGAAGTCTTTCAGGTGACTTTTACAATGATCAACTCGTCAAACGGTTGATCCACGCGATAACACTCCGATCCGTCAAACTCGCAACCTGATCGACGA
Organism: uncultured bacterium; assembly: GCA_963978055.1. Classification (GTDB taxonomy): domain Bacteria; phylum Actinomycetota; class Actinomycetes; order S36-B12; family CAIYMF01; genus Longivirga. The sequence goes on from CAXBQZ010000033.1 coordinate 5,688, forward strand.
CAACTCGTAACCGAGTCGTGTCATCGAATGCGGACTCGTACAACTCAGCAAACACCGGGTCAAGATGCTGTGTCGAATCCACGAGTAGAGCCTCGACCAGATCTTGGATGATTTCGCGCTGTTTGCGATAAATGTCCTCGGCTCCGGCCCGCTGCATCACCCAGAGGTTCGCAATGGCCTTGAGGACCGCCACCTCCATCTGCTGCTCTCTGGGCACGATCAACTCAGCCTCATACCGCGACAGGCGACCGTGACCGTAGACACTCCGCGTAGCCTGATCTGCGGCTGTGCACAGACGTCCAATGAGCTGACTTGTCAGATCCTTGAGTGCCGCAAGATCCCGCAGCGAGCCGTCGTACTTGGCCGGCCAGTATGGCAGCATGACCAGTCGATCGAGTGCAGCCGCCAACTCGTCCATCTGCGCATCCCTGGCATAGCCGAGTGCAACAGCAAGTAGACCCTCCGGATCATCTGTACGACCAGCACCCGGCACTGCACGCAGGTCGAGATGACCACTGACAACTGCGTCCTCAAGATCGTGAACCGAGTACGCCACGTCATCGGCCCAATCCATCACCTGAGCCTCAAAACAGGTGCGCTCCCCGGGCGAACCTTCCCGGATCCACGTGAACACATCAAGGTCATCTTCGTACACCCCGAACTTCCGCGTTCCGGCCTGACGCGGCCACGGGTACTTGCACGCAGCATCCAGCACCGCCCGGGTGAGGTTGAGCCCCGCGGGCTGATCTGGCCTGGGAGTTCCGGGCCGACCGAACGTCTTTGCCTCGAGCCGGGTCAGCAGGCGCAATGACTGTGCATTGCCCTCGAACCCCCCAATATCTGCTGTTATCTCGTTCAGGGCATCCTCACCGTTGTGACCGAAGGGTGGGTGGCCAAGATCATGTGACAGGCATGCTGCCTCAACGAGGTCCGGGTCACAGCCGAGGGATGCCCCAAGCTCACGTCCAATCTGCGCACACTCCAGTGAGTGGGTGAGACGGGTACGCAGGAAGTCGTCCTCACCGGCAATCACCTGAGTCTTGGCAGCGAGACGTCGCAGACCCGCAGAATGCAGGACCCGCGCCCGGTCCCGGGCGAACGATGATCGTCCCGGACGCTTGGTTTCCTCAGGAATCCAACGCTCCTGATCAACCTCGGAGTAGGCCGCCATCGGATCTCCAGGACGCTGGGACGTCATGATTCACCGGTCATGGGATGACCACCGCAGAAACATGGCGACGCTCGACAAGCCAGAAATACAGCAGGCCACCCGTCTCCCGAATCACGTAGTCGAGGGTAATGGCTGAACCATCACCTGCCTGGGTCGGTGAGCCATGTGCATCAATTCCCAGCGCGCGAGCCATCGCCAGCGATCGTGCCTCGTGAACCGGGTCGGTCACGATGGTGGCGGACGTCCAGTGCTTGGCCTGCATCAGGTGGGCAACTGCCTCAAGGCTTGTGAGAGTGTCATGACCAACCGGGATCGCGGTGACGTGGCTGCGAGGAATGCCCTGATCGATGAGCCATGCTCGACCAGCCTGGGCCTCTGTGGTCTTATCCCCTGTCTTCTTGCCCCCGACCGTGGTGATGTGCGGATTGACCTGCTCTTGGTAGAGGCTGGCCGCATGTGCCAGGCGCGCTTCGAGAACGGGGCTTGGCTTACCCCAGAACTGCGCCGCGCCCAGGACGATGCTCGTGTCGGTGACGGTGCGATCCTGTTGGTGCGCCGCGTACAGCACATTGGCCAAGGCGGCTGCCGGTACCGCGATCATGGCCACCAGAACCAAGGTGACGACCCACCCGAACAGACGCCGCAGCACATGCCTCGTGGCGGGTTGGTCAGTCACATCCCTATCTTCCCTCATCAACCCTTGGTCGTGAGGTCAGCGGGTGTCCGAACTCGCCGCGGAGAGCGCAGCGCGACCTGCCTCCAGACGCGCGATCGGCACGCGGAATGGTGAACATGAGACGTAGTCAAGGCCAACGCGGTGGAAGAAGTGCACCGACTCCGGATCTCCACCATGCTCACCGCACACTCCGAGCTTGAGATCGGGACGTGTCTTACGGCCTTCGGTTGCGGCGATCTGGACGAGCCGGCCCACACCATCGATATCGAGGGACTCAAAGGGTGAGACAGTGAACACACCCTTGTCGAGATAGGAGGCGAAGAAGGCTGCCTCGACGTCATCTCGGCTGAATCCCCAGGTGGTCTGCGTGAGATCGTTCGTACCGAAGGAGAAGAACTCAGCGGCTTCAGCAATGCGATGTGCCGTCAGCGCAGCACGTGGAAGCTCGATCATCGTTCCCACTGGAATATTGAGCTTTCGTCCCTCGCGCTCGGAGATCTCGTTGATGATCCCGCCCGTTTCATCTGCCACCAGGTGAAGCTCCATCACCGAACCAACGAGGGGCACCATGATCTCGACGCGTGGATCACCCCCTGCCTTTAGTCGATCCACGACTGCCTCGGTGATGGCCCTCACCTGCAGCGCAAACAGACCGGGGACGACCAGACCAAGTCGAACACCCCGAAGTCCGAGCATCGGATTCGACTCATGAAGTCGTTCAACAGCGGCGAGCAGAGCGAGATCGCTGGCATTGGCACTGCCCTGCTCATTAGCGATAGCCACCCGAACCGAAAGTTCGGTGAGATTGGGCAGGAACTCATGAAGTGGTGGATCAAGCAGACGGATTGTGGTTGGCAGTCCATCCATTGCTTCGAGGAGTTCCACGAAATCCTGGCGCTGGAGCGGAAGCAGAGCAGCCAGCGCCTGATCGCGATCGTCAGCGGTCTCGGCCAAGATGACCCGCTCGATGAGAACCCGTCGATCGCCGAGGAACATGTGCTCGGTACGCGTGAGACCGATTCCCTCGGCACCCAGATGACGGGCTCGCAACGCATCCTCGGCCGTGTCGGCATTGGCCCGTACCTTGAGTCGACGTGTGCTGTCGGCATGGGTGAGAAGTCGGTCAACGGAGCGAATCAGCGCGGCTGACTCGTCGTCGGCCATTGCCATGGCCTCATCGACCCCGTGCTCGAGGTAAGTGACGACAGGGGAAGGGACAACTGGAACCTCGCCCAGGAAGATCTCTCCGGTGGAGCCGTCGATGCTGATCACATCACCCTGCTGAATGACCGTGCTGTCGACGCGGGCCTGCCGAGCATGTACGTCCACATCTAGTTCTTCCGCACCGCAGACACAGGTTTTGCCCATACCGCGCGCGACAACAGCGGCGTGACTGGTCTTGCCACCGCGAGCGGTCAGGATGCCGGCGGCAGCAATCATGCCAGCGAGATCGTCGGGATTGGTCTCCCGTCGAACCAGGATTACCGACCTTCCCTGCTCTGACCACTCGATAGCTGTTGCTGAGTCGAAGACTGCCTGGCCCACTGCCGCACCTGGTGAGGCAGCCATTCCCCTGGCAAGAAGTGTGCGTTCCCCGGTAGATCCGAATTGCGGGAACATCAACTGAGCAAGCTGCGCACCTGACACGCGGTCGAGCGCCTCGTCCTCGGTGATCAACTGTTCGTCGACAAGCTGAGTGGCGATCCGGAAGGCCGCGGCAGCAGTGCGCTTTCCGACGCGGGTCTGCAGCATCCAGAGCTTGCCCCGCTCGATCGTGAACTCGATGTCACATAGATCGCGATAGTGGGTCTCAAGTCGACGCATGACCGTCATGAGCTCACGATGTGCCTCGGGCTGCATCTGGGCCAAGTCGTCCAGGCTGAGCGTATTGCGGATACCGGCAACGACGTCCTCACCCTGCGCATTCGCGAGGTAGTCGCCGTAGGCACCTGTTGCCCCAGTGGATGGATCGCGGGTGAACGCAACTCCCGTGCCGGAATCCGCTCCAAGATTGCCAAATACCATCGTGCATACATTCACGGCGGTGCCGAGGTCGTGCGGGATTCGCTCACGACGACGGTACAGGCGGGCCCGCTCGGTGTTCCACGAATCGAATACTGCTCGGATCGCGAGGTCGAGCTGCTCACGTGGATGCTGTGGGAAATCAATTCCGCACTCATCGCGCACAATCTCCTTGTAGCGAGCCACAAGCGCCTGCAGATCCTGAACATCGAGATCCACGTCGGAGGAGACGCCCTTCATCGCCTTGGCCTTTTCCAGAGCGTCGCTGAAGTGCTCGCCTTCGATGTCGAGAACCGTCTTGCCGAACATCTGGATCAGTCGTCGGTAAGAATCCCACGAGAATCGCTCATCTCCACTGGCCTCGGCCAGTCCGACCACACTTGCATCGTTGAGGCCGATGTTGAGGACGGTCTCCATCATTCCTGGCATGGAGAACTTGGCACCGGAGCGGACGCTGACGAGCAGCGGATCGTGACGGTCACCAAGGCGCCGACCCAACTGGTCTTCGAGTTGGCGCAGGGCCTGGGTTACCTGAACTCTGAGCTCGGCTGGTTCCTTCCCCGCCGCCAGATAGGAGCGGCACGCTTCGGTGGTGATCGTGAACCCCGGAGGTACCGGGAGGCCGAGATTGGTCATCTCAGCGAGGTTGGCTCCCTTTCCACCCAGCAGATCTTTGGCATCCTTCGAGCCTTGACTGAAGTCGTAGACAAAGTTCGCAGTGGGAGCCATTACGTCCCGCCCTTCTATGTGCACGGCATTGCCCCGCTGGTGATGTGAGGCAGGCAACCTTAGCGCGAGACAGCCACCGGAAACACCGCAAGGCAGCAGGAAGTGGGCCGCGATTGCTGATGTTTCAAAGCAGTGGACGAAAGGCCATCAGCCAACCGCCGTCGTCAATTGCCCAAATGGTTGAGGCGCGCCTTGATTTCTAACGAATGCAAGCGGTTTCTGACAGACCGAGTCCTCGGCAATCAACCACCGGAGATGGAGAGTTCTGCTGCGCAGATGTCGTCAAGGAAACCTGTGAGGTCATCGGGGTCGTCCAGCCATCTGTCAGGCAGTGCCACCTTCTTACCGGGCTGAGTACGACCTCGAGGGCCTTCACTCACCTCACCCGGCCAGGGCTGATCAAGATTCAACTGGCCGAGCAGTTCGTCGATCTCGGCCAGGCTTGAGGCAAGGGCAAGCTCACGACGGATCTCACCTTTGACTGAGAAGCCCTTGAGATACCAGGCGATGTGCTTGCGGAAGTCCCGTGGCCCGGAATACTCACCGAACACCTCCGTCAGAAGCTCGGCATGGTGACGCATCACTGCTGCGACCTGATGAAGATCGGGATTCGGTGGAATCTCGTATCCGCTCATCGACGCGGCCAACTGACCGAACAGCCATGGCCGTCCCAGACACCCGCGTCCCACGACAACCCCTGCGGCACCGGTGTGCTCCATCATCCGTCGCGCATCCTGGTGCGTCCATACGTCGCCATTGCCGAGAACGGGGATACCAAATGGTGCCAGTTCCTCAACGAGTCTGGCGATGGCATCCCAATCGGCATGGCCCGAGTACAGCTGATGGGCGGTGCGTCCATGAAGTGCCACCCAGGCTGCACCCTCTTCAGCAGCGGTGCGACCCGCTTCGAGATAGGTGAGGTGATCATCGTCGATTCCCTTGCGCATCTTGACGGTGACCGGTGGTGCCGGCTTGCCGAGGGCTTTCGCCGTGTCGTTGGCCGTCGTGACCGCATCACGGACGATGGCGCGGAAGAGACCACGCTTCCAGGGCAGCGCTGAGCCACCACCCTTGCGCGTCACCTTGGCAACTGGGCAGCCGAAGTTGAGATCGATGTGATCGGCCCGATCCTCCTCAACGAGAAGACGTACGGCCTTGGCCACCGTTGTTGGATCAACCCCGTAGAGCTGGATGCTTCGCGGGGACTCATCTGGATCCGTCTCGATCATTCGCATGGTCTCGTCATTGCGTTCGACCAGCGCCCGAGACGTGATCATCTCGGTGACGTAGATCCCGGTGATGCTGTTGTGAGTGGCAGCACGGGCCTGCTCCCGCGCGAGTCGTCTGAATGCACGATTGGTGATTCCAGCCATCGGAGCAAGCACCACGGGGACTCCACCGCGCGCAAGAAGCTCATAACCTGGCTGCACGTCACTGATTCTCCCATGCTTGCAGGATCGTGACCTGCGATCATCACCCGCGGTAATCGAAAGGCCGACTCATCGCCGAAATAGCCTGCAATTATTGGGGAAAACCCTTGACACGATTATCGGTGGAGTCTAGTATTAGTACATGTGTTCGATACTTCAGTCCAGTGTTCCGCCTATTGCGGACTTGGTGTCGAGTGCACATCTGTCGATCACTCAACTCGCTTCATATGTGTCCCAAGAACTGTCTGACGGATTCGCGGATGAAGCCGCGGGTGAGTTGATGTGTCAGGTCGAGATGCTGAGTTCACTGGTCGACCTTGCCAATGCTGTGATCGCCACCCGACTTGCCCGGATCGAATCATCGGGTGCCGCGGTCAGCGAAGGATGGTCGTCCACAACCCGCTGGTTGCAGGCCAGCTGCCGCCGTTCCGAGCGAGAGGCGCGGGCCTCAATCGGCCGGGCACGCACGTTGCACGAGTCCTTCCACGCCACTGAACTCGCCTGGCTGGCGGGCGAGGTATCAGGTGATGCGGTGCGCGAAATCACGGCCGAGGTTGGACGAGCCGCGCGGGCCCTGCCCTACGACCAGCGGGCCGCGGCCATCGAGATGTCGGAGGCCATCGTCCTGCCGGTGGCCCGAGCTGGCACAGTCTCCGATGTTCGAACGGTGCTGGACGGGTTGAAACTCGGCATTGACCCAGATGGTGCTCGGCAGGCAGAGATTGATGCGTACGACGACCAGTTCCTCACCTTCACTGCCGTCGCTGCCGGGGTTGATGTGAAGGGCTACCTGAGTCACGAGACTGCGGCGATGGTCCAGACGGTTCTCGGTCAGGTTATCGAGACCTGGTACCGCGAGGGTTCTCTGGCTCCACAGGATGCACCCGTCCCTGACGAGTCAGATACCGCGATGCGCAGGCGCCAACGCCTGCGCAGACGCCACCTGTCGGCCTTGGCTCTTGAGCATCTGGCTGAACGCGCACTGGGGGGTGGATTTGTCGGATCCCGCCATGCGGTGGCACCACACGTCACACTGACGGTCGACCTAGACCAGCTGGACGACAACCTCGGAGCGCGCCTGCACGTGCCGGGGTTGGAGTCAGCCACGACCGTGTGCACCGACACTGCTCGACGCCTGCTGTGCGATGCAGGAGTCACAACTGTTGTGGTGGATCACCCAGCAAGCCGGATGACCAGTGAACAGGGCCTGACCCGACAAGCCCGCGAATCAACTCCCCTCGCTGCCCGACTCTTGCGCGAATCCAGGCGGGTGCTCTGGGTAGGCCGCGAGCATCGGACCGTCCCACCACGATTGCGCAGGGCACTCGAGGTACGCGATAGACATTGCGCCTACCCGGACTGCCGAGTCGACGTCAGCCGCTGCCATGCCCACCACGTTGTTGAGTGGGCGCATGGCGGGTCGACCGATCTCGACAACTGTGTACTGCTCTGCCAACGACACCATCGATCGGTGCACGAGGGCGGAGCCACTGTTACAGCCTCAGGTGGCGATGCGCGCCGCTCTGGCTACTGGACAATCGGACCGCCGCGGCCTCGGCGGTGGTGATGGGTTCGCTGCGCAATTTGGTCGCAGCAGTCGTGAGTGCGTTGAGCTCAGCGACCGTGATCTCGCTCAGCGTCCGTGATCTCCTTCAGCGGACGTGATTGCACTGCGATCGGTCGTGCCCGGCGTCCCAAGCTTGACCCCCGCAGGCAGTGCCACATGAAGGTCATCACAGTGATCCACCGACACTGTGCCACGCCTCAACACCAGTGACAGCACATGACCCCCGGTGGTTCGATCATCACTCAGGAAGTGCAGGTGATAACCCGGAACCTCAACTCCCGCAGTGGCATCGGGGAATCTGAACCCGATCAGCGTTCCCTGTGCAGACGGTACGTGCCAGGTGGTCTGGTGCGCCACAACATCAACGAGAGGTGGATACGGCGGGGTCTGGCGGGCCACACTTCGCAACCCGATATCGTCGAACTCCCCATCGACTCGCACCGCGATCACCGAGGCATCCGGATCGGCCGAACCACTCGATAGTGAGTCGATCAAAGCCGTCAGTTCTTCCCAGGCCATTGGTTCATCAACCTCGTGGCTCACAGCAGCAGAGAATCTGCAGGCGACAGCGAATGGGGTTCGGGTGGTGAGAGGAACTTCTCGCAGCACAGTGTCGTGGCCAGCCACCCACGCCGCACCCTCAAGAATCATCAGCTCACCATCTAGTTGCTGAATCGTTCCGATGCCGAGGTTGCCAAGGCGCATCACTTCGGCGAGCGTGATGTCAGAGTCGTATTGACCGTGCAAGAGTGCGTCGATCGTCCCCGCCTGCACCACCTGATGTTCACGGACCGGATCATGATCCAGGCCAGCACGGGTCAGGGCGCGCAGGTGCAGTGCCCCGATGAGTCGATCATCGACAATGTCCCGCGCCATGACATCAGCAACCTGGGAGTCGCGCAGCCAACCAGCCGGTGATCGCATCCAGACCGATGCGCTCCTGCTCCATCGTGTCGCGGTCGCGAACGGTGACAGCCTGGTCGTCGAGAGTGTCGAAATCGACGGTGACGCAGTACGGGGTGCCGATTTCATCCTGACGACGGTAGCGACGACCGATGGCGCCAGCATCATCGAAGTCGACGTTCCAGTTCTTGCGCAAATCGGCAGCCAGGTCTCGTGCCTTTGGTGAGAGATCTGCGTTGCGCGACAACGGCAGCACAGCCACCTTGACGGGCGCCAGACGCTTGTCGAAGCGCATCACCGTACGGGTATCAACCCCACCCTTAGCATTGGGGGCCTCATCCTCGTCATATGCCTCGAGCATGAATGCGAGAAGGGCCCGGGTGAGACCAGCTGCCGGCTCGATGACGTAGGGGAACCATCGCTCATTGGCCTCTTGATCGAAGAAGCTGAGATCAACGCCGGAGTTCTCCGTATGTGTCTTGAGGTCATAGTCGGTTCGATTCGCGATGCCCTCAAGCTCTGCGAACTCAGAGCCACCGAAGTTGAATCGGTACTCGATATCGACCGTTCGCTTGGAGTAGTGGGAGAGCTTCTCCTTGGGGTGCTCATAGAAGCGCAGATTGTCACTGGACAGACCCAGATCCAGGTACCAGTCCCAGCGAGTCTTAAGCCAGTACTCGTGCCACTCCTCATCAGTACCGGGCACGACGAAGAACTCCATCTCCATCTGCTCGAATTCGCGGGTTCGGAAGATGAAGTTGCCCGGCGTGATCTCGTTACGGAACGACTTGCCAACCTGCGCGATACCAAATGGCGGCTTCTTACGCGCGGTGCCGGCCACATTCGCGTAGTTCACAAAAATGCCCTGGGCGGTCTCGGGGCGAAGGTAGTGGACCGACGCCTCATCCTGCACCGGCCCCAGATGAGTTGAGAGCAGACCATTGAAGTTTCGTGGCTCAGTGAACTGTCCCTTGTTGCCACAGTTCGGACAGTTGATCCCAGCGAGTCCACCCTCGGGAGAACGCCCATGCTTGGCCTCATAGGCCTCAATGAGATGGTCCTCACGGAAGCGCTTGTGACATGCAGTGCACTCCGTCAACGGGTCAACAAAGGCCTCGAGATGACCAGATGCCTTCCAGACCTGAGGTGCCAGAATGACGGCGGAGTCAAGGCCGACAATGTCATCCCGTGACTGAACCATGGCTCGCCACCACTGGCGACGGATGTTCTCCTTGAGCTCGACGCCGAGTGGACCGTAATCCCAGGCGGAGCGAGTACCGCCGTAAATCTCCGAGCAGGGGTACACAAACCCCCGACGCTTGGACAGGTTGACGACTGCATCGACGCGATCGAGGGCCATGATTATGTGCTCCATCCGGCTGGTATGTCGGCGAGAAGTGTGCGGACACCTTACGTGGCGCCTGCTTTGTGAGACCAGACTACTCGAATCGCTCGTAGTGCTGACGCAGGGGTTGACGCTCAGCTGGCTGATCAAGGGTGATCACCACGTCAAAGAGCTCCCGAAGTGATTCGAGTTCCGGTGCCGGGCACACCGGTACGGCAAACACGATGAACGTCGCGCCAGAGGTCCGGAGGAACTGGCCAATGCGACGGGCGGCAGATCCACTCTCGACCCCATCATCAATCACAACCACAGTCCGCCCCGCGACCTCAACCCCCAACTCGGTAGTAGCGATGTGGAGATCAACCGCTGGCAGCAAAGCGCTGGCAAGTGCGGCGGTCGCCACCGGAACACCTCCGGGAGCTACCGCCACCACGAGGTTGTCCTGGCTCACCCACTCAACCAGATGGGGTGCCAACCGCTCACCTGCGTCGGCGAAATCACGAAAGGTCATGGGGGTCCATCCGTTCATCCAGGTAGAACCCTTCCACTGTCGAAGCAATAGCAGTCGAGTGATGGATGACCACGTCAGGTGACTGCTCAGTCAGAATCTCGAAGGCAGAGGGCTCATCGAGTGCCGACTGCAGAAACACCGAGTGGAGTTTGACGTCATACCCACCGAGGGCACGTCGGTAACTTCCGACATCAGCCCACTCATGGGCCAGGACGAGAAGGTCAGCATCATCAATGGCACGACCAACCCACCCACGAATGAAGCCGGGGCGGTCTGCCAGCAGTCCCAAGAGGTCGCGGGCCTGTGCTAGGGCCGAATCCAAAGACTCGTGACCTGCGATAGGCAATCGATGTCGGGTTACCACCAGCACTCCCCCAACCTACGCCCAATCGACCGGCCTGACGTATGGTGTGCACGTGCCAGCGAGTAAACGTCATCCGGCCAGGCGCCCCACCCAGCGCCAAGCCAAGCCGACCCACCGGTCGCCGAACTCTGCGAAATCGGCGAACTCAGGGGCTGCGGGTAAGACCAGCAAGGCAAACACCGCATACTCACCGGGTTGGCGAGGATCGTTGGAGCGGGCGAGTGTGACACCGCTGTTCTTCCTGAATACTCTGCCCCGACTGCTCGTCCCGGCCATGCTCGGGATCTTCATGATCATCGGACTCGCGATGCCCTGGCACTGGACGGGTGTCTTCTTGCTGATTCCGGCGATCTTCCTCGGGTGGCTCATGGTGCTGTCATGGCCCCTCCTGTCGACCCCAGGAAGGTTGGCCAGAGCAGTAGCCGTCATCGGCCTCGTCGTTGGATTCGTGCTGCGCGTTACCGGCCACCTCTGAACCAAAAGATATTGACAATCGTTTTCAATTAGGGCCAAACTCGCGCTGTGGCCCTTGTCATCGCAATCTGCACGGTCTTCTCGACCGCCCTCGGTGGCATCGTGGCGCTGCGCGCTCGAGACCGAATGCATCTCGTGCTGGGCCTTTCCGCCGGCGTCCTGCTAGGCCTGGTTGCATTCGATCTCCTGCCAGAGGTTTTCCGCCTGTGGAGCACCACCCCAGGAGCCGACCAGAAGGTGCCGTGGACCATGGTTGCCTTCGTCGGCGGCTTCCTGATCCTGCATGTGATCGAACGAGCAGCCGGTGTTCATGAACCCGCTGATCACGACTACGGTGACCACGCCCACGACCTCGCAGGTTCACTTGGTGCCCTTGGACTCATCGGCCACTCACTCCTCGACGGTCTGGCGATTGGCCTTGCGTTCCACGTCAACACCTCCGTCGGTTGGACCGTCGGTATCGCTGTGCTGGCACACGATTTCGCGGACGGGCTGAATACCGTTACCCTCATGCGCCGCGCCGGGCATGATCGGCGACGCGCCGTCCTCGCCCTCGGACTGGACGCAATCGCTCCCGTGATAGGCGTTCTCATCGCATTTGTCCTCAGCCCATCAGATCAGTTTCTGGCCCTGTACCTGAGCGCATTCGCAGGACTCCTGACCTATCTCGCGACCGCCGACATCCTGCCGGAGGCCCATGCCCATCACCCATCACGAATCACACTTCTGACGACCGTTTTCGGTGTCGCTGCGATGTATGTGATTTCGGTGCTGTCATGACCTCGGCCCCGTCATCAACCGGAGAGCCCGGAACCGCTGCGACGCGACGGACCAAGCAGCGCACCGCCATTCACGACGTCGTCCAGGAGCTCTCCAACTTTCACAGCGCTCAAGACATCCATATCGAACTCGCTCGTCGCGGATCCAAAGTGGGACTCAGCACCGTGTATCGGGCGCTCGCGATGATGAGCGCAGATGGTGAGGTGGACACTCTGCTTCGCGATGACGGGGAAACGATGTACCGGCACTGCGAGGTTTCCGCTCATCACCATCACCTGGTCTGCCGCCTCTGTGGCGCCACCGTTGAAGTGGATGGTCCGACCGTTGAGTCCTGGACCCAGCGGATGGCTGCTCAACATGGTTTTGACGAGGTGAGTCACACCCTCGAGATCTTTGGTCGCTGCCCCCGCTGCCGCTGAGACTCTGGCACGACGATTCGCACCACACAGATCTCTTGGGCTATTCGTATGGGTTACGCGGGGTCGGAACGGGAACCACAGAGGTCGACTGGATATGTGCGATCGCAGTCTCGCTCTGAGTGCCACCACCGGGAACCCAGTGCCCCTGCACGGTCACCCACGAGTTCGACGCCGGAGTCACGGCAGTTCCAAGAACAAGGATCTTCGTGACAGTTGCATCTGCCGCACAGCAGGTGAGGGTGAGGCGCGTCAGATACCAACCACCCGTTGGAGCGGCGGTGGCAAAGCCGGTAAGGGAGATGTTGCGTCCAGCCAGGGTCTTACCGTCATCCCAGATCGCTCGTGACGCGTAGTCGTTCAGAGCGATCGCCACTGGATCACCCGCCGGCAGCGGCGGTGCCTGAGCAGCTGCGTCAGGTGCCGTGGTGACGGAGGACTGCCGGTCGGCTGTGTAGGCGCCGAGAGCTGGTGGCGCAATCAAGAAGATGGCGAGCACTGGAACAACCAGGAGCCAGGCCATCCGAGGTGCCGCATGTTCCCCGTGGCTGGCTTGCCCCTGGCTGGCTTCAATCTGGCTGCCGTCCCCCGACCGGGCTGCGTTGCGAGCAGTACGCCATACCTCCATGAGTTGCAGGATTCCCAAGGCAATGAGGATCACGCCCGAGGCGATCAACCACGGCCGCATGGACTCCTTGACGTAGCGCAGATAGACATCACCCGCGGTGATCCGCAGCAGGGCACCACCGATCAGGATCATGATGATCGACCCAATATCCCGATTCACAGCAGCCACCACCCGACAAGTGCCGCCACCACCATGGCAACCACGAAGGTCACGGGAGCAAAGCGCATAGCGAAGGCTCGGCCGAAAGTGCCCGCCTGTAGGGCCACCAGCTTGATATCAACCATGGGGCCCACCACAAGGAAGGCCAGCCGGGCGGTGAGTGAGAACTGAGTCAGTGACGCCGCCACGAACGCGTCGGCCTCACTGCAGATGCACAGCACCACGGCCAGAACGGACAGGCCAACGATGGAGATCAGCGGCCGATCGGAGACTGCCTGCAGCCATTGCGGTGGGATCACCACGTTCAGGATTGCGGCTGTGATACCTCCGATAACAAGAAATCCACCGGCGTGTAGAAAGTCATGTGCAGCCGTGCGCCAGAACGTCTCGAATTTGGTACTGCCCTGCAGATGATCGCGCTGGGGAACTTTGAGCCACTCCCCCTTGCCGAAGAACAACCAGATCCAGCCCATCAGCACGGCAGCTATCAAGGACGCAGCGAGTCTTGCCACAGCCATCATGTGATTGTTCGGAAATGCCACAAAAGTTGAGACGATGACCACTGGGTTGATGGCAGGACTGGACAGCAGGAACGCCAATGCGGCAGCCGGGGTGACACCGCGGGCCATGAGGCCACCGGCCACTGGTACCGATGCACACTCACAACCCGGGATCAGGACTCCTGCCGCACCCGCGACGGGTACTGCCAGAGCCGGATTCCTCGGAAGCACTCGGGCAAAGAATGCCGGTGAGACGTAAGCGGTGATGAGCCCAGAAAGGACCACTCCAAGCACCAGAAAGGGCAGTGCCTGAACCACGATGGCCACAAAGACAGTTGCTCCGGCCTGCCATGCAGGTGAAGAGAAGAGTCCCACGAGCCAGTGCTGAGCCAAGAGGAAGAAGCCGAGACCCACGATGAACCATTCGATGGCCGTGGGCTTCCATCTGTTGGATTTCACAGCCGGGGTGGGATCACCATGGGAATCGGCAGTTTCGTTTGCAGCGGCCGATACGGCCGCCTTGTCTGTCATGGTGTGACGATCCGTCCGTCTGGTGGCAGTTCATTGGGGATCGCTCCGCCGTAGCGGCGATCCCGTGCGGCGTACTGTTCACAGGCCCACCACAGATGCCTTCGGTCGAAGTCTGGCCAGAGGGTCGGCACGAATACCAACTCTGCGTACGCAGACTGCCACAGCAGGAAATTACTGGTGCGCTGCTCACCGGAGGATCTGATGAACAGGTCGACGTCCGGCATATCGGGCTCATCTAGGTACCGGGCCACCGTTTTCTCACTGACCTTGTCTGGATCGAGCCGTCCTGCGGCTACCTCGCGGGCAATGGCAGCAGCGGCATCCGCGATCTCAGCCCTGCCACCGTAGTTCACGCACATCGTCAAGGTCAGTTTGGTGTTGCGGGCGGTCAGTCGCTCGGCCTCCTCGAGTTCGTCGATGACCGACTTCCACAGCTTGGGTCGCCGGCCGGCCCACCGGACTCGAACACCGAGTTCGTTCATCTCATCCCGCCGCCGTCTGATCACGTCACGGTTGAAGCCCATCAGGAATCGCACTTCATCAGGGGTACGCCGCCAGTTCTCGGTCGAGAATGCATAGGCAGAGATCCAGCCAACCCCCAGTTCGATGGCGCCGTGAACGCAGTCGAGCAGACTTGCCTCCCCTGCTTCATGACCTGCCGTGCGAGGTAGGCCTCGCTCCTTGGCCCAGCGTCCATTGCCATCCATCACGATCGCCACATGTGAAGGGATGAGCTCGCGCGGAATCGTCGGAGCAGTTGCTCCGCTCGGATGGGGAGTTGGTGGTCGAACCGTCACTGTCCCATCGTGACACTTTCCGGGGACTCACCGCGCACCCCACCCCCAACCGGCGGGTCTCACCGACATCCGGTTCACACAGTTGCGCGTGGACTCATGCCCCGTTTCGCTCAACCAGGGGCAGGCTTCGCAGGCCGCGTTCCAACTGCCAGTTCAAGTACGCCGCGATCAATCCAGACGCCTCTCGCCGGCTTCGCACGTCACTGCTGTGCGCGGTTGGCCAGTCACCAGCCAGGAGGGCTCCCAGGAGTGTGAAGGTCTCCACGGTGGGTGCCGCAGATCCGGGCAGGCGATCCTGGGCGCATAGTGCGCCACCGGCGGCAACGTTGAAGGCCCGATGCGGACCAGCAACACCACATCGCGCACAGGCGTCAAAACTGGGCGCCCATCCAGCAACTGCCAGTGAACGGATGAGATATGAGTCAAGGATCAGACCCGGATCATGCTCAGCGCCCGCGAGCGCACGCAGACCACCCACCAGAAGCAGGTACTGCTGCACTGAGGGTTCGCGCTCTTCACTGGTGAGGCGCTCAGCCGTCTCGAGCATGGCCTGGCCAGCGGTGTAACGGGCGTAATCGTGGACGATTGCAGCGCCATAGGCGCTCAGGGTCTCAACCTGACTGACTCCGTCGAGTGTGCGACCTTCATAGAACTGCACGTCCACATGGCTGAAGGGTTCCAATCGGGCACCGATTCTGGAACTGGTCTTGCGCACACCTTTGGCCACAGCACGAACCCGGCCATGATCGCGCGTAAGGAGGGTGACGATCCGGTCTGCCTCGCCCAGCTTTTGGGCACGAAGCACAATTCCCTCGTCACGGTAGAGACTCACCCACTCATTGTCTCCCGACTCACCCACGAAGTGGGCGCTGGCTCGCAGGTTTTGCACCGGATTATCGGTACCGTCACCTGTGAAGGAGGAATCGAAGATGACCCACCAACCACAGGACGGCTTCCCCGAGGTCAGCCCGGCACCAGCGGCGACCATGGATCAGTCCCCGGATGGCCGCACCTTCACGATTCGCTTCGACCAGGACTCAGTAAGGCGGACCGTGATCGCCACGGTGGCCATCCTCGTCACCTACTCCATCTTGAAATGGCTGTGGGATTCAGCGAGCCACTTCATCTTCCTGTTCATGCTGGCCTGGCTGCTGTCCATCGCCATGGAGCCAAGTGTCGCGTGGTTGGCCAATCACGGCGTGAAGCGAGGGATGGCCAGTGGGCTGGCCATTCTCGGCATCATTGCGACGTCCTCCATATTTCTTGGCCTCTTCGGCGGAATTCTGGTGACCCAGTCCGCGGCGTTGATCCAGGAACTTCCCACAACGATCGTGACGGTCGTCAACTGGTTGAACTCGACCTTCCACCTTCAACTGGACCCGTCACATATTCTCAACTCACTCAATATTGACGCTGGCAAGATCGCAGAATGGGTCAGCAGTCTTGCCGGCGGCCTGCTCGGCTTTCTCGGGATGATCTTCGGTGGACTATTCGACACTCTGACCATGTTCGTCTTCGCCTACTACCTGTCTGCTGATGGACCACGCCTGCGACGAGTGATCGGGTCCTGGCTGCCCGAGCGCATGCAGAAAGTCTTCGTCACGGTGTGGGACATCGCGGTGATCAAGACCGGTGGTTTCGTCGTTTCCAAGCTCGTCCTGGCGGCCTTGTCGGCTCTTGCCCACGTCATAGCCTTCTACGTCATCGGAGTCCCGTTCTGGCTCCCCATGGGTATCTTCGCCGGCGTCGTATCTCAGTTCATCCCAACCGTCGGCACCTACATCGGAATTGTCATTCCAGCCTTGTTCACTCTGGCAGTCGATCCCATCAAGGTGGTGTGGATCATCGCGTTCGCAACCGTTTACCAGCAGATCGAGAGCTACGTGTTCACCCCACGGGTGAGCCGGGCAACCATGGACGTACACCCCGCGATTGCCCTCGGCTCGGTATTCGTCGGTGTCGAATTGTTCGGACCTATTGGCGCAATCATCGGTATTCCACTTGCCGCGGCAATCCTGTCCATCATCGAGACGTACCGGAATCGCTACGAACTTGTACCGGAGCTGAAAGCCAGGACGATGGGTGAGAAGCAGACCGATGACGTGTTCGCGGGGGATCCGGATTTCGTGGTTCCAGCGGGTAAACCTCTCACCGGAATTGCCACACCGGATGACCCAACCGATGACCTCAAGGCCCTGAAGGATCCAGACGAGAAATAGTTGGCGATCGCTAGAACCCGAGTTTGCGAAGCTCTCGGGGGTCGCGCTGCCAGTCCTTGGCTACCTTCACCTGCAGATCCAGGTGAACACGCGTGCCCAACATCACCTCGATCTGACGACGGGCCGCAATACCGATATCTCGAAGACGTGATCCCTTGTGCCCGATGATGATCGACTTCTGGCTGTCACGTTCGACGTACAGGCCGGCGTGGATATCCAGCAGCGGATCGTCCTCCCGTCGACCCTCACGCCAGAGCATCTCGTCCACAACAACGGCGATGGAATGGGGCAGTTCATCGCGGACCCCCTCGAGGGCCGCCTCACGGATCAACTCGGCCACCATGATGAGTTCGGGCTCATCAGTGAGTTCACCATCCGGGTATAGCGCAGGTCCGACAGGCAGCAGTTCGACAAGGAGATCAGCCAGGAGATCCACCTGGTCGCCGGCCCGAGCAGATACGGGCACAACCTGTGCCCAGTCGATTCCCAGCTCATCTCCAAGGCGCGCCACTTCCAGCAGCCGACTACCCACCACATCTGGTGCTGCCACATCCGTCTTGGTGACGATTGCCACCTTGGGCGTCTTGGACACCGCGGCAAGTTCCTTGGCAATGAAGCGATCCCCCGGCCCGACACTCTGATCGGCAGGTATGCAGAACCCGATCACGTCCACCTCAGCCCAGGTCTCCCGAACCACGCTGTTGAGTCGCTCGCCTAGCAGGGTTCGCGGCCGATGCAGCCCAGGGGTATCGATGAGGACGAGTTGGGCATCCTCTCTGTGCACGATGCCGCGGATGGCATGTCTGGTGGTCTGTGGCTTACTGGAGGTGATGGCTATCTTCTCGCCGACGAGAGCATTGGTGAGGGTTGACTTGCCTGCGTTGGGACGTCCGACAAAGCACGCGAAACCCGATCGATGATCTGTGCTGCGAGGACGAGACGACGGCCCGGTCGACCGTGCGCTTGGAGGGGTGCTCACAAGATTGATTGTGTACTACTTGTGACCGAGGTGCCGCGTCGCGTGGAGACGAATCCCTGAAGGGCCAGTCCGATGAGCACGAGCAGCGCACCCATCCATTGGGCTGGAGCGAGCCGCTCGCCGAGCACAACCACTCCGAGGAATGTCGCAACCACCGGTTCCGCAAGGACAAGGGTGGTCACCGGACCCGCGGCCAGATGACGAAGTCCACGCCCAAACAGGACGTACGCGAGTGTTGTGGCCACCAGACCGAGCCAGAGCACCATCAGAATCCCCTTGGGAGTGCTTACCCAGGCCAGCGGCTGGCTCAGCAGAATTGGGATCGAGAACAGTGCGCCAAGACCAAATGCCGAGGCCATCACCTCATCACTGCTGTGACCGCTGTTGATCATGTGCTTGGCCCCCACCGTGTAGAGGGCATATCCGGCACTGGCCATGAAGCTGAGGACGAAGCCGATCACCTCCACATGTGAGGTCTCAATACCCGTACCGATGAGCAACCCAAGCCCGGCAATGCAGATGAACGTGGCGATCAGCCAGCCGAGCGTTGGTCGATCCTTGAGGATCAACCACGAGAGCAGGCCGCCCAGAATGGGCCCCGTACCGATCGTCACAAGAGTGCCAAGTGCCACGCCTGTATGCACCAACGCACCAAAGAAGCACACCTGATACATCGTCGTCATCAGTCCAGCGGCCAATCCCCATGGAGTCCTCCACAGGCTCACTGCTGCACGTCTGCTGGCACCGAGTAGCGGAAGTACGGCCAACAGACCCAACCCGCCCACGACAATGCGCGCTGAGCCAACGCCAAGTGGGGTGGTTCCCGCGGGACCAAGTGCCTGGGCAGTGCCCGTGGTTCCGAAAAGTGCAGCCGATGCCAGAACGAATCCGACCGCCAGAACGCGACCGCGATGCTCGTGGTCAGCCATCAGATGTTCACGTGGTTTCACGCGCAATCACGTCACCCGTAGGTGAGACGATAAGCACCGGAACTCCCGGTCCCCCGAGGGCCGCCACCTGAAGCCGGTCCTCATCACTGAACTGTGGAGCTGAGCGCACAACCACCACAGCCTCGATCCCCCGAGAGCCGGAGCTCGCGGCCTGCGCAACTGCCAGGCCGACAGCAGAAATCACCAGACCGTCGAGATTGACGGTGGATGCGGAGTAGGTCCGGCCAGTCTCATCTCGCAGTGCAGCACCCTCGGGAGCTGCATTGCGCCCACGAGCACCACGAGCCAGCGTGATCAGTTTGGCATCCTCGGCACTCAACTCCACAGAAGACTCCGTCATCTCACTCGTCCCCTTGCGATTCGGACGTACCGTCCTCATCACCGGGGACCGCCAATACAGTCGCGATCCGGTTTCGGCGTCCCTGTGCGGACTCGGCGGTGAGGGTCCAGCCATCCACGGTGATCTGGGCACCGGGGATCGGAACCCGCCCAAGTCGCCGGGCGATGAGACCACCCACGGTGTCGACACCCTCCTCATCCCCATCAATGTGCGCCTTGATCAGATCGGCAAAGTCATCGACGTGCATGCGCGACTGCACTCGATAGGCGCCGTTGGACAGTTCTTCGACCTCGGGAATGGCAGTGTCGTACTCATCAGTGATCTCACCGACGATTTCCTCCACCACATCCTCGATGGTGACCATTCCGGCAGTTCCGCCGTACTCGTCGACAACCACCGCCAGATGTACGCGTGCAGTCTGCATATCGCGAAGGAGATCATCGGCACTCTTGCTGTCCGGGACCATCACCACGGGCCGCATCAGACTGGAAACCCGTTCGTTGGTTTCAGCCTCGTGATGCTCGAAGGCGCGACGGGCCAAATCTTTGAGATAGACAACGCCGACGATGTCATCGATGTTCTCACCGATCACCGGGATCCGAGAAAAGCCACTTCTGAAGGCTAGGGAGAGCCCTTGACGCAATGTCTTGGTCGATTCGATAACCACCATCTCGGTGCGTGGAACCATCAATTCGCGCACGATCGTGTCACCGAACTCGAAGACGGAGTGGATCATCTGACGCTCGTCATCCTCGATCACGTCACTCTCACCGGCGAGATCGACCAGTTCACGAAGTTCGGTCTGGGACGCGAAGGGTCCCTCCCGGAATCCCTTCCCCGGGGTGATCGCATTGCCAATCAGGATGAGCAGATCGGTGATCGGGTTGAGGAAGGCCGCCAGAAATCTAGCCAGTCCAGCAGATTTGATGGCCACCCCCTCCGCATGTTGTGCACCGATGGTTCGAGGTGCAACCCCGAGAGCGATATAGCCCACAACTGTCATGACGATGGCCGCTTCCAGGACCTGTAGCCAAACCGGCCCGGGCATGCGGGCCACGAACTCACGGGTTACCAGCACGGTAGCTGCCGCAAACAGGCCCATGTGAACGAAGAGCAGCACGTTGACGTACCGAGCACGATCATCAAGAAGGGGTAGGAGTCGGCCGGCACCTTTGACACCTTCGCGCTGCAACTCCTCCGTGCGCGCTCGGGAGACCTTGCCTATAGCGGTCTCAGCAGCAACCAGAAAGCCTCCGACGATGATGAAGGCCACCGCAAACACCAGTGAAATCACATCAGGGGTCATGGCTGCTGCACCTTCACCCATGAGGTGAGCAGTTCCGTCTGCAGTCCGAACATCTCCGCATGCTCATCAGGCTCGGCATGGTCATAGCCGAGCAGATGCAAGATGCCATGGGTGAGCAGAAGTGAGATCTCGTCATCACGTGAATGACCCGCGGCCTGTGCCTGATTCTCGGCCACCTCAGGACAGATGACGACATCGCCGAGAACACCCGGTTCCGGTTCTGTATCGGCTGTACCGGGCCGCAGTTCATCCATCGGGAACGACAGGACGTCAGTGGGACCTGGCTCATCCATCCACTCGATATGCAGTTCTGTCATGGCGGGAATATCGACCAGCACGAGTGACAGTTCCGAGTCGGGATGGATGCGAAGTTTGTCGAGCATGAAGCGGGCCTGACGCACGAGAACGTCGACGTCGATGTCGGCGTCGGTCTCGTTGAGTACTTCGATCGTCATCAGCACTGACCTTAGCGAAGACCCCGACGACCTTGGGGACGTTGTGCGTCTGCCTGCTGCGCGTCAAACTCGGCGTAGCGGTCGACGATCTTCCCGACGAGTCGATGCCGAACCACGTCCTGGCTGCTGAGCCGGCAGAAGGCCACATCTTCAAGGCCGTCGAGAATTCCCTCAACCACCCGCAGTCCGCTGGCGGTACCAGATGGGAGATCCACCTGCGTTGTATCGCCGGTGACCACCATCGTGGAGCCAAAGCCAAGACGGGTCAGGAACATCTTCATCTGCTCAGGTGAGGTGTTCTGTGCCTCATCAAGGATGATGAATGCGTCGTTGAGAGTGCGTCCGCGCATGTAGGCAAGTGGTGCCACTTCGATGGTCCCGGAGGTCATCAGCCGAGGGATTGAATCCGGATCGATCATGTCGTGCAGCGCATCGTAGAGCGGACGCAGGTACGGGTCGATCTTCTCCGAGAGAGTGCCCGGGAGAAAGCCCAGCCGCTCCCCTGCCTCCACCGCCGGACGGGTAAGGATGATGCGGCTCACAGCCTTGGACTGCAGGGCCTGAACAGCCTTGGCGACCGCCAGATAAGTCTTGCCGGTACCCGCAGGACCGATCCCAAACACGATGGTGTTCGCATCAATGGCATCGACGTATCGCTTCTGATTGAGAGTCTTGGGCCGGATCGTCCGCCCGCGATTGGACAGGATGTTGGCCGTCAAGACCTCAGCCGGACGCACCTCACTGTTGTCGCGAAGCATCGCGATAGATCGCTCAACGGATTCCTTCGACAGCCCCTGCCCGGTACGCACCACGGTGAGAAGCTCAGCGAACAACTGATTGACGACAGCCACCTCACTGGCAACTCCGTTGACCGTGATCTCATTACCGCGAACATGTAGATCAACGGCCGGAAACCCTCGCTCGATGACACGCAGATGCTCATCTGCAGAGCCCAGCAGGCTCACCATGTTTACGGAGGCCGGGACGACGATCTTGGCTTGCGTATCTGTTGCTGTGGTCATGATGCCGGCCTAGGGCGGCCGATACTGCCTTCCAAGTGTTTGATCGCGGACTGCGATCTGCGTACACCTATCGTACGGGCAGATAAGCCAGATGCGCCCAGCGGTTGGTCATCCGGGCGGCCAGGTAAGGGATCTGCCGGCCAGTACATGTGCGTGCACATGACCAACTGTCTGGCCCCCATGCGCTCCGGTGTTGAACACGACCCGGAAACCCTCACCCAAGGTTTCTTGACCTGAGATAGCTGAGATAGCGCTGATGAGTTCACCGGCCAACTCAGGATCTGCTGCTCCGAGTTCGGCCACATTCGCGTGATGGGTTTTGGGGATCACGACGATGTGCACCGGCGCCTGGGGCGCGATGTCACGGAACGCCAGCACCCGCTCAGAGTTGAACACCTGGTCCGAGGGGATCTCACCTGCAACGATGCGGCAGAAGAGGCAGTCGGCCACAGCCGAGGGTGAACCGGAGTCTGAGGTCATGGGCTAACGCTATGGCACACCGAACGGCTGGCTCTACCCGCGGCGCTGCTATCTGGTTTACCAGCGGCCAATCAGCGGCGAGATCGCCGCACAAGCCGCTCCACCCGCAGTCGATGTACGCAACACCTCACGCCCCAGCCGAACAGCAACCGCTCCTGCCGCAACGAACTGTTCAAGCTCCTCCGGGGAGATCCCACCCTCCGGCCCCACGATCAGAGTTACCTCATTCTGTATCGGTTGGGCAGACCTCACCTCAGCAATCAGAGATGTCTGGGCCCCTTCATGTAGAACCAGGGTCAGTGACCCGGGCGAGCCATCCGCGATCCGAGCAGAGATCTGGCTCGAGGTGACAGGCTCCTCAACAATCGGTACACGGGCTCGCCGCGACTGCTTGGCTGCCTCGCGAGCAGTCGTGCGCCATTTGTCGGCGCCGCGGTCAGCCTTGTCACCCTTCCACTGCGCAATACTGCGAGCCGCCGACCAGGGGATGATTCGATCGACACCCAGCTCGGTCATGAGCTCAACGGCGAGATCCGCTCGCTCCCCCTTGGCAAGCGCTTGAACAACGGTAAGTGCCGGGACCGGTTCGGTG
>CAXBQZ010000034.1:0-28380 GCA_963978055.1 uncultured bacterium
TTTTTTTTTTAATGATACGGCGACCACCGAGATCTACACTCTTTCCCTACACGACGCTCTTCCGATCTGCATCGTCCGGTGAAGGATGAAATCCGCGAGAACCTCATTGCCGCGCTGCGTCGTGGCGAAGACCCCTTCCCGGGTGTGGTGGGGATCCAGGACACTGTCCGGCCTCAACTTGAGCGTGCACTTCTTGCCGGCCACGACCTGGTGCTGCTTGGTGAGCGTGGGCAGGGAAAGACTCGCCTACTTCGGACCCTCATCGGCCTGTTGGACGAGTGGACGCCGGTCATTTCTGGCAGTGAACTCAACGAGCACCCCTATGAACCGATTAGTGTGTGGGCTCAGCGAGTGGTGGCCGAGTCCGGGGACCAGACGCCCGTCAGCTGGCTTCATCGAAGCCAGCGCTACAACGAGAAGCTGGCCACCCCTGATACCAGCGTGGGTGATCTGATCGGCGATGTTGATCCGGTGAAGGTGGCACAGGGCCGTACGCTCGGCGATCCCGAGACCGTTCACTACGGCCTAGTCCCCAGAACAAATCGCGGGATCTTTGCAATCAACGAATTGCCTGATCTTGCCGAGCGGATTCAGGTGTCACTTCTTAACGTCCTCGAGGAGCGCGATATCCAGGTGCGCGGCTACGCGCTTCGGCTGCCACTGGACCTATTCCTGGTCGCGAGCGCAAACCCCGAGGACTACACCAACCGCGGTCGGATCATCACTCCGCTGAAGGACCGCTTCGGTGCGGAGATCCGTACGCACTACCCACTGCGTCTCGCCGATGAAGTTGGGCTCATCCGTCAGGAAGCTGACGTCCGCGCTCTGGTGCCGGCACACCTACTTGAGGTGGTGGCCCGGTTCACCCGCCTGGTGCGTGAATCGACGGCCGTCGACTCACGTTCGGGAGTGTCGGCTCGCTTTGCCGTAGCGGCCGCAGAATCCCTAGCAGCCGCGGCCCTGCGTCGAGGTGCGATCACCGGTGAAGACGGGGCAGTTGCGCGCGTGGGTGACCTGCCGGCCGTCGTCCCAACTCTCCGGGGCAAGGTGGAGTTCGAGGTGAGTGAGGAGGGCCGCGAGGAGGAGATCCTGATCCACCTGCAGCGCCGAGCCGTCGCAGAGACCTTCCGCTCCCATCTGGGCGGGGTCGACCTCAACGCCCTGATCACGCGAATCGATGAGGGTGGCACGATCGAGGTTGGTGATCTCGTCACCTCTGAGCAACTGCTCGCCCAGATCGGACCAATCGACGGACTCGGTCGCATCGTCACCGCGCTTGAAGGGGACGCGGCTGCTGAGTCACCTGGTCTGGTTGCGGCCTGTCTGGAGACAGCCCTAGAAGGTCTCTACCTCACCCGTCGGATTTCCAAGGATGAGGTTCCCGGTGGTGGGCGTGCCGTGTACGGCGGCGCGTAGGCGCCGGCACCACGTCAACGCTGGGTCAGGGATCAATCCGCTCAGCGGTTACTGCTGTGCCGTACGCAGCAACCTCATTCATAAGGTCAGCGATCTGACCAGTATCGAAACGCATGGCCACCACAGCATTTCCACCGACCTGATGAGCCGCAAACCGCAGCCGCTCAACGGCCTCGAGTCGGCTGTCGGACAGAAGTTTGGTGTAGCCCTTCACCTCACCACCGAACATGGTGCGGAAGCTCGCACCTACGTTGGAGAAGGCATTGCGCGCCCTAACTGTGATGCCGAAGACCTCTCCATGCACAGCGGTGATTCGATAGCCCGGAAGGTCATTCGTCGTCACCACCACGATCGGCGGTCCGCTGTAGACCGCTGGAACTCCACCGATCTCACCCGGGTTCTGCTCGGAGATCGATGCCTGGATCTGATCGGTCCAAGCCTGTCCATCCCACCATCGAAGCTGGGTCGAGTTCTGTGGATTGGCGTACCAGCCTGCCGCTGGAGTTCCCCCGTTGTTCTCAGTCATGAGTCCATCGTACGTCCGGGATCGCCAGCATGAGCGGTTACCGCTACGGACGATTCGATAACGGACCAGATCCGCTCGCACCTCCATACGATGCTGGCCGCGCGATCGATGAGCTGGGTGAACGGATTCTGGATGGCTCCCGCGTACGTGATGCCGTGCGCGAACTGCTGTCTCAAGGTGCTGACGGACTGCGCGGTCTGGATGATCTCCTCCGACAGGTACAGCAGAGACGGCGTTCCCTCGAGCGCTCGGGCCGCATGGACGGAACGCTGGAGCGCGCACGTGAGCTCCTTGATCGCGCCGTCACCCAGGAGCAGACTGCTCTATTTCCCGACCCATCTGATGACGCCCGATTCCGGGAAACCCAGCTCGATGCCCTACCACAGAGCACGGCTGCGGCCGTTCGGGAACTGTCCGAGTACGACTGGCGCTCACCCGGGGCCAAGGAGACCTTCCAAGAACTCAAGGACATGCTGGCCCGCGAGGTGATCGACCAGCAGTTCCGCGGAATGAAGCAGGCGCTCCAGGATCCGGCGAACTCCGAGAGTCGGCAGGCTCTCAAGGACATGCTCAGCGACCTCAACAATCTGATTGATAAGCATGCCCGCGGTGAGAACACCGAGGCCGAGTTCGCCGAGTTCATGGACAAGCATGGCGAGTCCTTCCCGGAGAACCCCGAATCGATGGAGCAACTGCTCGATCAGCTGGCACGTCAGGCCGCGGCCATGCAGCGGATGATGGACTCACTCTCTCCGCAGCAGCGTGACGAGTTGAGCCAGTTGATGGCGCAGGCTTTGAACGATCTGGATCTGGCTGCCGAGATGGGCCGACTCGGGGATTCACTTCGGGCACTGCGTCCTGATCTGCCCTGGTCCGGACGACAGCGCCTTCGCGGGGATGAACCGCTGAGCCTTGGTGATGCCAGCGAGGCTCTGGCAGATCTGGCCGATCTCGAGCAGCTGTCTGAGTCCCTTGGTCAGGACTACCCCGGGGCGAGCCTTGATGATGTGGACGAGGAGGCTGTGGCGCGCGCCCTTGGACGTCAGGCGGTCGATGATCTGCGTCAACTTCGCGACCTCGAGCGCGAGCTTGAACGTCAGGGCTATCTCACCAACAAGGGTGGAGATGTAGAGCTCACCGCCAAGGCCATCCGACGTATTGGCCAGTCGGCATTGCGTAAGGTCTTTGCCTCATTGGACAGCGGTGCTCGGGGGGATCACGACGTGCACAATGCGGGTGCCGCAGGTGAGCTCACAGGCACCACGCGCACCTGGCAGTTCGGTGACGAACAGCCGATCGATGTTGTGCGCACGGTGGCCAACTCCGTCAAGCGACGCATGATCGATCCCGACGGACCGATGCTGAGCTCTGATGACTTCGAGATCCGCGAGACCGAACGTCGAACCCGGGCAGCTGTGGTGCTACTGGTCGATCAGTCGTTCTCAATGGTGATGAACGATACGTGGCGCACGGCCAAGACCACAGCAATGGCCCTGCACGCCTTGGCCAGCAGCCAGTTCCCGCTGGATTCGATGGAGATCATTGCGTTCGCAAATCTGGCCCGACGGATTGCTCCCCACGAGCTACCTGACCTCGACGCCAATGAGATCCAGGGCACCAACCTGCAGCACGCCCTCATGCTCGCTGGCCGATTCCTCGACAAGCATCCCGATGCCGAGCCTGTCGTTATGGTGATCACCGATGGTGAGCCAACTGCACATCTTGATCGACAGGGTGAGTGGTGGTTCTCCTGGCCACCTGAACCGGAGACGATCACGCTCACCGTGGCCCAGGTTGATGCCATGACCAAGCGCGGGGTTCCCCTCACATTCTTCCGGCTTGGCGACGATCCGAGGCTGGCCCGATTCCTTGACGACATGGCTCGCCGCAATGGTGGTCGGGTACTGGCTCCAGAAGGTGACAGACTCGGTGATTACGTCGTCAGCGACTATCTTCGACGCAGATCGGGACGTACGCGTTAGGCCAGACCACCGCACGACAGGGTGGACAAGGATTCGAAACTGGGACGGACATTGGGCACAATCACCAGTCGGCTGCGGCAGACCGCGATGCTTCGCGACCTTCCCCGCGAGGTGGCAGTGCTGTCCACCGTGGCATTCTTCGTAGCCCTCGGCTTCGGCATCGTCGCCCCAGCCATTCCCCTGTTTGCCAAGTCCTTCGGCGTCACTGTGTTCGAGGCGAGCGCCGTCATCAGCGTCTTCGCCTTCTTCCGTCTCATCAGTGCCACCCCGGCCGGGTTAATGGTCAATCGGTTCGGTGAGCGACGAGTACTTGCAACCGGTCTTGGAATTGTGGCCGTATCGTCCGCCCTTGCCGGAATGGCCACCGATTACATCCACCTGCTGGTACTGCGCGGAATCGGCGGCCTGGGCTCAGCGATGTTCACGGTGTCCGCAATGGCACTGCTCCTTCGAGTTGTGGAACCCGAACAGCGTGGACGAGCATCAGCGGCGTACCAGGGTGGGTTCCTGCTCGGTGGAGTCGCCGGACCTGCCGTCGGCGGTCTGGTGCTCGGAATCTCCATCCGCGCACCCTTCTTCGTCTATGCGGCAACGTTGTCTGCCGCCACGATCGTCACGATCACGATGCTGTCCAAGACTCATCTGCGCGACAAGGTTGAAACCACGGCGACTTCGAAGACGCAGGACCGCGCGGGCCTGAGTCGAGCGCTACGGGATCGCGCGTACCTCACCGCGCTAACAATCAACCTGGGCAACGGATTTGCCTCCTTCGGTCTTCGCTCTGCGCTGATCCCCCTGTTCGTCGTGGAGGCACTTGCACTTGGCCGACAGTGGACGGGCTACGGACTGCTGGTGTCAGCCCTGATCCAAGGGCTCCTGCTGCTGCCGGCCGGACGGATGGCCGACATCCGGGGCCGCAAGCCCGCACTCATCCTCGGCACGGCTGCCACCACGATCGGATTCATTGTTCTGGCCTTCACGAATTCACTCGGCCTCTTCCTGGTTGCCATGGCGATTCTTGGTGTGGGTGCGGCCTACCTGGCATCGGCACCGGCAGCGGTGGTAGGTGACATGACAGGTGGCCAGCGGGGCGGTCCGATTGTCGCCACGTATCAGATGATGAGTGATGCCGGGGCCGTGGCAGCTCCGCTTATCGCCGGCACGATCGTTGACCGTACTGGTTCATTCGAGGTGGGGTTCCTAGTCGGCGCCGGCCTGCTGGCCGTTGGGTTCCTGATGTCGCTGTTCATGCGCGAAACCCTCAAGGGCGATATGAATGAAGAAGAGGAACTCGTCCAGAATGTTGAGGGCCAAGGTATCGATCCCGATGAAAGTCCGGTGCATATCCAGTGAGCAATGACGACACTCAGGAACTCATTCAGGGCAACCACGGGTTTTGGGAGCAGGCAGCCCTCGTTCACGGAACGTCCGATGAGGACCGCTACTACCGCCTTGCCGATGTGATTGCTGGCGGCACACTGATGACCTCGATCGAGGAAGATGCGCTGGCCTTCGCCACGGGAGCACCCAAGGACGATCCACTCAGCCGGGTTGCAGGGCTCGAGGTGCTTTATCTGCAGAGCCATATCGGGGTGGACGGCGTGGTGTTGGCTCGGGCGGGCGCACAGGTGGTGTGTGCAGACTTCTCGGCTAATGCACTGCAGCGCGCACATGAGCTCGCGGATGCAGTAGGTGTGCATATCGAGACCATCGAAACCGACTCCCGCCACCTTCCACCCGAACTGCACAACCGCTTCGACCTGGTCTACGTGACGATCGGGGCGATCTGCTGGATCGATGATCTCGATCAGTGGATGTCACAGGTAGCTGTGGCTCTGCGACCGGGCGGAAAGCTTGTGATGTTTGAGATCCATCCGCTGTATCAGGTGTTCAACATGCGCTCCCCCGAACTGGTCGCTGACTTCCCCTATGGCGGCGGCGGCCGATTCACCGAGAGCACCACTCAGGGCAGTTACGCAGACCCCACTCCGATTACCTCAACCACCACCAACTTTGCCCACTCGATCGCCGATGTGGTGAACGCGTTGATCAACAACGGCCTGCACCTGGATCGCCTGGATGAGCAGGTGGAACTTGAGTTCAACCCACGTGGCGATGATCTGCTGCAGCAGGATGCGGACGGAAAGTGGCGCCTGCGACTGGGTCGCGGGGTCAATCCGGAAGACCCAGGTGAACCTCTTCCTGTTGCTTTCAGTCTTATCGCCACAAAGGTCTAGACAATGGGACGTCCACTCTCCGAACTGGTCGAATCGGGCTGGGCGCAGGCACTGTCGCCGGTGCACGACAACATCACTGCGATGGGCGAGTTCCTGCGCGGAGAGGTCGCGGCGGGGCGCGGCTACCTTCCGACTGGGGATCGGGTGCTGCGCGCATTCACCCAGCCCTTCGATTCGGTTCGCGTTCTGATCGTCGGTCAGGATCCGTATCCGACTCCCGGACATCCCGTGGGACTTTCCTTCTCCGTCGACCCGAATGTTCGTCCGCTCCCCCGATCCCTGGCCAACATCTACACCGAACTCGTTGAGGATCTCGGAGTAGCCCGGCCCACCTCCGGTGATCTCAGCCCTTGGGCAGACCGGGGGGTGCTGTTACTGAACCGGGTGCTCACTGTGAGTCCCGGCGCGCCCGGATCACATCGGGGCAAGGGCTGGGAGGTGGTGACCGAGTGTGCCATCAGGGCTCTTGTTGTCCGTGATCAGCCCTTGGTTGCAGTGCTGTGGGGTCGCGATGCACAGACCCTCACCCCGATGTTGCAAGACACTCCGATCGTCGCGAGTGCACATCCGAGTCCACTCTCGGCCAGCGGAGGATTTTTCGGCTCACGGCCATTCAGTCGCGTCAATGACGAACTGCGCGCGCTGGGCGCAGACCCGATCGACTGGTCACTGCCCTGATTCGTCAGGGATCTCAATCAATGCTGTGGTGATGAGCTCGCGCGCTGCATCCGGATGATCCTGCGCAAGCAGCCCCGCCGCAGCCATCACATAGTGACGATCGACCGTGATGCCAGGAGCAGTAGGCACTCGCCATCCGCCGGCGTGGTCGGTCGTGATCGGTGCCACCATCGCCGCGAGTTCCTCATCATGGGCATGACGGAACACGCCCCCGCTGGTGACAACCAGTCGCACATCACTGAGATTACGTCCGGGGAATCGTCCCGATGGTCGCGCATGACGACGCAGTGCCACCGTGAGTGCCAGTCGGGCAATCTGCGCATCAGTTTTGCGATCAGCAGCGGTAATGGGCAGCCAGCCCGGATCATCATGACGGAGCTGAGCCGCCTCGAGCAGGTGGGTTCGCTCCCGTTCATCGTCAAGAAGTCGCTCGGTAATGGCGGCCTCGATGACTCCTGTTGCGCTCCAACGCATTCCGAGATCACCCTCAACGGTACGTCCCCGCCACATCACCTCAACAACCTCGCGGGAGGCCGCCAGCTCCTCACTGTCCGGGTTGATGGCCGAGTACACATCGGTCGTTGCACCACCGACATCGACGAGCAGCACATCGCCGACTCCGGAGTCGGCCAGCAGCTCCACCCCGGCGAGGACCAGATCAGGGGTGGCTCCGCGCACCAGTCGGGCAAATCGAGGCCCCTTGGTGAACCCCTTGCCTCCGATCACATGGTGAACGAACACATCGCGGATTGCTGCCCGCGCAGGATGGGGGTTCAGCACGCCGATCTTCGGAAGAACGTTGTCGGCCGTCACAACCGTGCGCCGACCGCTGGTGAGCAGCTCAGCCACCTCATCACGGGCATCCACATTCCCTGCAACGACGTAGGGAACCCGAGGTCCGGATGCAGCGAGCATCGCCGCGTTGTGAAGGAGGACGGCGGCATCGCCACCATCCGTGCCACCAACAAGCAGCACCACATCGGGACGATCCGCCTTCAGCGCGGCAATCCCGACTCGATCCAGTGGACCACTGGACACATGCACCACCTTGGCACCGGCCGATAATCCAACGCGAGCACCAGCCTCTGCCGTGACCACCCGTTCATACCCAACCACGGCCAGACGTAGACCCCCACCTGCTGATGAGCAGGCCCGCACCTCGCGCGGACTTCCCCCCACCTGCGCTGCGACGTGCGCAACAGCCGCATCAAGGCCGGTGAGTACATCCTGACCGGGCCCCACCGTCGTCGGGACAGCTGCCGTGGACAGCAATCGTCCCGGTGTGCCACCGATCGAGACAGCGGCAGCCTTCGTGAACGTCGATCCGGTATCGACGCAGACGATGTAGGGCGAACTCACCCGAGCGCCTGCTGGAGGTCCGCGACAAGGTCGTCCACATGCTCGATTCCCACCGAGATGCGGATGAGATCTGAGGGCACTTCAAGTGCAGACCCAGCGACGGACGCATGGGTCATCCGAGCCGGGTGCTCAATCAGTGATTCAACCCCACCAAGTGACTCACCAAGGGTGAACAGGCGAGTCGCGGCACACACGTCGAGGGCCTTCTGCTCACCAGCCTTGACACGGAAACTGACCATGCCGCCGAAGTCGCGCATCTGCTTCACCGCCACGTGATGACCGTCATGTCCCTCAAGACCGGGGTAGAGAACCTGTGAGACAGCCGGATGTGACGAGAGCATCTCGACCACAGCCTTGGCGTTGGCACAGTGACGATCCATGCGAACCGCGAGGGTCTTCGCGCCACGCAGAACGAGCCAGGAATCCAGCGGGGCGGCCACTGCACCCATCGCGTTCTGATGGTAGGCCAGTTGCTCGGCGAGTTCTGGATCGCGAGCGATCAGTGCACCACCGATCACATCGCTGTGGCCACCGAGGTACTTGGTGGTTGAGTGGACGACCACATCGGCGCCCAGCAGGAGTGGCTGCTGCAGATAGGGCGATGCGAATGTGTTGTCGACGACGAGGATCGCGTTGTGTGCATGGGCAAGCTCGGCAATCGCCGAGATATCGGCCACTCGCAACAGCGGATTGGTTGGTGTCTCAATCCAGATCATGGACGTACGTCCCGGCTGGATCGCCGCCTCTACCGCGGCCAGATCCGTCAGTCGGGCTGGCGTGTACTCCACACCCCAGCGACCGAGCACCCGCGAGAAGAGCCGGAAGGTGCCACCGTAAGCATCGTCCGGAATCACCGCATGGGCACCCGGTGAGAGCACTGTGCGCATGAGGGTGTCTTCCGCGGCCAAGCCGGAGGCGAATGCCATGCCCTTGGTGGTGCCGGCCGCAGCACCCACCGGATCCTCAAGTGCGGCAAGGCACTCCTGAAGAGCATCTCTGGTGGGGTTACCCGAGCGCGAGTACTCGTAGCCATTGCGAAGGCCACCCACACCGTCCTGGGCAAACGTCGACACCTGATAAATCGGCGGCACCACGGCCCCCGTCCGCTCATCCGGCTCCTGGCCAGCATGTAGGGCGACGGTCTCGGTGTTGGTCCACAGCGGGTGATTCGTCATACCTGAACCCTACGGCTCCGGACGCGCGGTTTGAACACCGGTACGTCAGACTTTCCCTGTGAATGGGGAAGGATTTGACCCCACTCACTGTTGTAACAAGTGCGAACTGCAATCGCAGTGACCGCCCAAGCAACATTGACAGACCTTGAGAGGTTGGTGTTCATGTTCCTGTTTGGCTCCAGTGCCAAGACCCGCATGGTGACCCCCGAGGATGCCCTCCCCGGTCGAGACGTGCGTCCCTTTGAACTGCCCTCCCAGCACCTGGTGTTGGGAACCCTGCTGGAGGGTCCATACCCGGAGGGTTCAGAGCAGCTCTACCTCGGCATGGGCTGCTTCTGGGGAGCAGAGAAGAAGTTCTGGCGGATTCCCGGTGTGTACACCACGGCCGTCGGCTATCAGGGTGGAATCACCCCGAATCCGACGTACGAGGAGGTGTGCACCGGACGTACCGGACATGCGGAGAACGTTCTGGTCGTCTACGACCCCACCGTGGTGTCCACGTACGACCTGCTGAAGGTGTTCTGGGAGAACCATGATCCGACCCAGGGCTACCGCCAGGGCAATGACGTGGGTACCCAGTACCGATCAGCGGTCTTCTGGACCAATGACGAGCAGGGTGACATCGTCGAGCGCACACGTGCCTCATTCGATTCCCTGATCCGCGAGCGCAAGTACGGTGAGGTCACCACGGAGATCGGCCCGGCCGAGGGGTTGCCCTTCTACTTCGCCGAGCCGTACCACCAGCAGTACCTCTACTCACATCCGAACGGCTATGACTGCCACTCGGAGACCGGGCTGCAGCTGCCACCGCTGTAATGTCGTTGAAAGACTTGTGAAACACAGAGACCCTGGTTGAGATCAACTAGGGTCTCTGTCATGAGCAGCCCCATTACCTCCGTCGTCCTGGCCGGTTCTCTGGTGGATGTGGTCACCGGCGAGGTAAGGCAGCAGCAGGCGATTCACCTTGCTGGGGATCAGATCGCGAGCATCGCCGCGATCAGTGATGGCGTACCCGAGGGGGTCCCGATCATCGACCTCCGCGATCAGTTCGTTCTGCCCGGACTCATCGACTGTCATGCCCACGTGATCGGGCAACTCGAATCGGGTCACGGCTATGCAGGCATGGTGACCACCACCGCTGCACGCGAGACTCTCGCCGGGGTGCGCAATGCCAGGGACACCATCGCTGCCGGTTTCACCACCGTTCGAGATGTGGGCACCTTCCATGCCCTGTCTGACGTTGCACTGCGCGATGCCATCAACGCTGGCTGGGTTCTCGGACCGCGAATGCAGTGCGCCGGAGCGTTCATCACCGTGCCAGGTGGGGGCGGAGATGTGAGTGGCTTCGCCATCAATGTGGATCAGGGTATTCCCCGTGAACTCCGCTATGGAGTCGCTCGCAATGTGGACGAGGTGCGCGATGCCGTCCGTCGCATCATCCAGGGCGGTGCCGAACTCATCAAGGTGATTGCCACCGGTGCGGTGCTCACCGAAGGCACGACCCCGGGTGCCTGCGAGTTCACCGAGGCGGAGATCCGCGCAGCTGTCGAAGAGGCGGACCTCTACGGCATGTTTGTGGCCACCCATGCACATGGGGCAGAGGGCATCAAACGTGCGGTTCGTGCTGGTGTTCGCAGTGTCGAGCACGGCTCTCTGATGGATGACGAGGCGATCGCGATGATGGCTGAGCACGGCACCTACCTCGTGGCCGATATCTACAATGGTGACTACATCAACGAGATCGGCACCCGCGATGGCTGGTCTGCTGACACGATGCGCAAGAACCGCGAGACCACCGACGCACAGCGCGAAGGGTTCACCAAGGCCATTGCGGCAGGAGTGCGCATCGCATACGGAACCGACAGCGGTGTCTATCCGCATCGTGATGCGGCCAATCAGCTGCCGTACATGGTTCGGTACGGGATGACCCCGATGCAGGGAATCCAGGCAGCAACGATCGTCGCCGCCGAGTGCATGGGCTGGGACGACCGGGTGGGTTCGATCCGTCCGGGACGCTACGCCGATTTCATCGCCGTCGCGCAGGATCCATTCACCAGCAACCTCGAGTCACTGCGTCACCTCGACGCAGTGATCAAGGGTGGCATGCTGGTTCCCCGCGACTAACTTGCAGCACAGACCGCAGCACAACGCGATACGTCAGGCCGACAGGTAACCCAGCAGATCCTGACGGGTCACCACACCGACCGGTTCCCCATCGTCCACCACGATGGCGGCATCGAAGGCCTCAAGTGCATTGACCGCCGCCGTCACGGCCTCACCGGCACCAATCAGCGGCAGATTCGGGCCCATGTGCTTATCGATCGAATCGGCGAGATTGGCCCTGCCGGAGAAGAGTGCATCGAGCAGTTGGCGCTCTCCGACGGATCCGACAATCTCAGCGGTCTTCACCGGTGGCTCAGCTTTCACCACAGGGACGAGGGATACCCCGTATTCGCGCAGGATGTCGATGACTTCCCGCACAGTTTCCTGCGGGTGCGTGTGCACGAAGGAGGGAATCGACCCGTCCTTCTTCGACTTCAGCACATCGCCCACAGTGTGCTCATTGGACGTGTGCAGGAATCCATAGTCGGCGAGCCACTCATCGTTGAAGACCTTGGACAGGTAGCCCCGACCACCATCAGGCAGCAGCACCACGATCACATCATCCTTCGACGCCCGTGCGGCAACCTCGAGGGCAGCCTGAACGGCCATGCCACAGGAGCCACCAACCAGCAGCCCCTCCTCGCGGGCAAGTCGGCGAGTGATGGCAAATGAGTCGCGATCGGACACCTCGACAATCTCGTCACAGATCGTGCGATCGTAGGCATCGGGCCAGAAGTCCTCGCCCACACCCTCAACCAGGTACGGACGTCCGGTGCCACCGGAGTACACCGAGCCCGCCGGATCAGCGCCGATCACCTTGACCCGGCCCTGGCTCATCTCTTTGAGGTAACGGCCAGTTCCAGAGATGGTGCCGCCGGTACCAACCCCCGCGACGAAGTGAGTGACCCGACCGTCGGTCTGCTCCCACACCTCAGGACCGGTGGTCTCATAGTGCGATCGAGGGTTGTTCGGATTGGAGTACTGATCCGGCTTCCATGCACCCGGCGTCTCACGAACGAGCCGGTCGGAGACCTGGTAGTACGAGCGCGGGTCCTCAGGATCGACAGCCGTTGGGCACACGACCACCTCGGCACCATATGCGCGCAGCACATTCTGCTTGTCGACACTTACCTTGTCGGGACATACGAAGATGCACTTGTATCCACGCTGCTGCGCGACCAAGGCCAGGCCCACTCCGGTATTGCCACTGGTGGGTTCAACGATCGTCCCACCGGGCTTCGGTTCACCCGATGCCTCAGCCGCATCGATCATGCGCGAGGCGATACGGTCCTTCACTGACCCACCGGGGTTGACGTACTCCACCTTGGCAAGTACCAGCGGCGCATCAGGTCCCAGATGAGCGGTGACGGAGGACAGCTTGACCAGAGGGGTGTTGCCGATCAGATCTACGACGGATTCTGCATACTTCATGCCTCCACCCTACTTGGGCGCACGATCGCGGCGGGAACAGATAGGCATCCACAATCGTCATAGGGCTGGATGTTCGTCACTCGTTCAGCCCAGAGCAATCTGCGTCGTCAGAACCCAGTGAGACCATGAGGTTATGTTGCACCTGCCCCATCTGCCGCTGACTGATGAGCGGCTGCGCCGCTTGGCTGTCACCGCAGCCAAGGGTGGCGGCGGCCTGCTCGGTGTGGGTACCGCATTGGCCGGTACGGCGGTCGGGTTGGCAGCATTTCAGGCCCATCAGGCCCGCCGCACAATCGGCACTCCCACCGTTGCCCCGCCCTATGCAGACGGCCGCTACCTACCCGCAGGGCAGCAGGTGGCGCGCGGTATCTCCCTGCGACTGGCTGTGCTGGGTGATTCAGGGGCAGCCAGCCTGGGAGCCGACGGTGTTGGTGACACCATCGGCGGCACCCTTGCCGCTGAGTTGGCCACCGCGAGCGGACGTCCGGTCCTTCTCCACAATGCCGCGGTCGTCGGTGCGCAGAGCTGTGATCTGCAGGCGCAGGTCGAAAGAATCCTGTTGGTACGTCCGAACGTCGCAGTGATTGTGATTGGCGGTAACGACGTCACACATCTGGTTCGACCCTCAGTGGCCGCCCGTCTCCTGGCCGATGCGGTTCGCACTCTTCGAGCCGCCCAGGTTGAGGTTGTGGTCGGCTCCTGCCCCGATCTCGGTGCCGTGCGACCCCTGGGCTATCCACTTCGTCAAGTGGCGAGCCGAATGTCACGTGAGCTCGCCGCGGCCCAGGGTGAGGCTGTGGCCAACGCAGGCGGGCGTTGCGTCCCTCTCGCGGCGATTGTCGGTGAGCTCTTCTACCGCCAGCCCGAGCTCTACTTCTCGGCCGATCAGTTCCACCCGTCAAGCACCGGTTACCACGCAGTTGCACTGGCCATGCTTCCTGACGTACTACGCGCAGCCGGAATTGCCACCTCCGCGCCAGCGATTACCGCCAGTTCAGATTCGGCGGCGTAGTTCGCGCAGCTCCTGCGCTGAGGTCTGCAGGGCATCCACATCACCTGCGGCCCGCGCACTGATCAGCAGATCACGTCCGATCACCGCACACTGATCACCAAGTGCGGAGTCCGCGAGTCTCGGAACTGGACGTACGTCAATCCCTTCCAACTCCGCGGCCCGACGAGCCAGAACCTGGATCAGTTCGAAGGCGGCATCGGCTCGGGTGGGCTCGGGACTAAAACTTGCAGAAAGGCGGGCCAAGCCGATTGACCGCAGGCGATCCACCGTGCGCATCAGATCGGTCGCAAATGACTCAGCGGCCTCGGACAAAGTCGAGGCCGCTGACGTCATTGCTTTGAATTCGATTGGTTCTAGCGACGGTTGAGGATTGCCAGGAGGCGCAGGATCTCCAGGTACAGCCAGATCAGGGTGACCATGAGACCGAACGCCAGCCGCCATGACTCACGCTCTGGTGCTCCAGCGGCCACCACCTGATTGATGATGTCGAAGTCCTGAACCAAGCTGTAGGCGGCAAGACCGACACCGATCGCACACAGTGCGATGCCCAGTCCACCAACCCCATAGAAGCCCCAGCCACCACCGAAGCCGAACAGGGCAGAGATCAGGCTGGCCAGACCGATGAGCGCGTAGGACACCAGCGCGATCATGAAGATCTTGCGGGAGCGGGCCGAGACCTTGATGATGCCCGTCTTGTAGAGGATGAGCATGGTTCCAAAAGCGACCAGGGTGCCGATCACCGCCTGCTGAACGATGTTCGGATACTGCGAGCCGATGGCCTCCTGGTGGTACGTCCACGAAATGGCACCAAGGAAAATACCCTGGAAGAACGAGTAGGCGATCACCAGAATCGGGTTGATCTTCTTCATGAATATGTTGGCGAACGAGAGTCCCAGGCCAAGCAGCATGCCGACGAGCACGAGCCAAGGCATCGACTGGGTGAAGATCCAACCGATCACAGCACCGATCACGAGAAAGACAAAGCAGATACCTGTCTTGACGATCACATCATCAATTGTCAACCGCCCGGTGCCAGCACCCGGGGTGTTGAACATCTCGTTCAATACCTCAGTGGACGGACTGGTCGTACCTGACCCGTTCTGGCCCAGATCAACGCCATATTCCTGTGCCGCGCGATTCAGTGCCGGATTACCTCTGGCCATCATGTTCCTTTCGAACCATCTCTGGTCGACATTTCGTAGACCCGACAACATTGTGCAGACCTGACAACCGTAGAACGCTGGACGGCGTGCCACGATTCCTTCAGATCTGATAATCCCCCAAGTCGCCGGGTTAAACCACAACCACATCGGGTTTTTCGACCTGATTCCACGTCTGAAGCGGTCAGAGCGGGCATCATCAGGTGGTACGTCCGCAGGAAAGCACCACGTCAGGGAGTGGCATGGCCGACAGCAGCGCACGTCCGCGTACAGCGTTGAGCACCCGACGCGTCGTCTTCCT
Organism: uncultured bacterium; assembly: GCA_963978055.1. Taxonomy (GTDB): domain Bacteria; phylum Actinomycetota; class Actinomycetes; order S36-B12; family CAIYMF01; genus Longivirga. Next base: position 15,381 of record CAXBQZ010000034.1, read on the forward strand.
GGTGATCGCAGCCGCCGCGCCGATGGCAGCCATGGTCGGCAATGTTCCCCTCGGCGTCATCTACGGCAACGGTCCCGGCCTGCCCGGTGCGTTCGTCATTGCCACGGCCATTCTGCTCTGCTTCTCCGTCGGCTATGCAGCCATGAGTCGCCGCGTGGTAAACACTGGCGCGTTTTACACGTACATCGCGCGGTCGCTTGGAAAGCCGACGGGAGTCGCGGCTGCGTACGTCGCGGTCCTCAGCTATGGAGCCCTCACGTTCGGACTTGCTGGCGCCTTCGGCTACTACACCGCGCTCGTGCTGAAGGGTCTCGGCGTATCCGTTGCCTGGTGGAAGTTGGCTCTCCTTGCGATCGGGCTCATTGCCATCCTCGGTTACCGCTCCGTGGACCTGTCCTCGAAGGTTCTCGGCACGCTGATGGTGCTCGAGTTCGTCGTACTGATTGTCTTCAACATCGCCGTGATTGCGCAGAAGGGAGCCGCCGCATTTCCCATGCAGTCGTTCTCCCCTTCCACCGTGATGAGCGGATCCCTCGGCATCGCTCTGATGTTTGCGATGTTCAGCTTCGTGGGATTCGAGTCTGCTGCACTCTACGGTGAAGAGACCGCCGATCCGGAGCGGAGTATTCCGCGAGCGACCTACATCGCGGTGGCCTCAATCGGCCTGTTCTACATCGTCACCAGCTGGGTGATCGTCGGTGCGGCCGGGGTTGATTCCGTGACGGCACAGGCGACCAAGTCTAAGGGTCTGTTCGTCTTCAAGCTGATCAATCAGTACGGCGGCGAGGTGATGTACGACATCTCTGCAGTGCTGCTGTGCACCAGCGTCTTCGCCGGATACCTGGCCCTGCACAACGCCACGAGTCGATACCTGTTCGCCCTCGGACGGGAGAGGGTGCTGCCCCAGCACCTCGGTAGTTACCACCCCCGCCACTTCAGCCCCCATGTCGCCAGCGTGGTTGTCTCCATCGCGAGCTTGGTGGTTATTGCAGGCTTTGCGATCTCGGGTGCGGATCCCTTCACCACGCTTGTCCCGGCCCTCATTGGCGTCGGAACTCTGGGCATCATCGCGCTTCAGGCTGCCGCAAGCCTTGCCGTCGTTGCGTTCTTCTGGACCCGAAACGATCGCACCCTCTGGTCGGGGGTCATCGCCCCGACTATCGGCTTCATTGGCCTGGTGGCGGCATTCGTCATGGCCTTGGTCAACTACCCCAAGCTCACCGGTTCAGCCAATGCCGGAGTGAACTCAGTCCCCATTGCCCTTCTCATCGCTGCTGTTGCCGGGCTCGTTGCAGCACTGGTCATCCGACGTCGGCGTCCAACCACGTACGCCGCAATCGCCCGCTCTCGGGTGCGCGGACGGCGTCGTACCCACGACGCGGTCAGTGTTACCTACACCCGCCGATACTGCGTTGTCGGCGCAGGTCCGGCTGGATTGATCATGGCTCGTGCGCTCATCGCCGAAGGGGTTCCCTTCGACTGGTTCGAGAAGCAACAGGACGTCGGTGGCATCTGGGATATGACCTCGACTGAATCACCCATGTACGAGAGTGCACACTTCATCAGTTCGAAGTACCTGTCCGGCTTCGTCGGCTACCCCATGCCGGCCGACTACCCCGACTACCCGTCCTGGTCTCAGATCCGCGACTACATCCGCAACTTCGCCCGCGACTTCGGTCTCTACGACTACGTAACCCTTGGGGTTGCGGTTACGAGTGCCGAACCACTTCCGGGTGATCGGTGGCGGGTGGAACTCTCGACCGGTGAGGTTCGTGAATATGACGGACTTATCGCAGCCCCCGGGGTCACCTGGCATCCGAATCTGCCTGAGATTGCCGGAGCCGCAGAGTTTGGTGGAGACATCAGGCATTCCGTCACATTCCGCACCGGGTCGGAGTTTGTTGGAAAGCGGGTGCTGGTTATCGGTGCCGGAAACTCAGGTGTCGATATCGCCTGTGATGCGGCCCGCAATGCCGACCGGGCATATCTGTCGGTACGTCGGGGATACCGCTTCGTCCCCAAGCACATATTCGGCCTGCCCACCGATGCCCTGCTCACCGGTGCCATCGACCCCCCGCGCGGGGTGAGCCTGTCAGGTGATGCGTCCAAGTTGATCGACACCCTCGTCGGGGATCTCACCCGCCTCGGGCTGCCTGCACCCGATCATGACCTCCTGGCGAGTCACCCAATCATGAACACTCAGGTGCTCCACTACCTGCAGCATGGTGATCTCATCGCCAAGCCCAATGTCGTGCAACTCACCGAGACCGGTGCCGTGTTCGCCGACGGAAGTGAGGAGCAACTCGATCTGGTGCTGCTAGCAACCGGCTACCAGTACCTCCTGCCATTCCTCGACCCATCACTGCTCACCTGGCGTCGGGGCCATCCAGAGCTCTACCTGAATGTGTTCTCACGTGAACTGGACAGCCTCTACATCCTCGGATTCATTGAGTTCGCTGGCGCTGCGTACACCCGCTTCGATGAGATGGCCCAGATGATCGTCATCGATATCCGAGCCCGTGAAACCGGCATTCACCACGATGAACTCCTAGCCCTCAAGCGGGAGGATCACCCCGATCTCAGTGGTGGGATGAACTACATCGACAGCGACCGACACACGGTCTACGTCGAAATGGAGACGTACGTCGGCTATCTCGCAACTCTGCGCGATCGCTTCGAATGGGCGGATCTGGATACCAAGACGTACTCATCCCTCATGCGCACTGGTGCCCCCGACAGGACTTGAACCTGCACTGACGCTGGTTTAAGCAGCGTGCCTCTGCCGATTGGGCTACGGGGGCCCTGCGATCAGACTATCCGGCTGCGTCACTCGACCAGGCTCAGTGCGATTCCGTCGAGAATGTCGTGCTCGGATACCAGAACCTCCGGCAGTCCGGTGAGGTCCAGAATCCGACGCAGCACCAGAACTCCTGCATTGATCACATCCACTCGACCCGGATGCATTACGGCAAGTTCGGCACGCGCCGACCTCGGCATAGCCAGCAGTCGATCCGATACCTCGCCTATTACATGCGCAGATATGCGTGCCCCGTGAATACGACTCGGGTCATACTCGGTCAACTCAAGGGCAAGGGCCGCAGCTGTCGTCACCGATCCCGCCAACCCCACGAGGGTCCGAGCCTGATCCAGGGGAACCACTGAGCCGGCCAGTTGGATCGCGGCGTCAATATCGGCGATGGCCGCGTCGATCTCATCTTGGGATGGCGGATCATGTCTGAAGTGTCGCTCAGTCATGCGCACACATCCGATGTTGACGCTTCGGGCCGCCTCAGGATGGGTGGATCCGAGAACGAACTCTGTTGAACCACCGCCGATGTCAACGACCAGATAGGGCTCCTTGGCACCTACGAGCCCGTTAGTGGCGCCGGCGAATGAGAGTCGAGCCTCCTCATCACCACTGATGACATCTGGTTCGACACCAAGTCGAGCCAGCACACCTGCGACGAAATCTCCGCGGTTACGAGCATCCCGACTGGCCGAGGTGGCGACGAAGCGTATGCGCTCCACATCACGCGAGCTGATGATCTCTGCATAGCGATCACACACGGCAAAAGTCCGCACGAGAGCTGCCTCGGCGAACTCACCCGTGGCATCCATACCCTCGCCCAGTCGCACGATCTCCATCAGCCGATCGAGGTCGTGCACTTCGCGGGTTGCCGGATCCACGTCCGCGATCAGCAGACGCAGTGAATTCGTTCCACAGTCGATGGCAGCAACGCGGGTCATGGTGATTCCACCTTCACATCTCAGACGAGGGAACAACAGAGCCGGACGTCTGGGCTGTGCACGGCCCGAGTGCTCCCCAATCAGCCAACATGGCCAGGGCCTCATCACCCAGGGGATTGATACCCGGACCAACCGCGAGTGAGTGGCCGATCAGAACATGGAGGCATTTCACCCGGTCAGGCATCCCACCGGCACTGATTCCGGAGATCTCGACGACCTCCTCGATTGCCTCACGTGACTGCAGATAGGACTCATGAGCCTGCGTGTACGCACGGGCCAGCTCGGGGTCCTCCGCGAGGCGATCCTGCATCTGCTTCATCAGGCCACTGCTCTCAAGGGTGCCGATCGCTCCGGTCAGGCGAGGGCAGGTGAGGTAGTAGAGGGTGGGAAATGGTGTGCCATCGGGGAGCCGAGGATGAGTCTGCACCACGTCCGGGTCACCACAGGAGCATCGATGAGCGATCGACAGGACACCGCGGGCAACCCGACCGAGCTGCCGCTCGATCGCGGCCAGGTCATCGGCATCGACCGGATCGGCGCCGTTACTTGGGACCATTGGCGGGAAGGACCAGCGGAGCTGCCGGTGCAGCGGGTTGTCCTGCGTGATCCACCTTCTGGATTGACGACCACATCGCCGAGTACCACGGTTGCTTGGCGGCGGACCCCGCCGAATGTGACACAGGTGCAGGTGCCTCGGAGGGATCCAGAACGACGTAGCCCACCTCACCCGGAAGGACGTAGTGCAGCCGCTCACGAATCAGAGACGTGACGAAGGCTGGGTCCTTCAATCGTTCAGCCTGGACGGTGAGAGCGTCAACCTGCTGCTGGATCACAGCATTCTGCGACTGAAGGGTGGCGATCTGCTGACGCTGATGAATGAGCTCACGTACAGGGACAGCAAGCGTGACAACCAACAGCGAGACAACACCAACCAGAGCGATGGCCCGGCCCGTCAGACTGGGGTTCGGCTGCGCTTTGGCATCAGGTGCTGTCTTTGACATCAGGGGGTGAACCTCGGGAAGGCACTGCGCCCGGCATATCGGGCGGCATCATCAAGTTCTTCTTGAATGCGCAGCAGTTGGTTGTACTTGGCAACGCGCTCAGAACGGGCCGGAGCGCCAGTCTTGATCTGTCCACAGTTGGTAGCAACAGCCAGATCAGCGATCGTGACATCCTCGGTCTCACCAGAGCGGTGCGACATCATGCAGCGGTAGCCATTGCGCTGGGCCAGGGACACCGCATCGAGAGTCTCGGTGAGTGAGCCGATCTGATTCACCTTCACCAACAGGGCATTCGCCGTCTGGGAGTCAACTCCGCGGGCCAGTCGCTCAGGATTCGTGACGAAGAGGTCATCACCCACGAGCTGAACCTTGCCACCGAGTGCATCAGTGAGGGACTTCCAGCCGGACCAGTCATCCTCATCAAGTGGGTCCTCGATTGAGACCAACGGATAATCCGCGACCAGTGCTGCGTAGTAGTCGGCCATCTCCTGGGCGGACTTGGACGAGCCCTCGAAGGTGTAGTGGCCATCGTGGTGGAACTCGGTGGCAGCAACGTCCAGGGCAAGTGCGATTTCGGTGCCAAGGGTGTAACCAGCCGAATCAACCGCCTTCGCGATGAGGTCCAGAGCTGCACGGTTGCTCGGAAGATTCGGAGCGAAGCCACCCTCATCACCCAGGCCCGTGGCATACCCCTCAGACTTGAGTACCGACTTCAATGAGTGGTAGACCTCAGCACCCCAGCGCAGTGCTTCACGGAAGTCCGCAGCACCAATCGGCGCGATCATGAACTCCTGGATATCGACGTCGGTGTCTGCATGTGCACCACCGTTGAGGATGTTCATCATGGGAACGGGAAGCACATGTGCATTCGGTCCGCCGACATAGCGGAAGAGGGGCAGGCCTGCTGACTCGGCTGCTGCCTTGGCCACGGCAAGTGAGACGCCGAGGATTGCGTTGGCGCCGAGCCGCTCCTTGTTCGGGGTGCCATCGAGATCCAGCATCACCTGATCGATCAGCCGCTGCTCACTGGCGTCATATCCGATGATCTCGGCGGCGATCTCCTCCTCGACCGCAGCTACGGCCTTGAGCACACCCTTGCCGTTGTACCGATCACCGCCATCGCGAAGCTCGACTGCCTCAAACGCACCAGTGGAGGCTCCTGACGGCACGGCAGCCCGTGCAGCGGTGCCATCATCCAAGCCGACCTCAACCTCCACCGTGGGGTTGCCACGGGAGTCGAGGATCTCGCGAGCGATGACAGCGTCAATGATGGCCACGGGGTTCTCCGGGTCTAGGCACGAATACTGGCTTCTGGGTGAAGGCACCAACAATGTGAACAGTTTATCTCGATCAATCGGCCCGCTGATCGACCGACTCTCCCAAACCGGACGTCCAACGTGCGCAGACCGCTCAATCGTTGGACCCTTAGATGTGAGCAGTTCACCCCTGGAGATACCGCGAACCGGCCTGCGCAGTGGCTTTACTCCATTGGAGTCTCTGGATACGACTACCCCTGACCCCGGATACTTCGGACCAGACAGCATCTCGTGGCGGGTTCACCACGATCCAGCAGCCGTTGTGGGGGGTATCAGGGCCCTACTGCTGCAGTCACTGCATCCCGACATCATGCTCTCCTTCGAGCAGGTCACAGATGTTCGCGACGATCCGTGGGGCCGCCTGTCACGGACGTCCAAGTACGTCAATGCCATCACCTACAGCACGAAGGATGAGGCCGCTGCGGCCGCGGCCCGGGTGCGACGGGTTCACGCAGCGTTGCGACTGGACCAACCAGATTGGCTGCTCTGGGTCCATTGTGGGGCGGTGCAGTCGTGGCTGGAGGCCCATCGGCGCTCAGGTGCTCCGATGACGAACGCCGAGGCAGATCTGTACGTCTTGGAGCAGGTGACTGCCGCTCGACTCATCGGTTGCACGGTCGAGGATGTGCCGACCACGCGCAACGAGTTGAACAGCTACATCGACGGGATGCGCTCACGCCTCGATGTGGTTCCGGAGACTCGGCAGGCCGCTCGTGGGCTGATCTGGCCACCGATGGAGCCGAAGTTCGAATGGCTTACCCCGGCTCGACCAGCGTGGACGGTGTTCGCGCTCACCGGTTTCGGCATGCTTCCGCGCTGGGCGCGACGGATGTTTGCCCTGCCGGGTCTGCCAACAACGGATGTGCAAGCCAATCTGACCGCCCGCACCCTGCGCACCACGCTGCTGGCGATTCCGGAGGACCGGCGCACCAATCCGCATCTGATGGCAGCGCAACTGCGGCTTGGGCACCGGGATCCGTTGACGCTGCCAGCGCAGGCGCGGGCCAGCTAATCAGCCAGCCCCTCCGCGTGACGGATTCTGCCGCGCAAGTCACGGATGGCATCCCGTAACTCGGCCTCGGCGTCAACACCATCAACTCGCGACTGAGCAACAATCCCAAGGAGCAGTTCGCCGTAGCCCACTCGTTCAATCGCCTTGCTTGCTAGGTCCCGCGCCTCATCCGAGCTGGGTTCGACGTTCAACCCCTTGGATCGCGACATCAACTTTGCAGCCAGTACCAGCGCAGGCAGGCCCGTCGGGATTCCGTCCGTCACGGATTCACGTCCCTTTTCTGCTGCCTTCAGCGCAGCCCAGTTGGCCTCCACTTCAGCGGCGGTCGCAGCATCCACATCGCCGAACACATGAGGATGACGGGCGATGAGCTTCTCGGTGATACCGCGGGCTACGTCATCGATATCCCATGGGTCCTGATTCTCCTGACCAATGCGAGAGTGGAACATCACCTGCAGCAGAACATCGCCAAGTTCCTCTCGTAACCCGGTTTGATCACCGAGTTCGATGGTCTCCACCGCCTCGTAGGCCTCTTCAATGAGGTACTGAATAAGGGATTCATGTGTTTGCTCGGCATCCCATGGACAGCCGCCGGGTGAGCGAAGGCGATCCATCACCTCGACGAGGGCCAAAAGCTCCTCGCCACGGCGGACCGAGTCAGTCATGACTAGTTGCTGGGCGACGGAGCAGGTACGGGTGCTAGCGGCTGGCCGTTACCCGTCAGGATCGGCAGCTTGGACAGATCATCGGGTACCGGGCCCAAACCGAAGATGCTCCATGTGCCAAACCGCGGTGATACCCGAGTGTTGAGCTGGTTCGACAGAGCGCCGAAGTAGTCGTTGGACGCCTTTGTCATCGCATCCTGAGTGGTGGCGCTCGGCGCTACCTTCTTGAGCACAGCCGCGTACATCAGCTGATCTCCAGCGGCCTCATTGACCTGTGAGATCGGAATGTAGTTCTGCGTCACCAAAGCGGCCTGAAGCTGCTTGATATCACCGTTGAACTGGTTCTTGACAAAGGATGCGATGAACTCGTCGATCTGCGCCTGAGTAATGGTGATTCCCTCTTGCGCCCCAGCAGCCTCTAGCATCAGGTGCTGGGTCTCCCGCTGAACAGCAGCATTGGTAACGACATCCGCAGTGGGCATCTTGGAGCCCGGAATGGCCGCGATCTGGTCGTGCACCTGCGTGGCGATGTCAGCAATCACCCGATCGGGCACCGACTGATCGCCCACCACCGACGCGGCACCTGCGGGCAGCGCCTGCGTGGGGCCCATGCCTGAACCACATGCACTCAGCAGCAGGGCGGTCACCCCGATGGTCACTGCCGCGGTCAACCCACGCTTCACGATGATGCCCTTCCACGTCACGATGCCGTCACCGGCTCAAGGAGAACTGTACTGACCAACGTTTCCAACCACTGCAGGAGTTCCGTATCGCGCAGTGGCTGACCGCCCACGCGGGCGGTCATCGGGCGCGGTACAAGGATCGTACGTGTCGCCGGCTTGATCAGCGCACCTGGGTAGACCCGGGTGAGACGAAGTGCACGTGAATCCGGAAGCTCCACCGGGGCAAACCGGATCATGTTGCCCTGGGCCACCACCTCGGCTAGTCCGGCCCTACGGGCGTGAATCCGGAACCGAGCTACGGCCAGCAGATTTGCCACCGGCTCCGGATATTGGCCGTAGCGATCCAGCAGTTCCTCAGCCACTGAATCGACATCCTCATTCGACGTTGCTGCGGCCAACCTCTTGTAGGCCTCCAAACGCAGGCGCTCCTCTGCAACATAGTCATGTGGCATATGGGCGTCGATCGGCAGCTCAACCCGAACCTCGGACACCTCCTCGGTTGGGCCGTCCTGGCGATACTCGGACACCGCCTCACCAACCAGACGGATGTAGAGGTCGAAGCCGACATCAGCGATGTGCCCACTCTGCTCCCCGCCGAGGAGATTCCCAGCACCACGGATTTCTAGGTCCTTCATGGCCACCGCCATCCCGGATCCAAGGTCGGTGTTGGCAGCAATCGTCGACAACCGGTCGTAGGCCGTCTCGCTGAGCGGTTTCTCCGGTGGATACAGGAAGTAGGCATAGCCGCGTTCTCGGCTGCGTCCGACTCGGCCGCGCAACTGGTGCAGCTGTGAGAGCCCGAACATGTCGGCACGATCCAGAATCAGGGTGTTGGCGTTTGGGATATCAAGACCGCTTTCGACGATGGTCGTCGAGACGAGAACATCGAAGTTCTTCTCCCAGAAGTCGACGATCACCTGCTCGAGTGCATGCTCGTTCATCTGGCCATGTGCGGTCTGAACCCGGGCCTCCGGAACGAGATCGCGAAGACGTGATGCGACCCGTTCAATGGAGTCGACTCGGTTGTGTACGAAGAACACCTGCCCATCGCGCAGGAGTTCCCGTCGAATTGCCGCAGCCACCTGCTTGTCGTCGTAGGGACCGACGTACGTAAGCACGGGATGGCGCTCTTCCGGAGGGGTCTGGATGGTCGACATCTCACGGATGCCGGTAACCGCCATTTCCAGGGTTCGCGGAATAGGGGTCGCTGACATCGTGAGAAAGTCGACGTTGGTTCGCAGCGCCTTCAGGTGCTCCTTATGTTCAACACCGAAGCGCTGCTCCTCATCAACGATCACGAGGCCCAGATCCTTGAAGCGGACGTCACTGCTGAACAGCCGATGGGTGCCGATCACCACATCGATCGATCCGTCGACGATGCCCTCAATGACCTCCTTCGCCTGCTTGTCGGTCTGGAACCGCGATAGGGCAGCAATCTTCACCGGGAATGGGGCGTACCGCTCGGAGAACGTGGAGAAGTGTTGCTGCACAAGCAAAGTTGTGGGCACCAGGATTGCAACCTGCTTGCCATCCTGCACTGCCTTGAACGCAGCACGTACGGCAATCTCCGTCTTGCCGTATCCGACATCGCCACAGATGAGGCGATCCATCGGGATCTGATTCTCCATATCAGCCTTGACCTCATCGATGGCCGAGAGCTGATCGGGAGTCTCGTTGTACGGGAAGGCATCCTCGAGTTCACGCTGCCACACGGTGTCGGCCGAGAACTGGTACCCCCGACTGGATTGACGTGCCGCGTAGAGGCGGATGAGTTCACCGGCGATCTGACGGACGGCCTTGCGGGCCCGAGCCTTCGTCGTCGCCCAGTCCGACCCACCCAGACGATGCAGTGACGGGGCCTCCCCACCGACGTAGCGCGTTACCTGATCAAGTTGATCAGTTGGCACGTACAGCCGATCCCCCGGTTGCCCGCGCTTGGCCGGCGCGTACTCGATCACCAGATACTCGCGGGTTGCATTGGCAACCGTACGCTGCATCATCTCGACGTATCGGCCAACACCATGCTGCTCATGGACGACGTAGTCACCCGTCTTCAGCGTGAGCGGATCAATTGTCTGTCGACGTCTGGTCGGCAGTCGACGAGCATCACGAGTGGTGGACCGCTGCCCGACGAGATCCGTCTCGGTGATGACAGACATCTGAGCGCCGGGCAGGATGAAGCCTCGGTCGAGATTTCCCGTGACAATCGTGACCATTGCCGGTTCGGGCCCAGCATCAACTGCATCAACGACGCGCACGCCAAGCCCCTCCCCGCGAAAGGTCTCAGCGAGTCGATCTGCAGTTCCGTGGCCAACTGTCACGACAACCACAGACCACGTCGAGCTGAGCCAGCCTCGAATATCGGCAAGTGCTCGCTCGGTCTCACCGCGGTAGTTGTCGACGACCCGGACGTCCAGGTGAACCACGTCAACATCAGCAGGCTGGAAGGTGTCACCGTCCTCGGCAATCTCGGCGCCAAAGGGTGAAATGGTCCACCAGCCAAGCCCGCGATCAACAGCAGCTGTACGGACGTCCGCGACAGACTGATAAGCCGCTGCACCAAGATCGATCGGGGTCACATTGCCCGCCGCCGCGTTATGCCATGAGGCTTCGAGGAACTCCGTACTGGTTGCCACCAGGTCATGTGCTCTGGTTCGGACTCGCTCGGGGTCGCAGACAAGCACACGTGAATCGGCGGGAATGAGATCAACGAGCAACTCCATGCCATCGGCCAGGACTGGTGACAGGGCTTCCATACCTTCAACTGCGGTGCCATCGGCAAGCTTGTCCAGAATCTCGACCAGCTCGGGATGGACAGCTGCGAGGGTTCGAGCCCGCGCCCGCACCTCATCGGTCAGCAGCAGTTCGCGACATGGTGGCGCCCAAAGCCCATCCTGCGCGATCTCCAGTGATCGCTGATCGGCCACCTTGAAGTAGCGAATCTCCTCAACGGTATCGCCCCAGAACTCAAGGCGAACCGGATGCTCCTCCGTCGGGGGGAAGACATCGACGATCCCACCACGCACGGCGAATTGTCCTCGCTTGTCGACCAGATCAGTGCGGGTGTACGCAGCGGCCGCAAGGGACTGGACGAGTGACTCCATCGCTATCTCGTCCCCGATCGATGCGGAGACGGGACGCAGATCACCAAGCCCTTTGACGATCGGCTGCAGAACAGCACGAATGGGAGCAACGACGACCCGGACCGGACCTGCCGCACCATCGTCAGGATGGGCGAGGCGTCGCAGAACAGCGAGCCGTCGCCCAACCGTGTCACTTGATGGACTCAATCGCTCATGGGGCAGGGTTTCCCAGGCTGGGAACTCGGCAATGAGGCCGTCCGGCAGCAGACTCTCCAGAGCAGCAGTGAGATCCTCTGCCTCACGCGCCGTTGCGGTCACCACTAGCTGGACCCGATCGCCGTCCTTGGCCAACGCAGCGATGAGCAGTGGTGAAATCGCCGTCGGTGCACTTATCTCAAGGGAGGTGGTTGCTGATGCCCCGGTAGCTCTGGCCCGTTCGAGTACGTGGGCGATGTGCTCATCCTTGGAGACGGCATCAATCAGGCCTTGCAGCGTCGACATCCGTCGGGTACCCCTCACTTGAAGCAGGATCTGAGAATACCTAGTACAGGAGTGAAAGGGATTCTCGAACCGCACCCATCAGTGCAGGCAGAGCCATGATCACCCCAGGCTGATACGGATTTGCCCGGTTGAAGGTGAATCCATCATCCGCGGGAGATATGCAGCTGATTCCCCGATGCAGCGCGACGCCGAGCGGTGCTGCCAGATCCCATTCATTGAACCCACCCAGATGCACATACATCTCAGCACGACCCGCAAAGATCTCAGCAGCCTTAGCACCAACCGAGCCAACCTGTATCGGTTCGATTCCATGTGGTGCGGCATCACCCAGAATCGTCTGCATTCTCCGCAGCATGGCCGGCAACTGTTCCGGTGCTCGGGTGCGCGAGGTGACAACCCGGATCGGGCGATCGGTGGGAAGCTGACGACCGGCCTGATCAACGTCATCGAGGACCGACCACGTCTGCTGGTGGGCCGGCACATCAACGGTGGCTGCAGACAGTGATCCGCTGGTGCCCTCGATCCGGGTCCAGAGTGCGATGTGAACGGCGAAATCCGCCCTGTTCTGGCCGTACTCCCAGGTGCCATCGAGGGGGTCAACAATCCAGACGCGATCGGCATGCAATCGGTCAAGATCATCAACGCCCTCCTCGGACAGGATCGCGTCCAGGGGACGAGCGTCCTGGAGCCGCCCGAGGATGAACAGGTGAGCCTCACGGTCCCCGGTAAGCCGAAGAGACTTCAACCGCTCGCGATCATCGGGCTCAATATCGCCAAAAGACCTGCGAATATCCAGCAGCAACTGCCCAGCCGCACAGGCAACCTCGCGTGAGAGCAGGGCATCTTCGTCCACCTGAAATTCGGTCATGAGTTGTATCGATTCTGAGCCAGATCAAGCCCCTCGTGAATCAGCATCTCGACCGCATCAGCAGACTCACCCACCAGCAGACCGAGCTCTTTGCGTTCTGCACTCGACCACGGCTTGAGCACAT
>CAXBQZ010000035.1:0-28256 GCA_963978055.1 uncultured bacterium
GCGACCGACCGTGAAGGAGAACCAGCCGAGATCACGGAACGCCGGCTGATGTGCTGGGGTCCAGACCAGTTCAGCGAGCAGATCGCGACTCTTGGGTCCCTGAACGCCGATGTTATGCAGGTTGTCGGTGGACGGACGTACCCACACCTTGTCCAGGCCGAGCTTGGCTGCCTGTTCGCGCATCCAGATGCCGTCGTAGTCGTCGCCACCGACAAATCGGAAGTTGTCGCGGTCGATGCGGTAGACGGTTGCATCGTCCATCATTCCGCCGGTCTCATTGCAGATAGCGGTGTAGACGACCTTGTTCGTGGACAGGCGACGGATATCTCGCGTGCACACGGCCTGCAGCAATGACTCAGCATCCGGACCGAGCACCTCGAACTTGCGCAGTGGTGAGAGGTCAACCACCGCGACCCGCTCACGACATGCCCAGTACTCCTCCTCGGGACCATAGCCAGCAAATGAGGTCGGCAGCCAGTAGCCGCGATACTCGGTCATGCGTCCAGTGAGAGCTCGAATTCGTTCTGAGAAGCCGGTTTCCTTGGTGAGAACTGGCTCGGCATTGGCTGTCACTCTGTGTGCCACTCCCTGTGAGAATTTTGCAGTGCCCGGGTAGACCCGAACACCAATCGGTGTCGGTACCCAGCCATTTGCCGGATCGATATCGTCTGGGCATGCCGATGACGCACACACCAGATCAGTCATTGCACGAAGCAGCACATAATCACCGGGCCGAGACCACGGCTCGTCCAAGAAGATGTGCGTGGGTCCATCGAGGAAGGTGTTGTAGAAGAAATTGATTGCCGGCCAACCGCGTCGAGACCTGATCTCATAAGGTGCCAGAACCTTGTTGAAATTGTCCGAGCAGTTGATGTGGCCGAAGTAGCCCCGATCCTCGTAGTACTTCGACGTACATGCATAACCGAAGGTGTCGTGACGTCCGACCGTATCCCTGACAACCTCAACGATCGCCCGAAGATCATCGTCATAGAACTTGGAGTGCAGACCGGGGGCTGGGATGGTCATACCCATGATCGTGCGCGTGGCTGTTGAATCCAGACCCTTCTCAATTCCACGATCGAGTGCGTGGCTGTCGAAGGCCAGGAAGTCTGAGCATTGCCGTCCCTCAAGGTCGACGATCTGAATGAAGTCACCGGCCTTGACCTCATAGGTCAGGGCGGACGAGGCGTCCACCACGATGTCTAAACTCGGCTGTGCCAACAATGGCGGAGCGGTCACCGGCTCAAGTTCGGCAACCGTCTCCCGGAAAACTGTCACGGTGAGATTGGTTGCCAAGTCGCTACCATCCGGGGCCATCGGGCCACCCGGGGCGAGCACAATCAGGATGCCCGAAGCATCGGCGACCATTCGAACCGTTGACCCGGCATGTGAACCAGAACCGAAGATATGAGCTGCCACGGCAGACTCTGGATTCACCCCGAGCCCGGCCACAGCTGCCGTGAGAAGGCCTGCATCCGGATGAGCCGACCGGGACAGTGCGGCCAGTGCGCGCGCAGGTCCGTCAGAGGGAAGGCCGGCGGATGTGAGCCGATCAGAGCCGGTCCGATCAATGAACAGGACCTCACCTATCTGGCCGCCATGGACGTCCATGAACTCAACGACATCGCCATGTGCGACCTCGATCACCGAGGCGCCACCACCAGCAACGGGGTAGCGCTCGATCCCCGGCCCTGGTAGCAGCAGACCGCGGGTGGGCCCATCGAGCACGCTCATCGAGCAACTCCTCATCGAATGTGACCGGTGGCAGACGTGGCGCCAGAATCGGATCAGTTGTGAAATGGCATCTGACCTGCACTTTAGTCGCGGGTCAGAGCCTTGGGAAGGCACCTGGACCTTATGAAAATGATGATTGCCCGACCCACATGGGCCGGGCAATCATCATGTGTGCGCTGATCAGGCCTTGAGATCGGCCGGTGGCAGCTGCTCGGACTTGTCCGCCCACTGGAACTTCTGCTTGTCCTGCACCGTGCGACGGTAGAGGTAGAACAGGAAGCCAATGAGCAGGATGATCGGGCCGAGGACCAGTGAGGCATCCGCACCGAAGATGGTGATACCGCTGGCGTAACCCGTGAGGTCGAATCGGTAGAGACCGAAGAAGACGAACACGATATTGACCACAGCCAGAATCGCAGTCACAAACAGCCAGAAACCGTTGAGACGGTACGGGCGTGGCCAGTTCGGGCGATCCTTGCGCAGGAGCAGGATGCCGGTCAGGGCCGCGATGTGACAGAAGAAGTAGCCGAGGTTGCTGGCAGCAAGGATGATCAGGTTGCTGTCGAGCAGAACGATCAGCGCGATGTTGAAGATGGTATCCACTGTCATAGCGCGCGCAGGGACATGGAACTCGTTCAGAACACCGAGCCACTTGACCGACAGGCCCTCTCTCGAGATTCCGTAGAGAGCCCGTGATCCGTCCATGGTGGCCGTATTCATGGCCAGCAGCAGACCGGCAATGAGCAGAATGAGGAAGACGGATGTGAGGGCACCGCCGCCTCCAAGGATCTTCTCCAGCGCTGTGACGATGTAGCCACCGCTGGCACCCGCAGAGATCTCGTCAGCGGTAAGCGTGCCAGCCACACCCAGCGGGACGAAGAAGTAGATCAAGAGCGAGAAGCCTGAGGCCGAAAGCAGGGCCTTGCGGGTGTCGTGTGCTTCCTTGTACTCCGGCGAGAACGCGGCCACAGTCTCGACCCCGTAGGAGGACCAGCCCATCAGGTAGAGCCACACCAAGCCGGTGACCCACATGTCAGTGCCCTCGACGGTCCAGGTGAGCTGGGACGAGTCGAACTTGCCAGTCAGGAATCCGCCGAACATGACGACCGCGAGCGGGATCAGCAGCAGCGCACCGGTCAGGTACGTGAGGTTGACACCGATTCGCATACCGCGCGTGTTGAGCAGCCAGATCAGCAGGATGCAGATGATGCCGATGATCTTGGGGACCGTGATGTGGAACGGGGTCCCTTGAGTACCAATCTGCCACGACCCATCGACCGCTGGATCCTGATTGGGCGCCCACTGGTCCACGACCAACGTGCCGATAAGGTTTCCATTGATGGCGAGAACCGCAGACCATGCCGCCCAGTAGCCGAAGGTCGCGATAGGACCGACGATGGTCGCGTAACGCTTCCACGCCTCGTTGGCGTAGAGCGCGATACCACCGGACTTGTCCGGGAACATCATTGCGGGCTCTTGGTACACGAACGCCTGGAGCGCACCAATGAGCATCGACAGGGTCCAGAAGAAGATGGTCCCCCACGTACCCAGACTCCCGAACGTGAATGCGAGAACACCAAGCAGGAAGCTCGGCACCGCGAGTGAGACAGCAAAGCCATCCCACCAGCGAAGGGTCTGGAGTAGATGGCGATCCTCTACCTCGATGACGGGGGCGGCGCCCCACGACTCCTTGTGTGTATCTGACATTCTGCGCTCCCGGGAGGCAAATGATGTGGTCAGCCGCTCTTGCGGTTGCCCGTACACTAGCCAAGTCCAGCGCTATTTCAAGTACCTTGCACATTTTTTCTTGAGTGTATCGGGAGGTTCGGTGCCCAGCTTCCACGTCACCGTGGTGTGCGGGAAGTGCGGTGCCCGCATCCCGATCACTCTTGGGGAAGCCGGCACCTGCACCTGTGGTGCGCCATACGACAGCAACCGGCTGCCCAAGGCAACGGTCGAAGAGATCCACCGACGAGCTGCGGCCTACCAGGCCAAGCGCAAGGGTTTCATCGTTCAGGTGCTACTCGCCTCATTGGCTGTTCTGGTCGTGGCACGCAGTGCACCTATCCCGATCACGGCGGCGGTGGCGCTCGCCACCTGGTACTGGTTCGGATGGCGGGCCTATCGACGTCTCCGCCAGTCGGACAACCCGACGACGACCTACCCATTGCGCTGAATTCCGACCAATGAGCCGATCCGATCCGCTCGGAGTCGGCGTACCGTCGTAACTCCGGATCATCGGTGATCAAACGCCTGGAGGAATGCGATGTACAACACGATCGTGGTGGGAATCGACGAGGACGGCCACTCTGCGGACGTCGTCACGGCCGTCATCGAACTTGCAAAGCTGACCCGCGACAACGTAGTGGTGGTCCACGTCCAGACGTTGGGTGCACCCTCACCTGGGGCGGCACCGTATGTGGTCGAAGACTCGGGACAGGCGCAGGCGCTGTTGGACAAGACTCTGTCGCTGTTTGCTGACGCCGGAGTGTCCGCGTCAGGGCAACTGCAGCGGTCCACCGTGGATAAAGTTGGCGACGTCATTCTCGAGGTGGCCAAGGCGCAGGACGCCGGCCTCATCGCGGTTGGGTCTCGGGGCCACGGTGAGGTTTACGGAGCCCTTTTCGGAAGTACCGCCCACAGGGTGATCCACGGTGCTGTCGTGCCGGTTCTTGTGCACCGCGATACCCGCGATGAGTAAGGCAATCCTTACCTAAAGTGCCTGATCAGAGGCCTGTTGACCCTGACGAAACGATCTGAGGATTGTGACTGCGCCAGGGTAAGAATTGAGGGCGTCAACGTAGCGGGAACGGCACAATCCACGGTAGGTTCCTGAGGTCCCACCAGAACGTCTTGAGAAGACGCGCGACCCCAGAACCAACCAAGGAGTAGGAACACATGACCAGAGTGGCCATCATCGGTGCCGGCCCCAGTGGAATGGCAGCGCTTCGCGCATTCGAATCTGCGCGGAAAAAGGGTGCCGAGATTCCAGAGCTGGTGTGCTATGAGCGCCAGGCAGACTGGGGCGGTATCTGGAACTACACCTGGCGTACCGGTACCGATCAGTACGGTGAGCCAGTCCACGGCAGTATGTACCGCTACCTGTGGTCAAACGGACCCAAGGAGTGTTTGGAATTCGCCGACTACTCGTTCGAGGAGCACTTCGGCCGTCCGATCCCGTCGTACCCGCCACGTGCAGTGCTCCATGACTACATCTCGGGTCGGGTAGAGAAGTCAGGTGTTCGCCCCTACATCAAGTTCAATCACTCGGTTCGCTGGGTTGAGTTCAACGAGGAGACCGGTAAGTTCACCGTCCGAGTTCGCGATCTGCCGAACAATCAGGACTCCACGGAGGAATTCGACTACGTCATCAACGCGGGTGGGCATTTCTCCACACCGAACGTTCCTGAATACCCGGGCTTCGACAAATTCCCCGGCCGCGTTCTGCACTCCCACGACTTCCGCGACGCCGTCGAGTTTGCCGGTAAGGATGTTGTTGTCGTCGGCGCCTCATACTCCGCCGAGGACATTGGTATCCAGTGCCACAAGTACGGCGCCAAGACCGTCACGTACTGCTACCGCAACTCCCCCATGGGCTTCAACTGGCCGGAGAGCGTTGACGAGCGGCCAATCCTGACTCATGTCGAGGGCAATACAGTGCACTTCGCGGATGGCAGCACCAAGCACGCGGACGCCATCGTCCTGTGCACGGGATATCTGCACAACTACCCGTACCTCGGTGAGGACCTGCGCCTGAAGAGTGAGAACCGCCTGTGGCCATTGGGTCTTTACAAGGGCATCTTCTGGCAGAACAACACAAAGTTCATGTACATCGGTGCACAGGACCAGTTCTACACATTCAACATGTTCGATGCTCAGGCATGGTACGCCCGCGACGTCATCCTCGGCCGGATCGAGCTGCCGGATGAAGCAACTCGCGAGGCCGACTACAAGGCCTGGCGCGCCAAGGAGGAGGCCTGTGAGAACGCCTTCGACCTGATCGATTTCCAGACCGAGTACATGCGCGACATGCTCGATAGCACTGACTACCCAGAGCTCAATGTCGAGCAGGTGGCCGTCCTGTTCAAGACGTGGGAGCACCACAAGGAGGAAGGCATCCTGACCTACCGTGATCGCAGCTACGTCTCGGTGATCACCGGAAATCAGGCACCTGAGCACCACACCACCTGGATGCTGGCCCTGGATGATTCCAAGGAAGCATTCCTGGAGAACAAGGCTCTCTAGTCGAGTACAACTACGTGAGGGGTGTCGCTGTTGCGGCACCCCTCATTGGTTTGTCTATCCCACTCGCACGACATCAACTCCGACCGCGTGCGTGGCGGTAGCGCGCCACCAGCGCAGCAGTACTCGGGTCGAATTCCCCGACATCGGCTTGGTCCTCAGAGGTGAGGGCCGGCAACACCAGACTGGCCATGGACTTGCCCAGTTCAACACCCCACTGATCGAACGAGTCGACGCCCCAGATGACTCCCTGGGTGAACACAACATGTTCATAGAGCGCTATCAAGCTGCCAAGTGCCGATGCGGTAAGACGATCCAGCATCAAGACAGTCGACGGCCGGTTCCCAGGCATCACCTTGTGGGCCACCAGGGATTCCGGCACCCCGTGTGCTCTGAGCTCATCGGCATCGCGACCGAAGGCCATCACATTCGCTTGCGCAAGCACGTTGGCGATGAGTTTGTCGTGATGGTCAGCAATGTCGTTGACCGGCTGCGCGAACATGATGAAGTCCGCTGGAACAACGGTCGTCCCCTGATGCAGCAGTTGATAGAACGAGTGCTGTCCGTTCGTGCCGGGCTCACCCCACCAGATGGCCCCGGTGTCCACTCCAACCGGCTGTCCTGACTTTGTGACGCTCTTGCCGTTGCTCTCCATGGTGAGCTGCTGCAGATACGCCGGAAAACGATCCAGGTATTGCTCGTACGGCAGCACCACCTGAGTCTGGAAGCCAAAGAAATCGCGATACCAAACACCGAGCAGGCCCATCACAACTGGCAGGTTCTGCCCAAATTCCGTGTGACGAAAATGCTGATCCATCGCGTGAAAGCCGCCAAGGAGTTCGGTGAATGTCGCTGCACCAACGGCAATCATGAGTGAGAGTCCGATCGCGGAATCCATCGAATACCGCCCACCCACCCAGTCCCAGAAGCCAAACATGTTTTCGGCATCAATACCGAACTCCTGCACCGCTCGTGCATTGGTTGATACGGCGACGAAATGTCGTGCTACATCCACATCCTCACCGAGTGCGCTGCGAAGCCATGCCCGAGCGGATTCGGCATTGGTCATGGTTTCCTGCGTGGTGAAGGTCTTGCTGGAAACGATGAACAGAGTCTGTGCCGGATTGAGATCCCGGGTGGCCTCAACAATGTCCGTACCGTCGATGTTGGAGACGAAGCGAAACTCAACCTCACGCTTGGACAGATGTCGCAGCGCTCGGTATGCCATCACCGGTCCAAGATCAGATCCACCAATACCGATATTGACCACAGCACGGATCGGTAGGCCCGTGCTGCCCAGCCACTCGTCGGTCCGTACGCGATCAGAAAAGGCGGCCATCCGGTCCAGCACGTCATGAACCTGTGCAGCAACGTCAACCCCCTCCACCATGAGGGACTCGCCACGTGGAAGACGCAAGGCCGTGTGCAGCACCGAGCGATTCTCGGTCGTGTTGATCCGTGCCCCGGTAAACATCTCCTCGATTCGCTGCCGTAGGCCACGTTCCTCTGCCACCGCCACAAGAGCATCAAGTGACTGAACATCGATCCGATGCTTGGACAGGTCGGCGTGGATTCCCACCGCATCAATGCTCAATCGTTCGACGCGGTCAGAGTCCTGATCGAAGAGCTCACGAATCGTGGTTGAAGCCATCCGACGGTA
The DNA here is from genome assembly GCA_963978055.1 of uncultured bacterium. Taxonomy (GTDB): domain Bacteria; phylum Actinomycetota; class Actinomycetes; order S36-B12; family CAIYMF01; genus Longivirga. Next base: position 7,637 of record CAXBQZ010000035.1, read on the forward strand.
GCTATCGGCCACTGTCGTCCACGTAGGCAGTTGACGCACCGGGACGTCACCCGTTGCCACGTCACCGTGATCCATCTTCCTACCTCCGCGCTGTGCACCGAGAACCCCGCGTCCTCTAGTCTCAGGGTTAGACCCTAGTGACTCAGTCCCGGTGAACGCAGGAAGGCTTCTGAAGATGACGACTCATGCCCCCATGCAACTGGGAATGGTTGGCCTCGGACGAATGGGGGCGAATCTGGTTCGCAGGGCTATGCGTGACGGTCATACCTGTGTCGTCTATGACGTCAATCAGGCTGCTATCGACACGCTTGTCGCGGAGGGTGCCATCGGGGCCACCTCATACGCGGATCTTGCCGCCAAGCTCGAAGGTCCGCGTAACATCTGGATCATGGTTCCGGCTGGTGAAATCACCGAGAAGTCCGTGGCAGGCGTGGCTGAACACCTCAGCGAGGGTGACACGATCATCGATGGGGGCAACACCTACTACCGCGACGATATCCGCCGAAACTCCGAACTCGCCGAACGTGGCATCTTCTACGTCGACTGCGGCACCTCTGGTGGTGTCTTCGGGCTTGAGCGTGGCTTTTGCCTCATGATCGGTGGTGCTGATGAAGCCGTCGATCGGCTCGCACCGATCTGGACCAGCCTGGCGCCCGGGATTGACGCGGCAGAGCGCACCCCTGGTCGATCTGGTGAGACCGCACCCGAGGAGAACGGCTGGCTGCACTGCGGCCCCTCGGGAGCAGGACACTTCGTCAAGATGGTGCACAACGGCATCGAGTACGGCCTGATGGCCGCCTACGCTGAGGGGCTCAACATCCTGAAGAACGCAGACGAGGGAATGCGCCCCCGCGACAAGGATGCCGAGACCGCGCCGCTGGATCATCCGGAGTTCTACTCGTACAACATCGATATCCCCGCCGTGACCGAACTCTGGCGTCGCGGCTCCGTCGTAGCATCCTGGCTGCTCGATCTCACCGCCACGGCGCTGCATGAGTCACCTGAACTTGAAGACTTCGGTGGTCGGGTGTCGGACTCCGGTGAGGGGCGCTGGACCGCGATTGCGGCCATCGAAGAGGGCGTACCCGCACCAGTTCTCACGGCCGCGCTCTACTCACGTTTCAGTTCACGTGGAAACGCGCTCTACGGAGACAAGGTTCTCTCCGCGATGCGCAAGCAGTTCGGTGGTCACGCCGAGAAGAAGTCCTGACCCCGCGAGGATCTAGATCTGAACCCCAAGCAGACTGTTCGCGATGGCCTTGATCTCGCCTCCGGCGAAGGAGTCCTCAGCCCCGCTGGCACCTGAACGAAGACGCGTATTCTCAGCCCACCTATCGATCGCGGCCAGCGCGCTTGGGGCGTCGAGATCGTTCGCGAGATGAGCGCGGACAGCGGCCAGTACGGGGGTTGCACCGGGGGCTGCGGACATCGCACACGCGGCCCGCCAGGCCGCAAGACGCTCTTGTGCCTGCGCGAGCCCTTCATCAGTCCAGTCCCAGTCGGTGCGGTAGTGATGGGCCAGGATGGCCAGTCGGATTGCAGCCGGCTCGACCCCGGCGTTGCGAAGTCGCGAGACAAAGACGAGATTGCCGCGAGACTTGCTCATCTTCTCCCCGTCGAGACGGACCATGGCCGCATGGGTGTAGTGACGAGCGTATGGAGCAGCACCCGTTGCCACCTGCGCCTCCGCAGCCCCCATCTCGTGGTGCGGGAAGATCAGATCACTGCCACCACCCTGCAGATCAATCGGGATGCCGAGATGGTCCAGCGCAATGGCTGAACACTCAATGTGCCAACCGGGACGGCCCTTGCCGAATGGGCTCTCCCATGACGGCTCACCCGGCCGTTCCTGCAGCCACAGCAGGCAGTCAAGGGGATGCTCTTTACCCGGGCGATCAGGATCACCGCCACGCTCAGCGAAGATCTCGAGCATCCGTTCCTCACTCAGATGCGAGACTCCTCCGAAGTTGGCATCGCTGTGCACTCGGAAGTAGAGATCCCCGTCAAGTTCGTACACGGCCCCGACGTCCTTCAGTCTCTGGACGTAAGAGATCACTGCGGGGATCGACTCAACTGCCCCGATGTAGTGACGCGGCGGAATCACCTGCAGAGCAGTCATATCCTCGCGGAAGAGCTGGGTCTCACGATCACCGAGTGCGATCCAGTCATCCCCGGTCGCAAGGGCCCGCTCGAGCAGTGGGTCGTCAATATCGGTGACGTTCTGCACGTAGTGCACATCATGTCCTGCATCAAGCCAGTACCGGTGCACGAGATCAAACGTCACATACGTCGCGGCGTGTCCCATGTGGGTGGCGTCGTAAGGCGTGATCCCGCAGACGTACATCGTGGCCGTTTCGCCGGGCTCACTGGGCCGCACAGACTGCTGGGCTGCGTCGTAGAGACGTAACGGTGCACCCTTTCCGGGCAGGGTCGGAATCTCGGGTGCGGCCCATGCATGCATATCGCAAGTCTATGGGGCCTGAGTCAGCACCGCGCTCATACCCTCAGAATGCCGGCCACGGAAGGCTGGGCCAGCCGTCACCTGGCAGCGGAAACCTGGCATCGCGGATCAGACGTGCTACCCGCCGCTGGGTGCGGATGAGCTCACGTCGCGTCAGCAGTTCACTGAGGTGGTCCCCGAGCTCACCGAGAAGACCTTCGTTCAGGCGTTCGAGGTCCGCTAAAAGCGGCTCATCGATCGAGTCACCGGCAAATCCCCACAACACCGTACGAAGTTTCTCATCCTCGTTGAAGGCAACCCCATGATCGACTCCAAAGGTGCTGATCTCATCGTCTATACGCACCCGGCCAACAAGCACATGTCCACCCTTGCGATCGGCATTGTTGATCACTGCATCGAGCACCGTCATCTGCCGCAGCGACGGATCATCTGCATGGATCAGAGCAACCGGTTGGCCCACGTGATCATGTGCCTCGATGATCTGGATCCATCCGGACGGTGTTTGACCAGCGGGCACGACATCAACCAGCCCAGCACCGGGTTCGGATTCCGGACCTTCCGGCGAGACCACCCAGACCTGTGCCATCCCCTGCCCGTACGGCCCATCCTCACGCCAGGCGGTCGGCGGCACAAGATTCCACCCAAGCGCAGCCGAGACCTCGTACGCGGCTACCTCGCGCAGGCCCAGAGATCCATCGGGGAAGTCCCATAGTGGTCGTTCACCTGCTGTCGGCTTATAGACACAGGCGACCTCTACCCCGTCGAGTTCAACTGTTCCGAACAGGGTCGCATTGCTGGCATCCACCATCCGTCCCTCGATGGACAACGTGCCGTGGGCAAGGATGGAGAGCAGATCTTCATCGAGGGTGCGAGGGTGCATGGCTCAATCAAACTTCGGTGGAACTAACGTCGATATCCATTGGCGCGTGGGCAGATATGGCCCCCTGGCTCCAGCGGAAGTGCACAGAATGGGCAGGGTGGACGGCCCGCCGACACGACACTCTTGGCCCTCTTGACGAACCCACGTGCGTAGGCGGCGGTCATCCGCACTCGAAGGGTTGACGGACCATCGTCAACATCCTCTTCGAGGTCTGGGATCTCCTCATCCTCCTCGACCATTGCATGGGTCTCGACGATGACGAGCTGTGTCTCCTCATTCCACCCGAATGCCAGCGAACCGACCTCGAACTCCTCGGTGATGGGGGTGTCCAGCGGGTCGGTGTCTTCCGTACCAACCGGCGCGACAACCGGAATGTCGGCGCTACCGGTACGCCGCAGAACTTGATCCAAGAGCGCGTCAAGCCGCTCGGCCAATAGGAGCACCTGCTGCTTCTCCAACGCCACTGAGACGACGCGACGCCCGTCGCGGGCCTGAAGGAAGAATTGACGCTCACCGGGTTGGCCAACCGTGCCGGCGATAAATCGCTCAGGCTGGTCGAAGACGAACAGTTCGCGGGCCATAACGTCAGCCTATCCTCGCCCGGAGGAGCCTGCTCCCCCACCAACAGCAGCATCCGATGAGGCCTTCTTGCTCGAGCGGCGCCCCTTCTTCGGCGCGGGCGCGAATGCCGATAGGTCAGATCCTGTGTCGTTGGTCTTCAGCACGAAGGGTCGGAGTTCGGTGTAGCGGATGATGGTCACCGAACAGGGATCGATGGAGATCCGTTGGAACGCATCCAGGTGCATTCCGAGTGCATCGGCGACGATTGCCTTGATCACGTCACCATGGGAGACGATCGCGTATGAGACGTCATCTCCGAACTCTCCCGCCAGTTGCGCATTCCACTGGCGCACGGCCCCGACGGCCCGCTGCGACATCTCGGCAAGACCCTCGCCACCGGGGAACACCGCCGCACTTGGATGGGCCTGAACCACCTTCCACAGCGGATCCTTGCTCAGAGTCTTGAGGGGCTGATTGGTCCAGTCGCCGTACTTGCACTCGCCGACTCGCTCATCAATATGCACGGGCGCCGCAGTCGACCGGGCAGCATTGATCGCGGCGGCCGTCTCCTGAGTGCGCTCGAGCGGGCTCGTCACGATAGCCGCCAAGACGACGGGCAGGAGTCGCTCACCCACGGCACGTGCCTGCTCACGTCCCTTATCGTCCAGCACGACCCCGGGGCTCCACCCAGCAAGCACTCCGGTGGCATTGGCTGCGGTTCGACCGTGGCGGACGAGGAAAACATTCGGCACAGGTCGACCTTAAGGCCAGATTGCCACTTGTGCTGACACCATGGGGACGTGATCAGAGGACTTGGTTTCTATCGGGATGGTCAACCGCACCCGGAATTCACCAACAGCATCTCCGTTGACGGTGTTCTCGATGGCAATGACGTCAAGGCACTTGAGACCATGTGGGACCGCGCCAAGTCCGGTGGTATCGACAGTTTCGTCTGGCTCGGACTTCGTGACGCCAAAGATGACGAGGTCTATCTGGCAGCCAGCCTGTTTGGCCTCAGCCACCTCGATGTCGAGGACGCGCTCTCTCCCGCACAGCGACCGAAGGTGCAGATCCATGAGGGTCGGGTTTCGGCGGTGCTCAAGGTGCTCGGTTATGTCGAGGAGACCTCAGACGTTGAAACCGGCCAGATAGCGATCTTCGTCGGGCCGTCCTACGTATTGTCGATCCGTCAGGGAACGCCGGGTGACCTCAGCAACCTGCGCGCCGAGTTGGAGCGTGACGTCCAGCTCCTCAAACTCGGACCCATGACCGTGCTGCACGGAATCCTCGATGTGGTTGTCGACGGCTACGACGTGGTGGTCAACGAGCTCGCCAATGACATCGAACAGGTTGAGGAACGGGTGTTCTCCCCCGATCTCACGGACGACTCAGCTTCGATCTACAAGCTCAAGCGCGAGAACATGGAGGTTCGACGCGCACTCGATCCTCTGCTACCTCTGGCCGATCGCCTGCTTAACGACGACGAGGTTCAGGTCCCGGAACCTCTGCTGCCCTACTTCCGCGATCTCGGTGATCATCTGCTGCGGATAGGTGAGACAAGCGGCCAGTTCGACTCACTCCTGGGCACGGCACTGGAGGCCTCCCGCTCACGTCAGGCCGTGCAGCAGAACTCCGATATGCGCAAGATCTCCGCGTGGGCGGCAATTTTCGCTGTGCCCACAGCGATCGCAGGTGTCTACGGCATGAACTTCGACAACATGCCTGAACTTCACTGGGAGTACGGATACTTCGTCGTCTTGGCAATCATGGGCATCGCCTGTGTGCTGATGTACCGAGCATTCAAGAAGAGCGGCTGGCTCTAGCCGCTCGTCACTCACCCAGACCAGAGGCGTCAAGGATCTCGGCCATCTGACGAATTGTCGCGAGGCCACCCTCGATATCGGCTGAGTACGTGGCAACCGACAGAGTTGTCACACCAGCCTCCGCGTAGGCATGGAGCCGCTCCTGAATCCGAGCGGGTGGTCCGATCAGGGCCGTCTTGTCGATGAACTCGAAGGGAACAGCGCCAGCAGCACCTGCATAGTCACGACTCAGGTACAGATCCTGCACCGCGGCCGCCGCCTGGTCATATCCCATTCGAACAGCGAGCTGGTTGTAGAAGTTCTTGTCGCGACTGCCCATTCCCCCGAGATAGAGAGCGGAGTAGTTTCGCAGTGGGATCGCACACTGATCGAGATCGTCACCAATCACGACGGGCACTGTGGCAACCACATCGAACCCGTCGAGGGTCTTGCCAACCTTGGCTCGTCCAGCCTCGATGCCAGCGCGGTGCTCGGCAGCGAATTCCGGTGAGTAGAAGATGGCCAACCAGCCGTCGGCGATCTCACCTGCCAGCTCGAGATTCTTCGGGCCGACCGCAGCCAGGTAGATCGGGATGTTCTCGCGAACCGGATGAACGGTAAGAGTAAGCGCCTTACCCGTCCCGTCGGGCAGCGGCAGAGTGAAGAACTCACCGTCGTACTGCACCTTCTGACGGGCCAGTGCCATGCGAACAATGGCGACGTACTCGCGGGTTCGCGCCAGGGGCTTGTCGAAGCGCACCCCATGCCAGCCCTCACTCACCTGAGGACCGGAAACTCCAAGACCCAGTCGGAACCGGCCGTTGGACAGGGTATCCAGGGTGGCAGCTGTCATCGCCGTATTGGCGGGTGTACGACCGGGGATCTGGAATACCGCAGAACCGACGTCAATCTTCTCGGTCTGGGCCGCGATGAACGACAGGACCGTTGCTGCATCAGATCCATACGCCTCGGCGGCCCACACCACCGAGTAGCCGAGTTTGTCTGCCTCTTTGGCCAGCACAAGATTGTCAGCGTCGTTACCCATACCCCAGTAGCCGAGATTGAGTCCAAGTCGCATGGCAGTTCCCTCCAGGTGAGATTGCCGAGTCTGGCTCGACACCAGTTTGAGCCTAACGCCTGGGCACGGCAGTGCGGACTAGGGTCAAGACATGGAACTTCGACCGCTTGGAAGATCGGGCTTCCACGTCTCACGCCTGGCCCTTGGCACCATGACGTGGGGACGTGACACCGATGAGCATGAGGCGCGGGATCAACTGCGAGCCTTCATCGACGCTGGTGGCAACCTGCTCGACACGGCCGACGTGTACGCCGAGGGACTCTCCGAACAGATCGTCGGGCAACTGGTCGAAGAGGTGGGCCGCGAATCTGTCGTGATCGCCACGAAGGCGGTGTCCAAGCCCGGCACGGAGCGACGGTTTGATGCCTCGCGCGGCCATCTGCTGGGTTCACTTGACGCCTCGCTCAGACGCCTGAAGACCGACTACGTCGATCTGTGGCAGTTGCACGCGTGGGACTCCTACACGCCCATCGAGGAGACCCTGGGCGTTCTGGAGACGGCAGTCTCGAGTGGTAAGGCCAGATATGTCGGCGTGAGCAACTACAGCGGCTGGCAGACCGCAAAGGCAGCCGCACTTCAGTCAGCAGTTGGACGACTCGCTCCAATCGTGTCGTCTCAGGTCGAGTACTCCCTGCTCCAGCGCGGTATCGAACGCGAGGTGATCCCAGCGGCACATGATGCCGGGATCGGAATCCTGCCATGGTCACCACTCGGGCGCGGAGTCCTCACGGGTAAGTACCGCTTCGGCACTCCAGCGGACTCCCGTGGGGCGTCTGCGCACTTTGCCTCATTCGTCGCCCCGTTTCTCACTGATGACTCGCGACGGATCGTCGACGCGCTCTGCACCGCAGCGGACGGACTGGGGGTTGCTCCCCTCGAGGTGGCCATCGCGTGGGTGCGTGATCGCCCGGGAGTTGTTGCACCGATCATCGGCGCTCGTACCGCCGCTCAATTGCGCGGGGCCCTCGCCGTTGAAGAGCTGGATCTACCCGATGAGATTTTCATCGCGCTAGACGAGGTGTCCACGCAAAATCGCGGCTACCCCGAGTTCGGCTGGAACCAGCGTTAGGCCGCCATGCGAGAAGAGTCTGTGGGTGTGCAGAATAACCGCATGACCTCGCCACGCTCATCCTCTTGGGAGTACCGCGAGATCCTGCTGCCCCGCGGCACAGCTCGTGACGCGGCCCGAGCGGCACTCGTCGAACTGGCTGAACACGGCTCCTGGGAGCTCGCGCGGCTAAGGCTCTACCCCGATGGTCGACGCCGGGTGTGGCTGCGCCGCAAAGTGATCCGCGCCGTTCGTACCGCGTAGGTCAGACTGCGCGCAGGAACCTATCGAGAACTCGGGTTCCGAACGTCAGCGCGCTGACGGGCACGCGCTCATCAACTCCGTGGAAGAGTGATCCAAAGTCCAGAGTCGGTGGCAGGAGCAGTGGAGCAAATCCATAGCAGCGAATGCCCAGGCGGCTGATCGACTTGGCATCAGTGCCTCCTGACAGCATGTAGGGCACGGCAACAGCCTGCGGATCTTCGGCCTTGAGCGCGGCCGCCATCAGATCGATACTCGGACCATCAAAGGTGGTTTCCACGGCGATGTCGTGAACGGCGAACTCGCGACGGACCTTGTCGCCAAGGGCTTCATCGATAGCTGCGAAGAGTTCATCTTCATAACCTGGCAGGTAGCGAGTATCGATATGGGCGGTTGCCTCACCGGGGATCACGTTCACCTTGTAGCCGGCACCGAGCATTGTCGGTGCGGCTGTGTTCGACAGGGTCGCCCCCACCAGACGTGCCATTGGACCGAGGGCGGCGAGCGTGGCGTCCATATCGTCGGGATCCAGAGTCATCCCGGTGGCATCGGACAGCGCCGCCAGGAAGTCACGGACAGTCGGTGTGACGTGAATCGGGAACTTGATCTGTCCAATCCGCGCAACTGCCTCGCACAGTGCCGTGACGGAGTTGTCGTCGTTGAGCATCGAGCCATGTCCAGCCCGGCCGGTGGCGGTGAGTTTGAGCCAGCCGATCCCCTTCTCGGCGGTTTGAACGAGATAGAGGCGCAGATCATCGCGAACCGTCATGGAGAAACCACCGACCTCACCGATGGCCTCGGTTACGCCATGGAACAAGTCGGGGCGGTTATCCACGATCCAGTGCCCGCCGGCACGCCCCCCTGCTTCCTCATCGGGTAGGAACATCACCACCACATCGCGATCGGGCTGCACACCAGTGCGCGCCCAGGAGCGAATCACCGCCAGCGTCATCGCGCACATATCTTTCATATCGACGGCTCCACGCCCCCAGATCATGGGAACGCCGTTGTCGTCGTCGATCTCAGCAGCGAATGGTGGATGTGACCAGTCATCAGCCTGTGCGGGCACAACGTCGAGATGCACGTGCACGAGGAATCCCGGCCGACTTTGATCCCGCCCGGCGATTCGGACCACCACACCCTCACGTCGAGCGGCTCCGAACTGGATGCGCTCAGGCGTCAGACCAACCTCTGCAAGCCGCGCCTCCACGTACTCCGCCGCCTGCGCCTCCCCCGGCCCGGAACCGTCGCCGTAGTTGCTCGAGTCGATGCGAATGAGTTCCTGACAGAGCTGAACCACCTCAGCCTCAGCGTCGGGAAGTGGTTCGGGCAGGATGCTCAGGGACAAGGATTCGCTCATGTCGTCCATAGTGACGCAACGGGGGGCCGCTCGCCCGGTTTCGTAGGTTCTGCCCGGCACATGTATAGTCATCGCCGCACCTCGTTGAACCCGGGGTGCGGGTCCGGGTGGCGGAATAGGCAGACGCGCTAGCTTGAGGTGCTAGTGCCCGAAAGGGCATGGGGGTTCAAGTCCCCCCTCGGACACAACTTGAGGAACGCCCTTGGGCATATGCGCACGATGGCGGGATGCTAGCCGTCGGCTTCGTGCGACCTAGCGAGACGAGCCGAAGCGATGTCGGTAGCGATTCGGTGACCGTGAGCGGTGCCGGTCACGGCGGCCAAGAAGTCATCGCGCTCCAGCCGAACAAGCCTCAGATCGGTCGTTCCCACCACCGTCGCGGTGCGAGGGACATCGTGGAGTAGGGCAATCTCACCGAAACCGTCCCCCTCGGACATCGTGGCCACCCTGCCCTTCCCGGCGACCAGGACCTCGGCGTCGCCAGAAGACACGATGTAGAACGAGTCGCCAACGTCGCCTTCCGACACCACCGGCACCCCAGCCGGGATGACGACCTCAGTTGCCCCCCGAGCAAGCCTCTCTAAGTCGGCTGGGCGCATGGCCGCAAGGAAGGTTATTCGTCGCATAAGCTCGAGCAGGTCTTGAGGCACCAGTGCGGTGCGATCGATCTGACCCAGTAGTCGCCACATGAATCCCGTGAGCACGATGAGCCCCACTCCGAGCACCACGTAGCTCGCCGCGACCCCCACCGCCGAGATGACAGCTGGAATGGCCATCGCCCCGAAGACGTAGCCAATGAGCATTGCTGACTCACTGACCGCGAATACACGAGCCATGACCGCGTCGTCTGTGCCGCGTTGCAGCAGCGTGTCACACATAAGAGAGCCGATGGCGATCGCAGCACCGCAGAACCCGCATAGCAGTGCCGCGGGGAGCAGTGACGACGTGAGCGCGACAAGGACTAAGGGCAGTCCGGCAGCAACCAAGGTGCCGGCCAGAACGATGGCGAGAGGTTGCCGGCCCGCCAGTCCGACACCCAGCAGTGAACCGACGAGTCCTCCGATGCCCGTTGATGCGACGAGGATTCCCTGACCGGACGCGCCAATGCCGAGAACCGATGAGGCGAAATCGACGCCAAGAATGTCCAAGGCTGACGTCACCAAGAACATGATCCCAACAACGAGGACGAGGGCCAGGATTGGCGCATGCTGCAGAACATAGCGCAGCCCTGCCGACACTGAGTCCGAGGAATCCGCACCCTCTGCGTCCCCGGGGGGAAGTCTGAGTCGCAGACACAAGAGCGCGGCGAAAAGCAGGCACACGCTGCAGAACCAGCCGATTGCGGCCACATTCAGGTGATCGAGCAGAAGCCCTGCAGCGATCGGACCAAGGCACAACCCGACACTGGCGATGAAGATGGTCACGCTGTTGGCGCGCACGAGCCCCTCAGGAGTCTCCACGAGTTGCGGAACGATGGCATAGTGAGTTGGCCTCGTCACGCTGATGATCACGTACAGGCACGCGAAGGCAACGGACACCCACCAGACTTGAGCCTGAGTCCGCCACAGAAGGGCAATCCCAGCGTACCCGAGAGCGAGAACCGCGTAGCAGACAGCGAGCGCAACCCCACGTGGCAGTCGGTCCCCCATCACTCCCAGAAACGGAGCCAGCACAATCGCTGGAACCAGGGTGGCGCCCCCGATGAGACCAGCAGCGGTTGAACCTCCGTGCTCGTACAAGTACATGAGGAAGCCGATCCAGATGGCAATCTCAGGGATGGAGAACAAGACAAACGCAACCATCAACCGAATCATTCGCCCATCTGGCACGTATTCACTCTAGTGCAGAAGAGACATTCGGTCAGATGATTAAGAAGGTGCAGCGTACGGGTCCGAGCCACCGGTGTTCGACGCGAGAGTGGGCTGAGAACCCGGTGGCGGAAGGCGTAAACCCGGGCAGCTGCCCAGCACGCGCAACATTGCGGCCTTCTCTGCAGATGTGACCCACAGACCGTACTTCTTCTTCACTGCTGCCTGCCGCGCCACGTACATACACCGATAGGACTTGTTCGGCGGCAGCCACGAGGCTGCATCCGAATCACCCTTCTGCCGATTCGTCGAAGAGTCCGTGGGCTGCAGGTTCAACGGGTCGTTGGCGAAGGCAACCCGCTTGGCAAACGCCCAACTCTGCGCGCCCTTCTGCCACGCGTCGGAGAGTGGAACCATATGATCCACATCCACCTCACTTGGACCACCTCTGACGAACCTGATCGACTGCGCTGTGTACGGGTCTTTCAAGGTACCCGCCATGACTTTGCAACTGCCCGACATCACCAGATTGGTGAGGTCGCGGGCAAGCATGTCGTTACGCGTATCGCAGCCATTACGGTTCACGTCCACCCATCCGGTGCCAAAGCGATCTCTGGCGTAACCGGTTTTGGGGGCTCGCCCCTTCACGACAAGTGCATTGACCGCGGCAGCTGCAGTGCCAGAGGCAGGGGGGCTTGACGCACTGGGTTTTGGAGTCGGGGACGGCGGCACCACGGTCGGGGTCGAAGGCGAGTCGGACTCTGATGGAGCCGAGGGTTCGGTGGTCGACCCCGATGACGCATCTCCTGACGGTGAGTTCGACGGATCCCCAACTACGACGGCTGCCGAGTCCGTCCCCCCGGCCGTTGAGTCTTGACCCTGCTGTGCCGATGACGCGGCAAGGGCGAGTGCACCACACAGAACAACCGCGGCAGCAATGCCAGCCTTGGCCTTGATTCCGTTTCGCGCTGTCGATGGCGGGGAATCCGCGGCGCCCACCGCGGCCGGTACCGCGGCCACTGGCTGCACGGGCACAGGGGTGGTCGGCATCGTGTGAAGATGCTGGGTCCAGGCCGTTCCGTCCCAGTACCGCAGTTCATGTGGCTGGGTTGGATCAGGTGGATACCACCCAGGTGCCGCCATACCCGTCACGCTGTGCCCCCTCAGATGGACCGCAGGACTCACGCCGTTGAAGTTTTCGTCTGACTCCCTCGCTCCCCGCATGATCATATTTCGGGAGAGGTTGAGGAGGGCGCATGAACGGGCGAGTCGTTCTGATCACCCGCTGAGCCGCTCACTACTTGGTGATGGAGAATGACAGGGTGTCAGGTAAGCGACGTACAGCACCGTCACCGGACGCTGTGCTGGCCCGGTTCAGCGAGCCGACACGGGCATGGTTTACATCGTCCTTCGTCGAGCCCACACCTGCACAGGCGGGAGCCTGGGAGGCGATCTCGTCGGGTCAGAACGCTCTGGTCGTGGCTCCCACCGGATCCGGTAAGACATTGTCGGCATTCCTGTGGGCTATAGATCAGCTGGTCACGGCTCCCTTACCGAAGCAGCCGATCGAGCGTTGCCGCGTGCTCTATATTTCACCGCTCAAGGCTCTTGCGGTAGACGTAGAACGCAATCTGCGTTCTCCCCTCGCCGGCATCACCCGCGAGAGCATCCGCTTGGGCCTACCTGAGCCGCAGATCGCGGTTGGGGTGAGATCCGGTGACACCCTGGCGGCCGACAGACGTCGCTTCAACACGCACCCACCGGACATCTTCATCACAACCCCCGAGTCGCTCTTCCTCATTCTCACCTCCGCCGCCCGATCGGCACTTGCGGGCGTTCAGACCGTCATCATCGATGAGGTACATGCAATCGCCGGTTCCAAGCGAGGTGCTCACCTTGCTCTGTCTCTCGAGCGACTCGATGCGCTTCTGCCCACCCCAGCCCAGCGGATCGGGTTGTCGGCAACCGTACGTCCGATAGATGGGATCGCTGCATTCCTTGGCGGGAGTCGACCCGTCACCATCGTGAATCCGCCGTCGAGCAAGACCGTCGAGATCGCGGTGAAGGTCCCCGTCGACGATATGGCCGAACTGGGACAGGTGGAGTCGCAATTCGAGGGCTCTGCCGCCGCGGATCCTCGTCGTAATTCCATCTGGCCACATGTCGAGGAACGGATCCTCGACCTGGTTGAGGCCCACAGTTCGAGCATCATCTTTGCCAACTCACGTCGATTGGCTGAACGGCTCACCGGACGCCTCAACGAACTCTGGCATGACCGGCAGGCCACGCAGCAGTCACAGGAGAGTTCGCAGCAGAATCCGGATGGATTCATTGCGCGTGCCCACCACGGCTCGGTCAGCAAGGAGCAACGCGCACTGATCGAGGATGACCTCAAGAGCGGACGTCTCAAGGCTGTTGTTGCCACGAGCAGTCTGGAACTGGGTATCGACATGGGTGCCGTTGATCTGGTGATTCAGGTTGAATCCCCGCCCAGCGTCGCCAGCGGAATGCAACGCATTGGACGGGCGGGGCATCAGGTCGGTGGCACTAGCAAGGGTGTGGTCTTCCCAAAGTTTCGCGGCGACCTCGTTCAATCTGCACTTGTTGCCGAGCGAATGAATGCCGGTGAGATCGAGGAGATCCCGATCCCCCGCAATCCACTTGATGTTCTTGCTCAGCATCTGGTTTCGATGGCTGCGATGGACACCTGGGAGGTTGACGACGTCCTGCGACTTGTTCACCGAGCCTATCCATTCGCCTCTCTGCCACCGTCGGCATTCGATGCCGTTCTCGACATGCTGTCGGGCCGGTATCCTAGTGATGAATTCGCTGAGCTGCGACCGCGCCTGGTGTGGGATCGCGTCAGCGGCACAATCACAGGACGGCCAGGCGCACAACGCCTTGCAGTGACCAGCGGCGGCACCATCCCTGATCGCGGATTGTTCGGTGTGTTCCTCGTCGGCGAGAAGGGTTCGCGCGTCGGTGAACTGGACGAGGAGATGGTTTACGAGTCACGCGTTGGTGACGTGTTCTCCCTCGGCGCATCCTCGTGGCGGATCGAGGACATCACCCACGATCGCGTACTGGTGAGCCCCGCTCCCGGTCAGCCCGGGCGGCTCCCGTTCTGGCATGGTGACTCCCTCGGTCGTCCGATGGAACTTGGCGCAGCCCTTGGTTCCTTCATGCGTGAGTTGAGTTCAGTGAGCAGCACAAAGGCCAAACAACGACTGGAGAAGGCCGGACTCGACGAACGTGCACGGACGAATCTGCTCGCCTATCTCACCGAGCAGAAGACCTCCACCGGACACATCCCGTCAGACCGAACTTTGGTCGTGGAGAAGGTGCGCGACGAACTCGGCGACTGGCGCATCATCGTCCACTCACCCTTTGGGGCCAAAGTCCATGCACCCTGGGCACTTGCCGTTGGGGCCGGACTCCGCGAGCGATTTGGTTTGGACGCCGCGGTGATGCATGCCGATGACGGCATCGTGCTGCGCCTGCCGGATGTTGACGGTGACGATGTCATCAACTCCATCATCGCGAGCATCGCGATCGACCCAGAGCAGGTTGAATCGCTGGTCACGCAGGAGGCAGGTGGATCGGCTCTGTTTGCGTCGAGGTTCCGTGAAGCGGCAGCCCGTGCACTCCTGCTGCCGCGACGCAATCCCGGACGTCGGTCACCCCTGTGGCAACAGCGTCAAAGATCAGCACAGCTGCTCTCAGTGGCCTCGAACTATGGCTCCTTTCCGATCGTCATGGAGACGATGCGCGAAGTACTTCAAGACGTCTATGACGTCCCGGGTCTGGTGCGCCTGATGCGTTCGATCTCCACCCGCGAGATTCAGATCGTCGATGTTGAGACACCAACCCCATCTCCCTTCGCCCAATCTCTGCTGTTCGGCTACATCGCGGCGTTCATGTACGAAGGTGATTCACCGCTGGCTGAACGTCGAGCCGCAGCACTCACCCTCGACACTGCTCTGCTGGCAGAGCTGTTGGGACAGGCCGATCTGCGTGAGCTCCTCGATCCGGACTCGATCACCTCCGTTGAACTCGAACTCCAGCGCCTCACCGAAGAGCGACGGATCCACAGCGTGGAGGGCACGGCCGATGTCCTGCGTCTTCTCGGCCCCCTGACCTCCGAAGAGCTCGAGGTCCGTGGGGCTGACCCCACCTGGGTGGACGAGCTGGTGCGCGCCCGACGTGCCCTACGTCTGCGGGTCGCTGGACGTGAGGTGATCTGTGCGATCGAGGATGCCTCCCGTCTGCGCGATGCCCTTGGCACTGCCCTTCCGCCGGGGATCCCCGAGGCGTTCCTCGAGTCAGTGGCCGACCCGCTGGGCGATCTGATCTCACGCTGGGCCCGTACCCATGGCCCATTCCAGGTGGGTGAGCCTGCACAGGCTTTCGGACTTGGAACGGCTGTTGTGACTGCTGTGCTTACACGGATGTCAGGCCGGATCGTGAGCGGAGAATTCCGTCCCGGCGGCAACGGCATTGAATGGTGTGACGCAGAGGTGCTTCGGCTGATCCGTCGTCGCAGTGTCGCTGCACTTCGCAAACAGGCAGAACCCGTACCTGCCACGACATTGGGAGTCTTCCTACCCGCCTGGCAGAACGTGGCAGTGGGCTTGGACCGACCCGAACTTCGCGGCTCCGCTGGTGTGTTGGCCGTCATTGAGCAGTTGGCCGGGGTCGCCATTCCGGCGAGCGCGTGGGAGAGCCTGGTTCTCCCTGCCCGGGTGGCCAATTACGAACCCGCAATGCTCGATGAGCTCACCCTGGCCGGTGAGGTGACATGGGCCGGCAACGGTTCCCTTCTCGGTGGTGACGGCTGGGTGATGATGGCACCGGTTGATATGGCTGCCGCCCTCTTTCCCACGAGCGAGTTCGAGCCCGACCCAGTGGAATCCCTGCTTCTCGAAACTCTTTCATCGGGTGGCGGATGGTTCTTCTCTGAGCTGCTCGAGCGGGTGCGATCTCAAGAATCAGACGTCACATCTGTGCGACTTACCGACGCCCTCTGGAATCTGGTGTGGTTGGGCAGGATCACGGGCGATAGCTGGAATCCCATCCGCGCTCAACTGGGGGGCAAGGCCAAGCGTTCGACCTCGGCCTCCCCACGTCGTCGCGCCCGATACGCAACCGCGATGCGCATTCCTGCGCCAGCTAACGTTGCGGGCCGTTGGTCGCGCACAGTGCAGCGCGAATCCGAGCAGACTCTTCGTGCAGCAACAGTGGCATCAACGTTGCTCGATCGCTATGGAGTGCTCACGAGGGGTTCCGTGGCTGCCGAGAACATTCCGGGTGGTTTCGCAGGGATCTACCGGGTGCTCACGGCTATGGAGGAGACCGGCAGGTGCCAGCGCGGTTATGTCGTCGAGGGCCTCGGAGCAGCCCAGTTTGCGCTTTCAGGTGCCATCGACAGGTGTCGGATGATGGCAAGTTCCACTTCGGAGAAGCACCGCGTGGTGCTGCTCGCTGCCACCGACCCAGCAAACCCGTATGGCGCCGCACTCCCCTGGCCCGCGCGACCAGATGAATCAACTCATCGTCCCGGTCGCAAAGCGGGCGCTGTGGTGGTGCTTGTCGACGGCGAGCTCGTGCTCTACGTTGAACGCGGCGGCAAAAGCCTGCTCACCTGGACCCAGGATGAAGGGTTGCTGGCCGAAGCCGCCTCGGCGCTGGGCACCGCTGCTCGTCGGGGACAACTCGGCAAGATGACAATCGAACGAACAGATGGAGAGTCACTGCTGACGAGTCGTTCGTCCATGACCGCAGCTCTTGAGGGGGCCGGATTCATCGCAACACCCCGAGGATTGAGAATCCGTGCCTGAGGGCGACACCGTCTGGCTCGTCGCCAATAGGCTCGACGAAAGTCTCCGAGATCAGGTGATCACGAAGAGCGACTTTCGGGTTCCCACCCTTGCCACAGCATCGGTTGTCGGTGACCGGGTGCAGGAGGTAGTTCCCCGCGGCAAGCACATTCTGATGCGCTTCGGGTCGGGACAGACGCTGCACAGCCACCTGCGAATGGACGGCATGTGGCACCTGTTCAATCCGTCCAGCAGGTGGACGGGTGGACCCACTCATCAGATCCGCGTGATCCTTGCGGTGGAACGAGTCACCGCCGTCGGTTATCACCTGCACGACCTCGCTCTTGTTCCGACCAGCGAGGAGGTCACTCTTGTGGGCCATCTTGGGCCGGACCTTCTCGATCCCAACGTCGACATATCCGAGGCGCTGTCACGACTCACTGCCGAACCCGAGCGGGAGATCGGACAAGCCCTGTTGGATCAGCGCAATGTTGCCGGCATCGGAAACATCTACAAGGCCGAGACGCTGTTCATGCAGGGCATCAATCCGTGGACGCCCGTTGGCGATCTGGAGCCGGATCGAGTCGAGGCCGTGCTGACGCTCGCCCAACGACTGCTGAATCGAAACAAGGGGCACTTCTCCCAGGCCACGACCGGTGATCCCCGTCGAGGGTTCGAGCACTGGGTGACGGCGCGCACGGGTAAGCCCTGCCGAAAGTGCAGTACCCGTATTCGCAAAGCTGAGCAGGGCCAACCCCCGCGCCAGCGGGTGACGTACTGGTGCCCCACCTGTCAGCCACGTCCCTGATCCTGCGAAGCTGGTCCAATCAGCTCTGGCGAACTCACGGCTGATGGGCGTGCCCGATGGGACCGTCAAGTCCCAAAGGCCATAACAGCAGGCCAAGAGCGGCGAGCACCGCAACAACGGCGGTCCACTGGGGCTTTTCTCGAGCCGTGATGTAGGTCACCCTGCAAAGGAATGCAGTTGCACCCAATGTCAAGAGTGGTGACCAGGCTTGGCCCGTGTCCCCAGTACCCAATGTCGCCGCGTTCCACCAGAACGCCGAGATGAGCCCGGCGACCACAACGACGAGTGATGAAACGATCGCCCTCTTGTTGGAGCGATCTGGTGATTGCGAAACTGCCATGTCCCCCCCTTGGCCACCACTACGGCAACAGGTGGGGGAAATGGCGGCACAAGTCGGTCGGGCTTGCCTTTACTGGAGCTGGCTGCGACCAGTGACGCTGTTGACGTTCCATGACCGAAGCATGGAGGAGCGTCGCCATCGTGTAGCGACAATCGCCAGTAGAGGGCCGATACTGTCCGACAGGAAGAGTGCAGACTGGACGGATGATGAGTAGTCCTTGGCCAAGAGTGGCTGGCCCGCTGCTGCTGCGCGAAGCCACGGCAGCTGATGTGGAGGCGCTCCTCGTATTCCGTAACTACCCGACCGTCAATAGGTTCATGCTTCGCACACGCGTTGACCCAGATAGTTTCCGCAGCGCCGACTCGGCACCCCAGTGTTGATTCGTGTGGGTAAGTGGCTTGGGAAGGCCTCCTCGGTACAGTGGTTGGCATGGGCCCCGAGCAGACAGACCGAGAAAGAACCGGCAATATGCGCGGTAACCGTCGCGGGTCGGAAGCACTTTGGGGGACATGTGTTTGCGGTTAGAGACGACTCACCGGACCGGGTACGGCTAGCCGTCGTGCTTCCTGCTCTGCTCCTGGGACTGTCGTTCCTGACGGCCTGCGGGTCACCGACCTCGCCGACCGCGACTAGTACTGCGAGCCAGGGAGGCCGGGACCTTCAACTCCGCCCGGTGCTGGCAGTGTCACCCCCGGGTGCGAGCGCCTGCCCGTCAGAGAACCGCGACGCTGCAAGCACAAGTAGTCCCGTGACTGCCTGCTCTACGGACGGCAAGTTGCTCTACTCCCTAGGCGCCGCAGGGGTTATCGGTGACCAGATCGCGTCAGTCAGCGTGCAGGACTCTGCCTCCGGCGGAACCTCTGAAATCCAGGTGACGCTCAACGACGCCGGGACGAGCGCTCTGTCGAAGATGACCACCGACCTAGCCTCGAAGTCCGATCCCCAATCGCAGATGGCGATCTACATCCACGGACGGGTTCAGAGCGCACCCAGCGTTATGGCGCCCATCACCACGGGCGCGGTGACTGTGGCCGGGGACTTCACACACGCGCAGGCTCAGCAGATCGTCGACGGCCTCGCGGTCAACTGACTACGCGGTTGTGCCGCGCCGAAGTGCCGTTATTGCCCGCACCGAGATACCCACATGAGGGCTGATCGATCAACACTGAACGCCGAGTGGTCCGCAGCGAATGGCTGGCGGTTCCATCGAGCCCGACCGACTACTCGTGCGTATCTGTGCAAGACGGGGTAGTCGTGGCGATGGCCTTCCTCGACGTGGTCGATGGCATGGGCCAGCCTGGAATGCCGAAGGGTACCGAGGGCGTCATCGGGTACATCGTGGACCCGAGGCACTGGGGACAGGGCGTGGCATCCAACCTCGTCGAGGCCTTGCTCGCGGCCGCGTTTCTCGGGCTCGGCCTGCGCCGGGTGACGGCCAGCTGTAACGCCGACAATGTGGCATCGGTACGGGTGCTGGAGAAGGCAGACATGCGCCGAGAGCTTCACGGAGTTGCGAACTCGTGGCATGCCGAACTCGGATGGGTCGATTGCTACCAGTAAGCGTTACTCGAATCCGACTGGAGAGCTCGCTCCGTCAGCGGATGAGGCAGTCGTGCAGGCTCACGCCGTCCGGTGGAGCTGGTATCGGTAGGTGTGCCGGACAGCCGGCGGGCGCAGTTCGACATCGGCGGGCTTGCGCACTCCCTTGGCTGGGCGCTTGGCCTTGCGGTTCTTGGCCGCGTCCCGTGCGGCGAGGGCCTTCTGGTGCGGGCCGTCGAACCACATCTCCAGTTCGAGGTAGCCGGGGTCGGTCGTGGCCTTGGCGCGCATCTTCTCGACGAGGCGCTCTATGGCGTTGTCCTTGCGTGACTGCTTGGCCCAGTGACGTGCGATGTCGAGCGCCAGACGCGGGTCGTGTTCGTGGAGGTGGCGGGAGATGGCCTTGGTACGGATGTCGTTGGCGCGGGTGATGTTGCGCTTGCGGCGGGCTTCGTCGATGACCATCCACAGCGCGTAGGCAGCCATGTCGTGCATGCCCTGCTTGGGCCAGGTGTCCATCTTGCGGTCGTTACCGGGGTCCCACACGTCGTCCTTGACCTGGCGTGACAGCAGGGACACCGGTTCGCCCTTGCGGGTGAGGCCGTAGTCCATGCCCCTGCGGGTGAGCAGCTGGTAGGTGGTGTCCTTCGGGCACGGCTGGCTGGCGACGCAGTGCGGGCAGGCGTGCAGGTCGTCGCACGCGGGCGCGTCCTTGATGGTCTTGTGGTGGGTGCGATACCAGGCGCGAGCGTCGGCCCTGTTGAGGCCGCGCAGCACGGGTTCGAGAAGGCCGAGCAGGGTGCCGATGTCGGCGGGCTTACTGCACGTGTCGAGCAGTGGTGTGAGCTTGTCGAGCAG
>CAXBQZ010000036.1:0-27233 GCA_963978055.1 uncultured bacterium
CACTGTGGTGACGCCATCACCGCGCATCGAGACGCCATACAGTGCATCAGCGATCTCCATAGTGCGCTTCTGATGGGTGATGACCAGCAGTTGTGAATCGGCACGCAACTCCTCTAGAAGTTCGAGCAGGCGGCCAAGATTCACGTCATCAAGGGCAGCTTCAACCTCATCCATGATGTAGAACGGGCTCGGCCGGGCCTTGAAGAGTGCGACCAGGAATGCCACCGCGGTCAGGGATCGCTCACCACCGGACAGCAGCGAAAGCCTCTTGACCTTCTTACCCGGTGGTCGGGCCTCAACCTCGATACCGGTCGTGAGCAGGTCGTTGGGATCGGTGAGGATCAACCGCCCCTCCCCACCGGGGAAGAGTCGGCCGAAGGCGGACTCGAATTCACGCTCGACATCGGCATATGCCTCGGCAAACACCTGCTGAACCCGCTCATCGACATCCTTGACGATGCTGAGCAGATCAGCCCGGGAACGCTTGAGATCATCGAGTTGCTCATTGAGGAACTGATGACGCTCCTCGAGTGCGCTGAACTCCTCAAGTGCCAGGGGGTTGACCTTTCCTAGCAGGTTGAGTTGCTTCTCCGCCGAGCGGAACCTCTTCTCCTGCTCGTCTCGGTCGTACGGGTAGGCCTGCGGCTCCGGGGCGTTCGGATCGACCTCGTCGCCGGGGGCAATCTGCGATGGTGGCACCAGCACATCAGGTCCGTACTCAGCAAAGAGGGTCTCGGCATCGATTCCGAACTCCTCCATCGCCTTGGCTTCAAGTGCCTCGATCCGCATCCGTTGCTCGGCTCGAGCCATTTCATCGCGGTGGACGGACGAGGTGAGGGTCTCCAACTCTGTGCGCAGCTCACGAATGGACGCACGCACCTGAGCCAACTCCGCCTCGCGCAACTGCTTCGCCCGCTCCGCAGCATCACGTTCACCAGAGGCGATCGACAGCGAGATCTCAAGCCGATCAAGGGTTGAGTTTGCACCGGCCAGTACTGCGGCCGCCGTGGCGGCAGCACGAGCCCGGGCTTCTCGTCGCTCCACCTGACGTACGCGTGCGGCACGCTCCTGAACCGCGGCCCGCTCGAGCTGATCAGCGCGCTCAGCCAGAGCGCGAACGCGCTCCTCACCAGTGCGGACGGCAAGTCGGGCATCCACCTCCGCCTGACGAGCCAGAACACCCGCCTCAGTGAGCCTGTCGCGTTCCTCCGTCGAGGGCTCACCGTCATCGGGAGCCTCCTCGGCAGCGATCAGGCGCGCCTTCAACTCATCGAGGGTGAGCTCATCTGCGTCCCGTGCCGTGCGGGCGGCCTCGACCGCATTGGCGAGGCGATCGGCCTCCGCCGATGCGCTGCGGGCAGCCGAGCCGAGCTGTCCCAGCTGCTCGGCCACAGCGGCCATCCGCGCATCAGACTCATGCAAACGGGACAGGGTTTCGTCGAATGCGGCCTGCGCCTGCTGAACCTGCTGTGCGGCCGCACCCAACTCGAACTTGATCCGATCCGCCGCATGTGTGACATCGCGAAGCCTGACCTTCGCCTCATCGACGGCGGCCTGAACCTCAAGTAGTGATGGAGCAGAGGACGAGCCACCGTATGCGAAGCCCTGACCGAGTACATCCCCATCACGCGTGACGGCCACCACGTCGCGAGTGGAGAGCAGCGACTGAGCAATCGTGAGATCGTCCACCACAGCCACGCGATCAAGCGCGGCGATGAGCGACCCACGAAGACCCTCGGGGGCAGTGACGACATCGATAGCCCAGCGAGCACCATCGGGCAGTGCCGGCCAACCTGACCGATCGGGGGTGCGGGCACCACCCACCAGAAGTGATGCCCGCCCAGCATCATCCTTCTTCAGCAGTGTCAGGGCATCGACAGCTCTACTGGCCGACCCGACTGCCACCGCATCGGCCAGGGGGCCAAGGGCTGCGGAGATCGCGGTTTCAAATCCCGGGTTGACCGACACCAAAGCCGCGACGGTGCCCAGAACACCCGAGAGCCGCTCCCCCGCAGCCATGACGGCGGCCGCGCCGTCTTTGCGTGCCAGCCCAAGTTCAAGTGCCTCGACTCGGGCCGCGAGGGCATGGCGGTCACGTTCGATTTCCTGCTCGGAGATCCGGAGCGCAGACAGGCGATTCTCCGCTTCAACAAGAGTGCGTTCCGCGGCCTCATGCTCACTATCGAGCCCAACTTCCCCCTCATCGAGGCCGGCAACCTGCGTCTCCAGAGCATGGAAGTCGGTGGTTGCCTTGTCGGCACGTGAGCGGGCTTCGGCAATCTGCGCAGAGAGCCGATCCAGTTCGGCCGATCGTGCGTCAAGACGCTCACCTGCCGCATGCACCTGCCCGGTGAGTCGGACCAACCCTTCTCGACGATCGGCCGCAGCTCGCATGAGGGCGGCGATCCGCTGCTCCTCAGCGGCCAGGGCCGACTCAGCCGCGGTTCTGGCCGTGGTGGCAGCAGCCAGCCGCTCTCGATCCGTATGAACCTTGCGCGTGAGATCTGCCTCATCGGCCCGAACCGCTGCTGCCTCAGCCTCCAACTCCTCAGGCTCACGACCCCGGCGCTCATCCTCGGGCTCGGGAGCGAGGTTCTTCACCCGCTCAGCGGCCAGCGCCGCAGTAGAGCGAACCCGTTCGCGCAGGCCGGATAGGCGGAACCAGGTGTCCTGCGCCTGTGCGAAAGCCGGCGCATCGGCGGCGATCTGGGATTCCAGCGCACTCTCGGAGGTGACAGCTGCCTCGAGGGCGGTCTCGACGGCCGTCCTTCGCTCACGAAGTGCCGTCTCATCCGCCACCTCCTGATCAAGGGTGTCAGTGAGCGTGATCAGATCATCAGCCATGAGTCGAAGACGGGAATCACGCAGATCGGCCTGGATCACGGCTGCTCGTCGGGCCACCTCAGCCTGACGTCCGAGAGGCTTGAGCTGTCGGCGAAGTTCGGTGGTGAGGTCCTGCAGACGGGTGAGGTTGCTCTGCATCGCGTCGAGTTTGCGCAGAGCCTTCTCCTTGCGCTTGCGATGCTTGAGAACCCCCGCTGCCTCTTCGACGAAGCCCCGTCGATCCTCGGGACTCGCGGAAAGCACCTGATCAAGCTGCCCCTGTCCGACGATGACGTGCATCTCGCGACCGATTCCGGAATCGGAGAGCAGCTCCTGAACGTCAAGGAGTCGACTCGGAGTGCCGTTGATCGCATACTCACTGCCGCCATTGCGGAACATCGTGCGCGAAATCGTCACTTCGGAGTATTCGATCGGCAGGGCACCATCGGTGTTGTCGATGGTCAACACGACCTCGGCGCGGCCCAGTGGGGGACGCCCGGCGGTACCCGCGAAGATGACATCTTCCATCTTGCCGCCACGCAGGCTCTTGGCACCCTGCTCGCCCATGACCCAGGCGATAGCGTCGACGACATTGGATTTCCCCGAACCATTGGGACCCACCACACAGGTGATACCGGGCTCGAAGTGCAAGGTCGTCGAAGACGCGAAGGACTTGAAGCCCCTCAGGGTCAAACTCTTCAGGTGCACGCGGGTGGCTCCAGGCGCAGTAGGCGTCAGGGATCACGGGGAAGACCTTCACCCTACCCCGGCTTCACGTGCCGAGGAACCGAGGTCCCCCCAACGCGCCGAAATCTTTAGCCACCGGTGCGTCAGCGCTCGAGGAAGCCAGAGACCCCCTTGGCCGCAGACCACTGCTCGATCACCGAATCAACCCGGCCCGGCGTGCCGGGCCCCCGCAGGCGCGACAGAAGTTCGGCGCACGCCTGCGGCGCACCCTCGGCCACAACCTCGACTCGTCCGTCATCTGTGTTTCGGGCCCAGCCATGAACACCGAGCTCCAACGCCTGTGAGCGCGTCCACCAGCGGAATCCCACCCCTTGGACGCGACCGTGGACGAAGGCCGTCAGTCGAGTCGAACCCTGCGTCACCAACGTGCATTCCGCGGAGTGCGCTGGCACTGGGGGCAGCGGAACGACGACCGGTTCATGAAAGGCTCACGCACGATGAGTCGACCACAGCGGGCACAGGGTCGATCCTGCTGACCATAGGCATTGAGTGAAACATCGAAGTATCCGGACTCCCCGTTCACATTGACATACAGCGCATCGAACGACGTTCCGCCCTGTGCCAGCGCCGAGGTCATCACCAACTGGACATTCGTCAGCAGTTCACGGGCGCGTGCGGGTGCCAAGCGATCGGCGGGCTGGGCGTAGTGGAGCCTGGTCAACCACAGCGCCTCATCGGCGTAGATGTTTCCAATCCCAGAGACCACGGTCTGATCCAGCAGGGCGCGCTTGATGCCGGTATGCCGAGACCTAAGCACCTTGACGAACTGCTCCGGATCAAACAGCGGGTCCAGTGGGTCGCGGGCGATATGAGCAACTGACGCTGGTACCGAGCCCGAGCGGTCGTCACTGACCAGATCGTCCAGAGCCATTCCACCGAAGGTCCGCTGGTCGACAAATCGCAGTTCACGTCCACCATCGGTGAACGAAAACCGAATGCGCAGATGCTTCTCAATCGGTGCCGTTGGTGGCTGCACGAGGAGCTGACCACTCATTCCAAGATGTCCCACGATCGCAAGATCCCGCTCGTCAAGCACACACCACAGATACTTGCCGCGGCGACTCACCGCCGTGATCTGGCGACCGACCAGGCGCGTGCTGAAATCCGCGGCCCCTGGTATGTGTCGGCGGATCGCGCGCGAGTGCAGAACCTCGACATTGGCAATCGTGCGATCACGAATGAATTGATCCAGCCCTCGCCGAACGACCTCGACCTCAGGGAGTTCAGGCATCGGCGGAGGGGGGATTCTGGCGTCTATCGATCAGAGTCTGGTAGGCGGCCTCGGCTGCATACTGCTCAGCCTCCTTCTTACTTGCTCCCTGTCCGGCCGCGAAGAGCTCATCGGCAATGCGAACCCGGGCCACGAATGACTTCTGATGATCGGGACCACTCTCGGCGATGACGTACTCAGGCACCCCCACGCCCAGTGCTGCACACACCTCCTGCAGAGATGTCTTCCAGTCAAGACCCGCACCCATGGCAGCAGCTTGATCGATCAGGGGATCGAAGAGGCGATGGACGAACTCGGTGGCGACGTCGAGGCCGCGGTCGATGTAGACCGCACCGATGATCGCCTCGACCGTGTCGGCCAGGATCGAGGCCTTGTCGCGACCGCCCGTGGCCTCTTCACCGCGGCCTAGTCGCAGGTGAGCACCAATCCCGAGGTCGCGCCCCACTCCAGCCAGAGCCCGCGAGTTGACGACGGCGGCGCGGAGTTTGGCCAACTGGCCCTCAGGAAGGTCGGGGTGCTGCCGAAACAGGGTGTCGGTAACGACCAGTCCGAGGACCGAGTCACCCAGAAACTCCAACCGCTCATTGGTCGGGATTCCACCGTTCTCGTACGCATACGAGCGGTGCGTAAGGGCACGTTCAAGCATCTCGTCCTCGAGGACGAGACCACATGCGGCCATGAGCTCCGCACGTGAACTCTGCTCTGCTTCAGACGTCAACGTTCACACCTCATGACCGTGCCGCACCCATGGGTGTGGAACCTCGTCGCCCCCACTGCTGGAGCGACCGCGGACTACAGGTCGATGACCTGACGGCCGTTGTACTCGCCATCGGCGTCAACACGGTGAGGAATGATGTACTCGACCCGACCATTGCGCACAACCTTGTTGATCTGCGGCATCTTGGCCTTCCACTGCGAACGGCGGTGACGGGTGTTGCTGCGGGAAGTCTTCCGCTTCGGAACGGCCATTGCCCTAGCTCTCTTCTCGGTCTTCTTGATCGTCGAATCTCAGGTCTTGCGGTCTTTCAGCGTCCTCGTCCTCGGAACTTCCCGAGTCGGGACCGGTCCCCAGCGCGCCCAGGGCGGCCCAGCGAGGATCGAGCACTTCGTGACTATGACTCTGATCCTCGTTGCGGTTGAACCCGCACTCCGGACACAGTCCTGCACAATCTTCCTGACATAAGGGCGCAATAGGCAAATCGAGCACCACCGCGTCGCGCACTATCGGTTCGAGGTCCAGCAGGTCCCCGTCCAGATAGAGCGTGTCGTCATCCTCATCGGGCTCGGTCGGTGCCTCCTTGCTCGGACGTCCGTAGGCGTCGAGTTCGGGGTACCGGTAGAGCTCTTGAAGATCAACATCGATCTGATCGGCGATGGGATCCAGACAGCGGCTGCACTCCCCCAGGAGATTCACCACCGCGGTTCCTGTCACCAGCACACCCTCAACCACGGACTCGAGTCGAAGATCCAACTCGATGTCAGAGCCAGTCGGGACACCGATCGCGCTGATACCGATACCCTCCGGGGCTGGCACCGTGTAGGACAGTTCGCGCATCGAACCCGCCCGACGACCAAGTTCATGGGTGTCGACCACAAGTGGTGAACGCGGATTCAGGGTGCTCACGGCGGCCTTCCCAGGTGTTGGATCGGTCAGCGTGCTCTCAAGGGTAGCCGCATGGCAGGTCAGCACCCAAATATGAGCACATCGGTTGGTTGGAACGCTGGGAGGGCTACCTAGCCGGGGAGTTCCTCCGCTGGTCCCAACTCTTCGTATCCCTGACGCCCGTGGATCTTGTCCCTGCCGCGCTGCACGGCCTGGATGGTCTTGTGCAGTGCCACCTCAAAATTGGCCAACTTGGCATCCACGTAGTCATCGGTCTCGCGGCGCATCCGCAGCGCTTCGGCATCGGCATCAGTCAGAATCGCTTCAGCCTCAGCCTCAGCAGCCCGATAGATCTGCTCCTGACTGACCAGAACCTGGGCTTCACGTTTGGCCTGCTCGATGATGATCACCGCATCGCGCTGAGCCTCGGCGATGATCACCTCTCGATCCGCGAGGACACCATCTGCATGTGCAAGCGACTCGGGAAGGAGTGCTCGAGCCTCATCAAGCAGGTCAAGGATCTGCGCCCGATTGACTACACAGGAGGCAGACATGGGCATGGCCCGGGCACTCTCCACAAGGGCAGAGAGGTCATCGAGTTTGTCGTGGATATCCACGTGTGCCCCTTCTACGGTCGACTAGGTCGCGGCAACCTGCTCTGGCAGAGCTACCGACACCAGTATCCCCTACCGAGGTGCATTCCACCTATCTGCGCCCGCCAAGAACGCCTTTCAGCGCTCATCGCTCAGCGTGCACCCACCCGTTCGATCAGACGCTCCCTAACCAGATCCGGCACGAGTCCCGACACGTCGCCACCGTAGGTGACAACCTCCTTGACCAGACTCGATGACAGAAAGCTGTACAGCGGGTTCGTGCTGATGAAAAGGGTCTCCACCCGTGCCAACCGGTGATTCATCTGAGCCATCTGCAGTTCGTAGTCAAAGTCACTCACCGCGCGTAGGCCTTTGACGATTGCAGGGATGTCGTTGGCTTTGCAGTAGTCGACGAGCAGCCCATGGAAGCTGTCGACGACCACATTGGGATAGGGCGAAACGACCTCACGGAGCATTTCGATGCGCTCATCGACAGTGAACAGGCTGCTCTTGGTCTTGTTGATGAGCACCCCGACCACCACTTGGTCGAAGATCTCACTCGCTCGAACGAAAACGTCCAAATGACCATTGGTCACCGGATCGAAGGATCCCGGACAAACCGCCTTGCGCATGATCGTCTCCTCCCTGCGACTCAGGTGTCGTGACCGTACCAAATACTGCTCACCAGCACGGTATCCCCGTACTTTCTCACTTCTGGATCGCCGAATCCGACAGGCCACGCCACAGCCGAATCCCGAACCCCACGCTCGATGACGACAATCGCATCCGGTGCGAGCCAGGCGTTCCCCACGAGATCGGCAAGGATCTCATCAACGACCGTTTGGCCCACCTCATACGGCGGATCGAGGAAGATCAGATCGTAGGGTTCGACCGGTGGGGATGTGACGACACGAGTGACATCCTCGGCGACGACTCGGGCACCGGGGCACCCGACGACCTGCATGTTCGCCTCAATCAGGCGAGCCGTCTTTCGATCCCTTTCCACCATCAGCGCATGTGCCGCACCCCGCGAAAGCGCCTCGAGTCCGATCGCACCGGATCCGGCGTAGAGATCAGCGATCCGAAGGCCGACCAAACCTCCACATGAGCTCTCCCAGGACGAGAAGAGAGCCTCCCGAACCCGATCGGACGTCGGCCTCGTGCCGGTGCTCGGTACGACGAGGCGTCGACCTCGGGCTACACCGGAGATGATGCGGGTCATGGGCGGGCTCGGGGGCCGATCCGGTCAGGCACCATGTTGGTTGGCGAGCAGATCGTCGAGGATCTGGTCGATCGCCCCCACCACCACCGACAAGTGCCCCTCTCCCTGCACCAGATGAGCTCGCGCCTGCGGCATTGCCGTTGCCAACCACGTGCCGTGAGCAAAGGGCACCATGAGGTCCTCAGATCCCTGCCAGATCGCGATCGGCACGGTGATGCTGGCCAAGTCGAATCCCCATGCACGAGTAAAGGCAAGATCGTCATCCACCCAGCCATCAGCACTCGTGGCAACCGCCTCTCGGAATGACGCCGCGAGGTCATCACCAAAGCCAGGGCCCAGGAATTCGCGGTCGACCGGTGGCAGGAGCGACTCCATCTCCGCCACGGCCGCAGTGACAACTGCTGCTGGAACGCGACCACTGCTCGGTGTGCCGTGGTGGTAGACGAGCGTGGGTGCGCTCGCATCATCAGCACCAACGATCCGGACGTCGAGCACCCGACCATCGGACAGGTTCAGCAACTGTGCAGCAGATGTCATGACTTCTCCAAGTACTCGGCCTGCTCCTCATCCAACAGCGCTGATACCGCTCGCGCCAGTGCAGGGTGATCACGAAGCTCAGGGTCCTGTTGGACGTAGGCGACTGCCTCAGTTCGCGCCTCATCGATCAGGTCCTCATCACGCAGGACGGACAGCATTCGCAGACTTGACTTCCGGCCCGACTGAACCGCCCCGAGAACATCTCCCTCTCGTCGCTGCTGGAGGTCGATTCGCGAGAGCTCGAACCCATCGACGGTTGCGGCAACCGCCTCAAGCCGGGCCCGGCCCGAAGTGCCAGGTGCTGACTCGGTGACCAGCAAGGCCAACCCCGGAAGACCACCCCGACCCACTCGGCCGCGCAGCTGGTGCAGTTGGGAAACCCCGAATCGATCCGCATCCATGATCACCATGACCGTCGCATTGGGAACATCAACTCCAACCTCGATCACCGTGGTGGCAATGAGGACGTCAACCCCGTCCGATGCAGCCGGCCCCGCGGTGAATCGGCGCATCACGTCATCCTTGTCATCGGCCGCAAGTCGTCCGTGCAGCACACCCAACCGCAGCCCCGCCAGGGCACCATCGCGGAGTTCGGACACAAGATCGAGTACTGCAACGGGTGGACGTCGCGAACCAGCCCCCTCCTGGTTGCCATCATCAGACAGGTCAGCACCGTCCAGTTCCTCTTCAGCAGAGCCAGCCTGATCATCACCGATCCGCGGGGCAACGACGTACACCTGACGCCCAGCCGCAACCTCCTCCCGGATCCTGGACCAGACGCGAGCCAGGAGATCCGGTCGCTCGAGCGAGGGAACAACATGGGTGGTGATGGGGGCACGCCCCTGTGGAAGCTCGGACAGGGTCGATACGTCCAGATCTCCGAAGACAGTCATGGCAACAGTGCGTGGAATCGGCGTTGCTGTCATCACCAGCACATGGGGTCGGGCACCATCTCGTGACTTGGCCGTAAGGGCTGCCCGCTGTTCAACTCCGAATCGATGCTGCTCATCCACCACAACAAGACCGAGATCAAAGAACTGCACTCGATCCTCGAGCAGTGCATGCGTACCGATGACGATTCCCGCCTCACCCACGCTGATGTCAAGCAGGGCCTGTCTCCTGCGAGCGGTGCTCAGTGAGCCGGTGAGCAGGGCAACGCGGGTGCCCGTGTCGAGCCCACCGATCATCCCTCGCTCGGCGAGTGGTCCGAGCATTGCGGTGATCGACCGGTGATGCTGGGCCGCCAGAACCTCGGTGGGTGCCAGAAGTACAGCCTGCCCCCCAGCGTCCACCACGGCCAGCATCGCTCGAAGGGCTACCAGGGTCTTACCACTGCCAACTTCGCCCTGCAGGAGTCGGTTCATCGGATGTGTCGCGGCCAGATCCGTCCGAAGTTGCTCTCCGATCTCCCGCTGGCCTGTGGTCAGCGTGAATGGGAGTGACGCATCGAACGTGTCGAGAATCCCGCCGGTGCTCGGGATCCGAGCGGTTGCCGGCAGGGCCATCTGAGCCAGTCGTCGCTGTGCCAGAACCGTCTGAAGGACAAACGCCTCATCCCAGCGAAGTCGCTGCTGAGCCGAGAACACCGCAACTCTGGACTCAGGTCGGTGGATCGCCATCAGTGCAGTGCGCAGATCCATCAATTCATGGGAGATGCGGGTGGATTCGGGCAGGGGGTCGTCCAGGCTGACCGGCAGTTGGTCAAGAACAATCCCCACCGCGCTCGCGATCTTCCATGACGGCATTGCCGCGGTAGCCGGATACACCGGGATGAGCGCACCTGCATACGAGAGCACTGACTCGTCAGCAACCGACTCGAGATCGGTCGACTCCGGAAGTAGTACGTAGTCGGGATGGGCGAGTTGGCGCTGTGAGCGGAACACGCCGACCTTGCCCGAGAAAAGCCCGACCCTACCCTCACGAAGATCCTTGGCGCGCCAAGACTGCTTGAAAAAGGTAAGTACCAATGAACCCTGTCCATCGGTGACCACCACCTCGAGACGATCGGTGCGTCGATTGGTTCGACGATCGAGATAGGACTTGGAATCAACCTTGGAGATTCGGGCCATCACCGTGACATGCTCGTCAACCTCGAGGGAGGCCAGATCCGATAGCTGGCCGCGCTCGGCGTACCGTCGCGGATAGTGACGCAGCAGATCCTCCACAGTCCGGAGTCCAAGCCCGGTTTCCAGAGCCTTGGCCGTCTTGGCTCCGAGGACCGGAGCCAGCGGCCCGCTCAAGTCGAGTTCGGCCACGTCCCGTCACTCCACTCCGAGGATGAGCGGCCAAAGCGGCTGTCCACCGTCGTAACTGACGAACTCGATTCCCGGATGTTCACGCCTCAACCGGTTGAGCACCTCGCCCTCGAGATCGGCTGGGGATCCATCCCCGTGCACCACGGTCACGAGTTCACCGCCCACAGACAGCATTCGATGCAGGAGTCGGTACGTAACGTCGCTGAGGCTGTGTCCGATCTCGACGACATCTCCCTCAATGATTCCGAGAACATCACCAACCGAGCAACGTCCCGCAGACGTCATGGCCTCTCGAGTTGAGACCGAGACGCCGCCGTAGTGCGTTGCTGTGGCAGCACGCGTCATGCAGACCACATCGTCGGCAAACCGAACCTCGGGATCGTGAACGGCCACGGCCGCCAAGGTCTGCACAATCGAGCGGGTCGGAATGACCGCAACGGTCACCCCATGGTCACGAACCATCTCGGCCGCAAGTTCGGCCGCGGCCCTGATCCCCGATGAACTCGGCAGTACCACAACCTCTGACACACCTGTGCGCTCAATTGCAGCTCGGAGTTCATCAGCGGCAGGTGCAACTCGGCCATGGGCCATAACGACCTCGACCCCCGAGGTTTCGAGCAGTTCGCGCATACCCGGGCCATGGGCCACCGCAACGATTCCCCGGCCCGACACCGGTGCCGAATCCCGGCCGCCGAGGTCCGTCGGAGGTCGAGGGGACGGACGATTGTCGGCGGCGCCACCGCGCGCTGATCGCAGATCGGTAACCCTGATGTTCACCGGTCTGCCCGCGCCGAGGCCAGCCTCGATCACGGCTCCTACGTCGTCGGTATGCACATGGATGCTCCACAGGTCCTGCGTCCCTGCGATCACCACGGAGGATCCCTGAGCCAGGAGATCTCGACGTAGTTGATCGATCGGGTCCTGATCTGCTGTGAGTTGGTACATCACCTCGAATGCGCCATCCGTTGGCAGGCACGTATCGATCACTGGGGTGGCAAGCACGGTCGGCACCACATCATGACGAGATCCCGTAACCAGTTCGGCCAGTGATTCCAGAACCACGACCAGGCCCCGTCCACCCGCATCCACCACCCCGGCCCGGGCGAGGGCCGCCAACTGTGCCGGCGTGTTCTCCAGAGCCTCCGCCGATGACGACACGACAGCCAGCACCAGTTCATCAAGTGCAACCTCGGGGTCGCGCTCAATGGCGAGTTCGGCCGCCGTGGCAGCGGCGTTGGCAATGGTGAGGATTGTCCCCTCGATCGGGTCCCCCACCGCAGCGTAGGCAGCATCGGCGGCGGCCCTCAGGGCGTCGACCAGATCTTCGACCGCACCACCGGCCACCCGTGTGACAAACGCCCGCAGATAGGCAGCCAGAATCACCCCAGAGTTTCCGCGAGCCCCGGCCATCACGGCAGTCGAGAACCCGTCAGCAAGGGCATTGACGTCAGCATCTTCGGGTAGGAGCTCTGCAGATGAGACCCCAGCAGCCACGGTGAGGGCCATGTTCGTTCCGGTATCCCCATCCGGGATCGGGAACACGTTCAGGGCATTGATCTCCTCCTGATGTCGATCAAGGGTGGAGCCAAGAAGATCCAGCCATCGACGGAAGGCGGGAGCATCGATCTCGGTAAGCATCGATACCTCCAGCCAGCTCTTGTGGTGCGCGCGCCATGGCACCTCGGTTTGGGCTATCGGCCCGCGCCCTGTAGTCTAGAGCGGTTGCCCCAGCGGGACGGTCGCATCAGTGTGACCACTTCCGCGGCGCATCTGAATGAATCCATCGACTGTAAGGACTACGACTGTGGCTGCCAACTGCGACGTCTGCGGCAAGGGCCCCGGTTTTGGCCACTCAATTTCGCACTCGCACGTGCGGACCAAGCGCCGCTGGAACCCCAACATCCAGACTGTTCGCGCCATGGTGGGCAAGACCCCGAAGCGCCTGAACGTGTGCACCTCCTGCATCAAGGCTGGCAAGGTCACCCGCGTCTGACACAAGACTTGATATGAGGGCTGCATCTGTTGATGTGGCCCTCATTTCTTTGTGGGCACATCCGCAACATCGTGGGACAATGGACATATGAGCATCGGACAGGTTATCGACGTCGAGATCGGGCCCGAAGGCATCAAGCTCGGCCAACTCATCAAGTACGTTAACGCTGTCGAAACCGGCGGAGAGGCCAAGACCCTTCTGGAATCGGGCTTGGTCCGTGTCAATGGCAACCCCGAGAAGCGACGTGGCGCTCAACTGGGCCTCGGCGATGTCGTCACTGTGGCTGGAAAGTCCTGGCGCATCACCTGATCTGTCCTGGCATAGCCGCCGCGCTCGACCCTTCGCGCAGGTTTCAGGACCTGAAGTGATCCCAGCCTCCACCTGCATCAACGGGCTCTCCGTCAACCACAACCCCGGCGGTTCCGTCCTTGACTTCACCGATCATCACGAATTCCGGTGGTAGGCCAGTCTTGGCCGCAAATGTGGCCACCAGCGCGTGATCCTCACCACCGGTGAGCACCCATGTAAGGGGATCAACGTTGAAGGCTGCGGCAGCCTGCGCGAGCGCATCGTCAACCACCAGCAGGTTCGAGTGAATGTGCACGCTGACACCAGATGCCTGCGCAAGGTGACGTACGTCAGCCACCAGACCGTCGGAGATATCGATCATTGAGGTGGCGCCGTGCACCGCCGCGGCAGGTCCGGCCGAGTACGCGGGTTCAGGTACTCGATGGGCATCAACCAGCGCTCGTGGAGATCTGAACCCGCGACCGAGGATCGCCAGACCCGCGGCCGCCCAGCCCAGTCGTCCGGCCACTGCAAGCACATCTCCTGGACGGGCTCCGGATCGCAGCACAGGTGATCGGCCCTGCAGATCCCCCATGGCCGTAACGCTGATGACCACCATGTCCGATCGGGTGATATCTCCCCCGACGATCTGCGCACCCAGTACCTGACATTCGTCCCGAAGACCACTGGCCAGTTCGGCCACCCAGGCGCTGTCAAGATCACCGGGTACGCCAAGGGCAACCACCAGCGCAGTCGGCACCGCACCCATCGCTGCAATATCGGACAGATTGGCAGCGGCCGCCTTGCGGCCCACATCGTGAGCGGACGACCAATCCCGACGAAAGTGCCGCCCTTCAATTAGGACGTCGGTCGAGATAACCACCCGACCATCTGCCGCCTGGATGAGCGCCGCATCGTCACCGGGACCGACGAGCACATGGGGCGCTGGGACAAAAGACTGAGTGACCAGGTCGATCAGGCCGAACTCTCCGAGTTCACCGACGTTCACCAACAGCTCCGATCATTGAGTCCGATGCCTGATCTTGCTACACGCATCCCTCCCCGTCTGTTATCCACGCCCGGCAGCGGTGAAAACCAATTATCAAAACACAGGCCCGAGGCGGTATTCTGACGCCGCAGACGATGACGTCCGCCCGTCCGTGGGGCGTCATGCCCCTCTTCACCCGCAGGGGGCTTCCATGATTGTTCAGGCCTACATCTTGATCCAGACCGAGGTCGGAAAATCCTCACATGTGAGTGCACAGATTGGTCAGATCAAGGGTGTGACTCTGGCAGAGGATGTCACCGGACCCTACGACGTGATCGTGCGCGCCGAAGCCCGCAACTTCGACGAACTGGGCAAGTCGGTCGTCGCCAAGATCCAGGCCGTGGAAGGAATCACCCGCACGCTGACCTGCCCCGTCATTCATCTGTGAGTCCTGCTCCGATGATCCTGCGTCTGGGTGCCCTAGCAGTGGCTGTGGGCCTGCTGAGCGGCTGCTCACGCGGGGTTGATGTCGCAGTTCCCAGCCCGGCTCCCACCGGCCCTGGCGCGTACGCCTGCGCTGCCCTGCACGGCCGTCTACCCGACGAAGTGGCATCACAGACGGTGGTGGCATCCCATCCGAACTCAGATCTGACGAGCGCTTGGGGCAATCCAGCCATCACGGTGCGATGTGGTGTCGCAGCACCGTCAGTTGACCCCACCGCCCAGATCATTTCCATCGATGGAGTCGACTGGTACCCAGAGAAGTTCAGCAACGGTTATCGCTTCACAACACTTCACCGAGCACTCTTCGTCGAAGTTAATGTGCCGGGCGACTACTCACCTGAGGCTGACGCACTCGCCGATATCTCACCATCGGTTTCCGCAACCATCCCGACCGCCAAGTGACGCAGGTCTACCTCTGACTGGTCGGAAGTCGTCTCACCATCGAGTGGTGCGTCAAGATCGAACCGGATCATCACAAACCCCCTGATGTTGGTGTCTCTGCCCTCAGTGTGCACCCTTCCTGGATGCGACACGCACAAGTCCGCACATTCAGCGAACAAATCTTGCCCGTTTCGCCGAGCTAATCCTCATCCTCACGTACTTCCACGATCCGCCCCCGTACCCGTGGCTGACCGTTGGTACCGGGTTTACCGAAGGTTCGCACGGTGATTCTCGTTCGATCCGCTCGGAAAAGATCATTTGAGTATTCAAATGGATGTCCCTGGGTGTCAGTAGTAGTGCGCGTAACAGAGATCAAGGGTGAACCCGGTGCCACATCGAGAATATGGGCCTGATCATCGGAGGACGACAGAACCTCCAACTGCTCAACCGCCTCATAGGGGCCGACCCCGTACTCCTTCTCCATGAGTTCGTACAGTGACCCACCAAGCGGACGCTCGAGCAGCCCAGGAAAGCGCTCTGCCGGAAGTTGCACATGCTCAAGGGAGATCGGCATTCCATCTGCCAGTCGGATGCGGACTAGGTCGATCACAAGTTCATCGATCCGCAGGCTCAAGGCCGCAGCTGCGTCTGCCTCCGGCATCTTAACCGCGGCGCTGATGACGCGAGTCCCGGCCACATATCCCTGACCACGCAGGAGTGCAGGCACCCCCACAATCCTTGACAGGTCACGGTCGATCTTTTCGCGGGCAACGAATGTTCCGCCACCTCGGCCAGGGACCCGCTTGACCAGCCCATCAAGTTCAAGGGCAGCCAACGCCTGTCGGACCGTGGTGCGACTCACGCCGAGCTGTAACGCCAAATCGCGCTCGGCACCGAGTCGCTGACCGGGCCGCAGGGCGCCCGAGCGGATCATTGCCACCAGACGACGACGTGCTTCATCGGCCGTGGGGCCAAGAATTGAGTCGTCGGTGGTCATCTATCTCCCATTGTCATCGGTGGCGCATACCGCAACCTCAGGTTGGCTGCTCCGTCGCGGCTAGGGCTGCCAGTGACTCAGGCAGGATCTGACCTCCATCAATCACCAGCGCCTGTCCAGTGACATAGGCGGCCTCATCAGTAGCGAAGTACAGGGCGGCATTGCCGATGTCGTCAACCTCACCAAGACGACGCAGCGGAATAGAGGACTCCATTGATGCGCGGTACTCCTCGCCCATCTCGGCGAGGCCTTCGGTAGCAATGTTTCCGGGAAGGACTGCGTTCACCGTGATTCCGCGCGGAGCAAACTCAATTGCTGCTGTGCGCATGAAGCCGAGCTGCGCCGCCTTACTGGCTCCATAGTGTGCCCAGCCTGGGAATCCAGTGATCGGGCCGGTGATCGATGACGTGAGGATGATGCGTCCATGTCCGGATGCAGTGAGCGCTGGCAGACAGGCCTGCACCGCAAGGAAGGTGCCCTTCACGTTGGTATCGAGGACGAGATCCATATCTTCCTCGGGCATTGTGGAGAACGCTGCATCCGGAAAGATGCCGGCGTTGGCGCACAGCACATCGATTCCGCCGTTGCGATCGATAGCTGCCTGGGCCACCTCCTGACAGTGTGCCTTCGTAGCGATATCGCCGAGCAGGTAGGTGACCGTGCCGCCACCGAGTGCGGTCAACTCCTGGGCCGCGGACGCCGCCGCTACCTCATCGCGTCCCGTGATCAGGACATTCGCACCAGCGCGCGCAAACACTCGCGCGATGCCCTTGCCAATACCCTTGGTTCCCCCTGTGACGATGACAGAGCGGCCTGCGATCGAGGTAAACATTGCACTCCTGACTGTGATGTGGACGTCGGTTGACGAACGTCCACGGGTGACTGGCTAATGAAAGCGACTCAAATACGTTTCGGCAAGATCGCAGGAAGTGATGGTGAATTCACTGCCGAGCGCCTGCGCCTCAGGAACATTGGCATGAGATCCAACCCATGCCACGAGCAGAAGCCTGCGCAGCATGACGAACGTGGGCAGCTCAGCGATTTCCTCAGCTGACAGGGATCCCTCGGTGAGATAGCCGGTGATCCACGAATCAATCAGCTCCGGTACGACGGGATAGTGCTCAATGAACGATAGGGATGAGCCCAGATCGTAGAGATACCAGCTGAATCCGCAATCATCGAAATCGATCACACTGACATCTGGGCCGTCAACCAGCAGGTTGGCCAGCCGCATATCGGCATGGACGAGTCCGAAACGATCCGGCCCCTGACCAAACTCCTTCAGCCTGCGCTCGACAGCCGCTGAACACCTCCCGAGCACCTCGAGGGCTGAGTCGGTCATCCCCAAGCCGTCCTGCCAGCGACCCCAATGACCCCGATCACCGAGTGAGGTGTCGTAATCCCAGGTGAATCGGGTGAATCCGGACGGCCGCTGCCACGATTTCGCATGACGATGCAGACGTGCCGTGATCGCCCCCACCTGGGCGAAATCCGCAACCAGTCGATCCTCGGGCGGCTGAGTACCCGTCAACCATTCGAAGGCAACGACGAATCGCTCCTCCCCATCGGGATGCGCGACCACGACGATGTTGCGTCCATCGGGAGTGGTTCGAACTGGCGCAGTTCGGACCACCTCGTCCTGACGAAGCGCTTCGATCCACAGCAATTCACTCTGGATCGCTGCCTGTGTGTGGTACCCGGTTCGGTGAACGCGCAGGACGAAGCGTACGTCACCATCATCCAGCCGGAAGGTGGCATTCTCAGAGACGTTGAGCAGGGTGAGCTCAGCATTGGGTCGTCCATGCTCAACAGCAGCGGCTCTGGCGAACACTTCAAGCCGCTCGGTATCGAGCTCGTCACTCACTCTTGAACCCACTTTCGCTGAAAACTCTCATCACCGTACGCGAGCATCACCGTACGCGAGCGAGAGTGAGACTACTGCCCACGTCCTTCAATGGACTCAAGAACACGGGTAATCGCATCCCTGGCTTTGAGCACACCATCGGTGGTTCCACCGATGTAGACCCGCCCCGCTGCACCGATCATCTGAACATCGACCAGGACGTTCTCCGGTGCCACCTTCTCCGCCTCGTTTGCTGCCACCGCTGCAAACAGGGCCGGTGTCATTTCGTACACCAGAAGGCTCTGGCCCGGTAGCAGCATCGACGCCTGACGATTGCGGTTGATGATGACCGCATGCTGGTCCGCGACGTTCTCGATCACGTCGTGATAGAGAATTCTCGGCGCCAGCTGATCAGCAGGAACTGCACCCAGCCCCGTCAGGATTGCCTGACCCGCCGCCATCACATCCCCCAGTGAGGATGAGTGGATCTCCAGAACCCCGAACTGACGTTCGACGAACAGAATCCCCGGCTCGATATCAGGCACACTCGTCAGGGCCAGATGAGTTACTCGCTCAATGGCCAGACCAGGTGCCACTTCGACAATCAGCGCATGCTGACCAGCAAATGGCGGGTACCCACGGGCACGCGTTGGCGTGCCCATGTACGCGGCGAACTGCTGTTGGAGATCCTCCACCAACAGGTAAACGCGCAGTTCAGGTCCCGCGAACGGGACTGAGGTCACGCTGACGCCTCACCCGAGACTTTGAAGTGCTTGGACAGTTCGCTGTGCGGACGTGGGATCACGTGCACCGACACGAGTTCACCGATGGACGATGCGGTCTCTGCTCCGGCCTCGGTTGCTGCCTTGACGGCACCGACATCACCAACGATGGTGATTGCGACCAGGCCGTCGCCGACCTCGTCCCGGCCAACGATGACGACATTGGCAGCCTTCACCATGGCGTCAGCGGCGGCGAGTGCTGCCACGTACCCCTTGGTCTCGATCAGACCAATTGCGTTGTTCGACATTGCTGTCTCCTTTGTGTGTGTTCGCCACGTGTTCGTGGAGTCCTGTGAGTTGAGTGAGTTGTGGTTCGAGTGACGTGCTGGCCGCTACGTCGTGGATGTGCTGCCCTGCACCGGGTCGATGGACCCGATGATCAAGGCATCAATGGGTGGTGAGACGGGGCCGGGGAACCACGACGCCGCAACCGATCCGGTGGCGACAAGCACGTTCTCACCGATCCCGGACCCGAGCACATCGAAGGCAATGAGCTTTGCACCACCATCGAGTTCAACCTCGAGGAATGCCCCAGCGGGAATCTGCTCCAGCCGCCGACTGGCCCAGACATTTCCAATGACCTTTGCGCGCAGCATCACGTCTCCTTTGTGATTTTGACGCCGGCCGCTCGCGCGCGGTCACGCGCCAACGGTGTGAGCACTGCTCGTTTTCCGAGCACGAGTACGGCACCTGAATCCGCCGCCTGACGAACATGTCTTTCAGTGACCGCACCCTTGTCGACGCGGACAACCTGTGCAGATGACTCAGCTGCCTGACCTCGGGAAGTCGGCCCGGATTGATGGCCAGGCGTGGCGAGTCGGAAGGTTCGTGCACCTGAGGTGATCGCATCGCGCTCGGCCTGCGTGGCGCCAGCGATGCGTCGGGCGAATGCCTGCAGATCTGCATCCGATCCGATAGTCACCTCATCGGCCGTCCCCAGACTCATCGTCTGCGGAACAACGTCGGCCAGCACCTGCCGCACCATCTGGCGCAGCAGGTCACGCTCGTTGTCACCCAGGGTCGTCACTGCACACCCCGCAATGCAGCCTCAGCAGCCTCGGCGGCCTGACGTACGTCACTCTCACTACCCGAGAGGTACACCCGGCCGGTTGCTCCGATCATGCGGTAGTCGACCACCTTGATGTTGGCAGCCTTCTCCGCCTCGTTCGTGGCAAGGATGGCATAGGACGCCGGTGCCATCTCTAAAACGAATAGCGATTCACCCGGCAGCGCCATGGATCCGACCTTGTTGCGATTGATGAGAAACGCGTGCTGACGATCGAGCATTGTCACGATACGAGAGGCCAGGATCTCTGGTCGGACTGCGGACGAGGTGTCGGTGCCCAGTGCCTCAAGAACCGCCTCACCTGCGGCCTTCACCTGTCCGGTCGGACCATGGATCTCCAAGTAGCCGAACTGGCGCTCCACCACCAGAATCCCGGCCTGCACCTCGGCGTACTTGAGAGCCACATCGGTGAGTGGTTCGATGTCCAGACCGGGTGCTACCTCGATGATCTGAGCCGCAACATCAGCCCGCGGTAGCGCACCCTTGATCCACGTGCCGAGGTAGCACATGGTCTGCGGCTGCAGCCGATCGAGGAAGATGAACGAACGAAGCTCGGCCACGATCAGCCCCGCACAATCGCGTTGAGTTCTTCAATGATCAGACGACGAATCTCATCGCGCAGCTCATCTGGTGCACCCGCCGCAGCAGCCGACGTGGGGGGAACCAGCGGTGCCGCATTGGACTCATTGGATGCTCGCGGGTAGGCCGGAACTTCACCATGGGGTGCATGCCAGGGTGAGAGCCCAGAGAAATCACCCATCGGGACGGACGCATCTGCGTTGTAGGCGATTCGAGTCCAGTTCACCAGGTGCTTGGGTTCGAGGTTCTCCCCCACCGATGAGCGGCCGAGGAAGCCCGTGCCGATGGTCATCGTTGGAGCAAGGTTCGTCTCTATCCCCGAACTGCCAAGACTGTTGCCTACGTTCACCGACACCCGCAGTACACGCACAGCCGCGGAGAAGGCCATGATCGTCTGCGGATTCGTGGAGTGGATCGCGGCCGAGTGACCCTGACCCGTGATCCGAAGAACTGCCTGAGCAGCATCGATTCCGCGGCCAACGTTGGCAACTCGAACCAGCCCAAGCACCGGACACAGCTTCTCGTGGGCCAGCGGCTCCTCGGGAACCACAAGATCGAAGGGAGCCAACAGAACCTTGGTGCGAGGGTTCACACGAATGTTGGCGGCTGCAGCAATGGCTGTTGCATCCTTGCCAACCCACTGGGCGTCGAACTGACCATCGGGGAAGACCAGATCGCGAACCCGATCACGTTCATCATCACTGAGAACATGGGCACCCGCCCGCGTCATCGCATTCAGCAGGGCCGGAGCCACCGAATCCTCGACGATCAGCACGCTCTCATTGGTGCACAGGATCGAATTGTCGAATGACTTGCTGTCGACGATTCGCTGTGCCGCAGCGTTCACGTCTGCCGAAGCGTCAACCAGCACAGGCACATTGCCTGGGCCAACCCCGATCGCCGGGTTGCCACTGCGATACGCGGCACGAACCATCGGTGTACCACCGGTGGCAAGGATGACGTCCGTGCGCGGATCAGTCATCAGCGCGTTGATCAGCGGGATCGAGGGCTCTTCGACCACCTGAATACAGCCATCAGGTGCACCTGCTGCGATAGCTGCCGCTGCCATCGTTCGCGCCGCCTCGACGCAAACTCCCTTGGCATACGGATGGGGGCTGATCACGATGGCATTTCGCGTGAGCAGCGCAAGCATGATCTTGAACATCACCGTTGCCACCGGATTGGTGGACGGAGTGAGCGCGAGCACCACCCCGGCCGGACGCGGCACCTCCACCATCTTGTCTGCCGCATCGACGACCACATCGACGTAGTCACTGGCGCGGTACTTGGCTGCAATGCCGGTGGAGCAGGCGAGGTTCTTCAGCACCTTGTGCTCGGCTACTCCGTAGCCGGTCTCACGAACCGCCCACTCGGCGAACTCCTTGGCGCGGGCGGCACCAGCGGCAGCGGCAGCATCGACGATGCGCTGAACGGTGGCCGAGTCATACGTGGCAAAGGCACGAGCAGCCCACTCTGCCCGCTCGATCATGGCCCGCCCGCGCGGTACACCGGCTGGGTCAAGTGGCATCTCAAACATGGTCTCAACCATCAGCGGAACTTCCGTTCTGCCTGTACATCGGCCCGGGCCTTGGCGATACCGACCTCGGTGCGATCGAGGAGCTCCTCGGCCAGTTCGGGCTTCACCAGGATTCCCGGCTTGTACTGGAGCACTCGTGGATCGAGGGTGGAGAAGATCGCCCACACGCCGTTCTCGTAGAGCCGCTTCATGACGAACTTGGCACCCTGGGGATGGGCGAACTCAAGGCCCATGACGACCCCGTTCTGACGAATCCCGATGAACCAGTCCGGGTAGGTCGCCTGGATCTCACGCAGCCCTCGACCGATGAAGTCCGAGATGTAGTGCACCATCGAGCGCGTCTCTGCGCGATTGCAGATCTCAAGCGCCTTGAGCGCAGCAATACACCCGAGCTCGGCACCGCCGAATGTGGAGATGTGACCGAAGCCGTCCTCGGTGAGCCAGCCGGCACATCGCTCACTGACGAGCACCGCAGCGATCGGATACATACCACCCGAGATGCCCTTGCCCGTGACCATGATGTCGGGTTCGATCCCATGTTTGGTGATCCCCCACAGTTCACCGGTGCGCATAAGTCCCGTCTGCACCTCATCAGCGATGTAGAGAGCGTCGTACTTCTCGCACAGCTGCTTGACGGCCTCGAGGTAGCCGGGGTTCGGCAGCGGGAATCCGTACGTGGCCGGGATCGTCTCCATGATCACCGCAGCTATATCGCGACCCTTGAGCACCTGCTCCATCGCCTCGAGGTCATTGAACGGCACATGGGGGAAGTCCTCGTCGTTGTCCGAGAGGAAGAGCTTGGAGAACCGGTCGTCACCAGTTCCCACCGCGAGGCCCGTGTGGCCGTGGTAGGCCTTGATGATCGACAGGATCTTGCGCTTCTGCGTGGCATGACGGGCGGTCTTGATGGCGATATCGATCGCCTCACCACCGCCGGAGCCGTAGATGACCTTCGTCAGGTTCTTCGGCGCACTTGCGATCAGCGCTTCAGCGAGTGCAGTTCTGGCCAGTGATGGGAAGTGGTGATTTCCGATATCGAAGTGCTGCATTGCCACCGTGATGGCCTGAACCATCTCGTGGTTGCGGTGTCCAAGGTTGTACGTACCACCGTTGAGATGGACGTCGATCAGTCGCTTGCCTGACACGTCATAGATGAAGTAGTCCTCACGCCGGTCGATGACCAGCGGAACCCCAGATTCGGACCAGAAACTGGTCTTACCAGGGTTCCAGTACTCCTTGCTCTTCTCCAAAACCTCATCTTTTGAGGCGAAGGAGAAGAAGCCGTAGTCCAGCGCAGTTGCATCGGACATTGGACCTCCCCATCGGTCAGTAGACCAAATCATACCGATTCGGCATACCAATACAAGACCAATGTCGGCACAAGATGCCGAAACTTGACCCGATCTTTCAATCCGATCGGCGTGTCGCCAGCACGTCACGCATGTGAAACCTCACCCACGCTGAGCACAAAAGATCCGTGCCAGCCTCCCAGTTAGGGAATCGGTTCGCGTAAATGCTTGATTCGGTACACCACCACACGACATACTCCCCTGCAACATGTGATCGGCGTCACCTGATGCCATGTCACTCGTTTGGTCCACCACAGCCGCATCCGCGAGCGAAAGGAACATCACTCGAATGAGTACTGCACTCCCCGGAGATCACCAGTTGACCTCCTCCGAGCACAACAAGCTGAAGGCCGGCACCGTCGGCCTGTTCGGTGTGCTGTTCATGGCCCTTGCAA
This sequence comes from uncultured bacterium, assembly GCA_963978055.1. GTDB lineage: Bacteria > Actinomycetota > Actinomycetes > S36-B12 > CAIYMF01 > Longivirga. The sequence goes on from CAXBQZ010000036.1 coordinate 23,714, forward strand.
ATGCGGCGCCCATCACCGCGATGACGGGCAACGTCCCGATCGCCGTGGCTTTCGGCAACGGCGTATACGCCCCGGCCGGTTTCGTCGTCGCGACGATCGTTCTGACTCTGTTCACGATCGGCTTCATCTCGATGGCGCGCTACATCACCACCACGGGCGCGTTCTACGGATTCATCAGCCACGGCCTCGGCCAGATCTGGGGTATGGCCACCGGCTTCCTCGCCACCATGTGCTACATCGTGTTCGAGGGCTCGCTCATCGGCATCTTCGCCTACTTCGCGAGCCAGGCCATCAATACGTGGACTGGCGCAACCGTCAACTGGCTGATCATCGCCATCGTCGGCATCCTGCTGGTAGGCGTCTTCGGCTACTTCGATATCTCCATCGCTGCGAAACTGCTCGGATTCTTCCTCATCTGTGAGGTACTCCTGCTCGCGGCGCTCTCATTCTCGGTTCTGTTCAAGGGTGGCGGCCCCGATGGCCTGATGAGCGATATCGTCAATCCGCTCAATGCCTTCAAGAGCCTGCCTGAAGGTGGCGGCCTCAATCCTGCGGTGATGGTTGGCGATCCGGCTGCACCGATCGCCGCTGGCGCAGCCGCTCTCGGCGTCTTCTTCGCCTTCTGGTCGTGGATCGGATTCGAGACCACGGCGGTGTACGGCGAGGAGTCACGCAATCCACGTCGCATCGTCCCTCGGGCCACCCTGATCGCCGTGATTGGTCTGGGTGTGTTCTACTCATTCGTGTCATGGATGGTCATCGCCGGCAACGGCGCCAATGCGGCCATCACGAAGTCGTACACGAATGCCATCACGATGTTCACCGATCTGGCTGCCGCCAACCTGGGTGGCCAGTGGGTCGTCAACGTGTACCTGTTCCTGATCGTCTCGGGCTCGTTTGCCTGTGCACTCGCCTTCCACAACGCAGCCTCGCGCTACCTCTACGCGATCGGCCGTGAGGTGCCGGCACTGCGCAGCAACCTGGGAACCACGCACGCCACCCATGGATCCCCGCACATCTCCTCCATCGTTCAGACGGTGCTGACCCTGGTCATCACCGTGCTGTTCTACCTGCTCACCCCTAACGGCAGTGATGTACTTCAGGGTGGCTACATCTACGAGTACGGTCTGCTCGCACTTCTCGGAACGATGGCCATCCTTCTGGTGATGGCAATCTGCTCGGTGGCTGTCATCTGGTACTTCTGGGTCAAGAAGATGCACACCGGGAATGTATTCACCACCCTGATCTGCCCCGCGCTCGGCTTCCTCGGAATGCTCTACGTGGTCTACCTGCTGCTGAGCAACATCACCTTCGCCGGTGGTGGAGCTGCTGGTTCGGCCTTCTTCGTGGCGATCCCGTGGATCACCATCGCAACGTTCGTCGCCGGTCTGGTGTTCGCGCTCTGGATCAAGAACAGCCAGCCCGACGTCTACGCCGAGATCGGCCGCACCGTGCTCGAAGAGGCACACGAGCGCGTCTGAGCGCTCAAGATCCAACCCGATGGGGTGCGTCGCGTGGTCACACGTGGCGCACCCCATCGTCATGGTGACGCAGTAGCGTGATCCCAACACCAGCGGAGAGGAGTGGCATACGTGACAGATACCGAGCAGATCGGCCGGTTTCGCTTCATGGATGCGCAGCGGGTCAACCTTGACGGGTTTGCTGTCGAGGATGAGTCGCTTGGTCTGATTGCATTTGATGCGTCTGCTGATCCCGAGCCATCGTTGACGCTGGATTCAGATGGAGCCGTCATCGAGATGGACGGACGAGCTGTCGCTGATTTCGATCTGATCGATGAGTTCATTGCCCGCCACGGCCTGGATCTGTCTGTGGCCGCTGAGGTGATGGCCATGGACGATGTCGACTTTGCCCGACGCATCGTCGATATCAACGTGCCGCGCGAGGAGATCATCCGACTCACCGCAGGGGCCACTCCAGCCAAGCTTGCGCGCGTCCTGTCGCGTCTGCGCGCTGCTGAACTTGTCATTGCGATGACGAAGATGCGTGCCCGCAGAACTCCGAGTAACCAAGCGCACGTCACCAATCGCTCAGATGATCCACTCCTTCTTGCCGCCGATGCGGCTACCGCGGCTGCCTTCGGATTCCGCGAGATCGAGACCACAGTTCCTGTACTTGGTGATGCACCGAGCAATGCAGTGGCAGTGTCGATCGGAGCCGCCGTGGGCGCTGTCGGTGTGCTGGTTCAGTGCTCAGTCGAGGAGGCGCTCGAACTCGAGCTGGGCATGGCCGGCCTGGTCTCCTACGCGGAGACGGTGTCGATCTATGGCACGGAGCAGATCTTCATCGATGGTGACGACACTCCTTGGTCGAAGGCACTGCTCACCTCGGCATATGCCAGCCGCGGTATGAAGATGCGGGTCACCTCCGGGGGCGGGTCCGAGGCACTGATGGGTGCTGCAGAGAACTGCTCGATCTTCTACCTTGAGGCACGCTGTGTGGCACTGGCCCGTGCACTCGGCGCACAGGGTGTCCAGAACGGTGGTATCGACGCAGCATCGGTATCGGGCAGTGTGCCCGGTGGGGTGCGCAGCATGATGGCCGAGAACCTGATGGTGATGATGCGCAATCTCGAGGCCTGTACGGGCAACGACGCGCTTATGAGCGAGTCGGAGGTTCGACGGACGTCACGGACCCATCCGATCTTCATCGCCGGTACGGATTTTGTCTGCTCGGGGTTCGGCTCGATTCAGCGCTACGACAACATGTTTGGCCCAAGTCAGTGGAACTCCGAAGATATCGACGACTACCTCATCATGCAGCGCGACTGGACAGTGGACGGCGGGCTGCGCAGCGCATCAGAAGATCAGGTTGCTCATCTTCGACGTCGAGCCGTGCTGGCCACCCGCGATGTCTACCGGTTCCTGGGCCTTGCCGACTTTGACGACATCTGGGTTGAGCAGGCCATCGATGCGGCTGGCTCCAAGGATGTGCCCGCTGCCGATCTCATGACTCCGCTCGATGCCTCGCGCATCATCCGTCAATCGAAGGTCACCATGGTTGATGTCGTGGCCGCCCTCGATGCCTGTGGCTACACCACTGAGGCAGAGCGGCTGCTCGCCATGCTGCATGCACGGGTGGACGGTGATTACCTGCACACGGCAGCAATCTTCGATGAACACATGAACGTCATGAGCCTGATCACCGACCCGAATGACTACGCCGGTCCCGGCACCGGTTATGCGCCAACCGATGATCGGCTCGCGCAGATCAACGCCGTACGTCAACAGCGCTCCGTGGCGGATCTGCGTGACGAGCAGGCCGCGGCTGCGAGCAGCAGTTTCCATGTCCTTGGCCCAGCGACGCAGGGCTCTGACCCGACGGAAGTCACCATCGGGGTCTCAGCTGCAACGGGACGGGCGATCTGGACAACCCTGTCGGGACTGTCCGTTGTCGATGTGCTCGATGAACTCCTGGCTGGCCTGGAGGAAGAGGGGTGCCGTGGACGAATCATTCGGATCAACGACACCGTCGACCTTGGAATGATCGGCCTGACCGCTGC
>CAXBQZ010000037.1:0-26550 GCA_963978055.1 uncultured bacterium
ATCCGCAACGGCATGCGCGCAGCCCCCGGTGCGATCGAGACCGTCTCCATTAAGGAGACGGGCATGGAGATCGGCGTGATCGGTGACGTATCGCCCGTCGGCCTTTGTGGCTCGGGTCTGGTTGACGCAGTTGCTGAGTTGGTTCGGGTGGGCCTGATTGACTCCTCCGGCCGTTTCGCCAGTAACGAGTACATCGCCGAACACCGTCCCGATCTGGCCGACCGCTTCGTCGAGACGAATGGTGAGCGCCACTTTCACCTGGCCACCGAGGGTGAAACTGGTGGCGATCCGGTCGTGCTGACCCAGCGCGATATCCGCGAGCTTCAGTTTGCCAAGGCCGCCATCAGCACCGGCTGGCGTCTGCTGCTCGAGGAGTTCGGGGCGCCGGAGACCGATGTGCAGCAGGTTCTGCTGGCTGGCTCGTTCGGCACCTATCTGTCTCCAAGCAGTGCCGTACGCATCGGACTCGTACCCAAGCTTCCGGTGTTGCGGATCGTGAGTGCTGGAAATGTCGCTGGCGAGGGAGCAAAGATGGTCCTTCTGTCACTGCCCGAACGCCATGGTGCCGAGTCACTTATCGACGAGATTCACTACGTTGAACTTTCCGATCGTGCCGACTTCAATGACCGGTTCGTCGAAGAGCTCGCGTTTCCCGCACCCAACTAGTCCACCGCACGTTTTCGAGGTTCGATGAGCAACAATCGTCTGGCCATCGCGGCCTGTGGCGCGCTCTCACAGGACATCTCGGTGATAGCAGCGGCGAACTCCTGGCCGATCGACGTCCACCCCCTTCCACCACTGCTGCACAACCAGCCGCAGAAGATTGCTGACGCCGTCGAGGCGCTTGTGCTTGAACTGCGGGAGCGCTACACGCGGATCGCGATTGGCTACGCAGACTGCGGTACGTATGGCGCAGTCGACGAGGTGTGCAACAGGTATTCCCTTCCACGTCTGGGTGGTCAGCACTGCTACGACGTGTACGCAGGGGCGCAGAAACTGGCGCAGGAGTTTGAGCAGGAGCCCGGCACCTACGTCCTGACCGACTTCTTGGCTGCGTCATTTGAACGAACGGTGATTCAGGAACTTGGTCTTGATCGTTATCCGGAACTGCGCGATGACTACTTCAAGAACTACTACCGAGTTATCTGGCTGGCAGGCCGGCGGACCCCGCAGCTCGAGGCGGCTGCTCAGGGCGCGGCGGCCCGTATCGGCCTGCCACTGGAGATCATCGAGGTTGGTCTGGCCGGCCTTGAGCGCGAACTGGCTACCCTTCTGACCAGCACTGATACCCGGCTCTAGCGGAGTTTCTGACAGATCTGGGAAAGTGGTTTTCAGTTGGCTGGTAACTGATATATTTTTATCTCGTGGTCGCCGCTGTCGTCGAGTCCGAGTCTGGACCCCTGCTGTCCGACCAGGCTTATGCGGCCATCCGTGATCTCATTGTCACCCTCGAACTTCCTCCGGGAGCCATCGTCTCCGAGGCTGATCTCATGACCCGGCTCGCAATGGGCCGCACACCCGTACGCGAGGCATTGCGCGCTCTGGCACGTGAGCGCCTCATTGACGTCTATCCACGTCGCGGAATGTTCGTGGCCGGAGTGGATGCCCGTGATCTCGCCTCACTATCTGAAGCCCGCGCAGTTCTCGAACCTGCCGCGGCGCGGTTGGCTGCGCGTCGGCTCACCGAGGCAGATAAGGCCACCCTCGACGAACTGCTCACCGAGTTGGATGCGCTCGGCGTCAACCCTGATGAACGTGATCTCATCACCCTTGATCGTCGCCTTCATCGCTTCGTCTACGCCACCGCTCGCAATCCGTTCCTGGAGAACACACTTGACGAGCAGTACACCCACGCACTGCGCATCTGGTTCATGGCACTCGATCGCCTACCCCACCTCGACGATGCAGTTAAGGAACACCGCGACATCCTCGAGGCCATCAGACGTGGGGATGCCGACCAGGCAGCGATCACCATGGCTGCACATATCGATGGTTTCGAGACATCCATCCGCAAGGCACTGTGATTTTGACGAAGACAACCTGATCAAACAAGAACCACCCGAAGCTCCACCACAGCAGGTCCACAGATGAAAGGGAACATCAATGAGCAGTCTTCCTGCTTCGGCGAAGTGCGTCGTCATCGGCGCCGGAATCGTCGGCAACAGCCTGTCGTACCACCTGGCCCGACTGGGCTGGCGCGACATCGTGCAGATCGACAAGGGCCCGCTGCCGAATCCGGGTGGTTCAACCGGTCACGCATCCAACTTCATCTTCCCGGTGGACCACACCAAGGAGATGGCACATCTCACCCATGAGAGCATGCGCCAGTACAAGGAGATGGGCGTGTTCACCGAATGTGGCGGTATCGAGGTGGCTCGTACCGAGGAGCGCATGCAGGAGCTCAAGCGCCGCATCACCTCGGCCAAGGCATGGGGTATCCCGGACACCCGACTGGTGACCCCCGCTGAGGTCAAGGAACTTGTTCCCTACATCGACGAGAGCGTGATCTTGGGCGGCTTCTACACCCCAAGTGTCGGTGTGGTCGACTCCGTTCGGGCCGGCACCATCATGCGCGAGCGCGCTCAGGAGCTCGGCGCTCTGACCTCGATCGGCAATGTCGAGGTTCTCGACATCACCGTGGAGGACGGCAAGGTCACCGGTGTTGTCACCGATAAGGGCACCATCGAAGCTGAGTACGTCGTGATTGCCTGTGGCTGCTGGAGTCCCCGTCTTGCCGAGATGGCTGGAGCCCGCATTCCGCTCACCCCCGCCGTGCACCAGATGAAGGACATCGGCCCCGTGCCATTCTTCGCTGACACCAAGGGCGATATCGAGTGGCCAATCGTTCGCGATATGGACACCTTCATGTACGAGCGTCAGCACGGAACCGGTCTTGAGATCGGTTCGTACGCACACCGCGCGATCCTCTACAGCCCCGATGAACTCCCATCGAATGCCGCCGCAGCCCTGTCGCCCACGGAGTTCCCGTTCACTCAGGAGGACTTCGATCTTCAGGATGAGCATGCCCTTGAACTCATGCCTGACATCGTCGGTGATGAGTCTGTCGGTGAGAAGTACGCGATCAACGGCATCCTGTCGCTGACCCCTGACGGCATGCCCGTTCTGGGTGAGACACCTGAGGTGAAGAACCTCTGGAGCTGTGCGGCAGTGTGGATCAAGGAGGGTCCCGGCACCGGCAAGTCCGTTGCTGAGTGGATGGTCCTGGGTGAGAGCGAAATCGATCTGCACGCCTCGGATATCGCTCGCTTCCACGAGCATCACAAGACCACTCACCACGTCCGCTCGCGTACCGGTGAGGGCTTCATCAAGACCTACGGCATCATCCACCCGAATGAGCAGTGGGCCGGCAACCGCAATATCCGCCTGTCTCCCTACTACGAACAGGAGAAGGCACTTGGTGCCGTCTTCTACGAGACGGTCGGGTGGGAGCGTCCGTGGTGGTACGAGTCAAATGCCGGCCTGGTCGAGAAGTTCGGCGATGCTGTGATGCCACGCACCGGTGAGTGGGAGGCCCGCTGGTGGTCACCCATCATCAATGCCGAGCACCTGCAGATGCGTGAAACCGCGGGCATCGTCGATCTCACCGCCTTCGCAATCTTCGACATCATCGGCCCGGGCGCTCTGGCCTCTGTGCAGCAGACCGCCGTTCGTCAGATGGACGTTGCAGTCGGACGGGTCGTCTACACCCCGGTACTTGGAATCAACGGTGGCTTCAAGAGCGACCTCACCATCATGAGGCTCGGCAAGGACCACTTCCGCGTGGTGACCGGTGGCGCCCACGGTATGGCCGATCTCAAGTGGTTCCGCGATCACCTCGCTGATGGCGCCCAGATCGTCGACCTGACCTCCTCATGGACCACCCTCGGCATCTGGGGACCGAATGCCCGAGAGATCCTGGCCGCAGTCACCAATGATGACGTGAGCAATGAGGGCTTCAAATTCGGAACCTGCCGCACGATCGATATCGGAACTCAGCGAGTGCTCGCCTCCCGCATCTCGTACGTCGGCGATCTGGGCTGGGAGCTCTATGTTCCGATTGAGCAGGGTGCACGGCTCTGGGAGACGATCTGGAACGCCGGTCAGAGCCACGGCCTGATCCCGGTGGGAATCGGCGTATACGGCACCACCGGTCGCCTCGAGAAGGGCTACCGCGCATACGGAGCCGAGCTGGAGACCGAGTACAACGCTGCCGAGGCCGGCATGCTCACTGCCAAGATCAAGGATCAGGACTTCGTGGGCAAGCAGGCGCATCTGCGTCATCGCGAAGAAGCCCCCGTCACCATCATGTGCTCCCTCACGGTCGATGACCACACGTCGTCTACGGGTGAGAAGCGATACATGATGGGCCGCGAGCCGATCCTCACCCTCGACGGTGAGACCATCACTGACGCGCACGGCCGTAACTCGTACGTCACCAGTGCTGGATCTGCACCGAGCCTGGGCAAGCACATCCTGATGGCCTACCTGCCCCCGCAGTACGCAGCGGTCGGCACTCAGCTCAAGGTGGAATACCTGGGCGAGCAGTACCCAGTCACTGTTGCCGGTTCCGGCGCCCTCTTCGACCCGAACAACGAACGGATCCTGTCGTAATGAACATTGCCGTATGCGCAAAGCGCGTGCCGCTGTCAGGTGGCCGGTGGGAGCTCACCGCCGATCACCTCGACATCGACACAAGTGGTGCATCCATGGGATTCACCACATCACCACATGAGGAATGTGCGGCCGAGGCGGCCGTCCAACTCGTGGAGCAGTTCGGTGGTGAGTCCACCGTGATCACTCTGGGCGTTGCCGATTCTGAGGAGCAGATCCGTTCACTCCTGGCCGTTGGCGTCGATCGCGGAGTAATCATCGAGACCGATGGATCCGAATGGGATCCACAGGCCACCGCATCAGCACTCACCGAGCAGATCAAGGCTGGCTCCCCCAGTGGTGCATACGACTTGGTGCTGCTGGGAACCGAGGCCGCCGATACCGCCGACTTCCAGGTTGGTATTCGCATGGCACATGCGCTCGGCTGGCCGGTTGTTACCAACGTCAAGGGACTCACCATTGCCGGGGGCGTCGCTCGCTGTGAGCGTGCCGTCGGCTCCGCCCGGGAGATCTACGAGGTACACCTGCCTGCCGTCATCACCGTGAAGGATGGACTCAATATCCCCCGCTACCCATCGGTACCGGGACGGATCAAGGCACGTAAGAAGCCCGTTGACACCGTCACCATCGACAAGCCGGCTCCCCGGCTCGAGAAGGTGCGGTTGGACCTGGCGGTCGAGGAGGTTCGCTCAGCAGAGGTGTTGGGCACCGGAGTCGATGCTGTTCCGGCCCTCGTCGAGATCTTCAAGACCATTGGGGTGCTGTAATCATGATTCTCGTTATTGCTGATCACGATCGCGGCGTTCTTGACGCCACGTCCGTTCAGGCCCTTACTGCTGCGCGCGCCCTGGATTCGCAGGTCGAGGTGCTCCTGGTCGGCGCGGCCGGCCGGAACGCTGTTGCCGAGCTCGCGTCGTACGGTGCCGACACCATTCATCTGGCGATCCACGACACGCTGACGGACTACGCGCCTCTGGCATCTGCCAAAGCCGCTCTGGAACTGGTTTCCTCACGTTCACCGCGAGGAATTCTCGTCACCGGAACTCCACGCGGAAATGAGGTTCTGGCTCACATCGCTGCCATCCTCGACGCACCGATGGCGGCGGAGGTGCTCTCCGTTTCCTTTGGTGATGCCGGCGTGCACGAGGTCGTACGCAACCGCTGGGGTGGCAACATCCAGGAGACCGCTCGCGTTCACAGCGAACTGCTCCTGGCCGCCTTCGCCCCACATGCTGTGCGGGCGGAAAACGCTACGGGTGCAGGCAATGTGCAGGAGTTCACCCCCAACCTGACCGATGCCGACACCGCAGTGCGCGTGATCGATCGCACTGGTGGTGGGGCTACCGGGGTTGGACTTGCCGAGGCTCGTGTCATCGTCTCGGGTGGACGTGGCGTGGGTGGCCCTGAGGGCTTCGAGGTGATCGAGCAGCTTGCAGATCTGCTCAACGGGGCCGTGGGCTGCTCGCGTGTAGTCACAAGCAACGGCTGGCGGCCGCACAGTGAGCAAGTTGGCCAAACCGGGACGAAGGTGGCCCCGGACCTCTACATTGCATGTGGAATTAGTGGTGCAACCCAGCACATTGCAGGGTGTAGAACTAGCAAGACTATTGTCGCCATCAATACCGACAAGGACGCCCCGATCATGGGCTACGCGCACTATGCCGTGATCGGTGACGCCCAGACCATCCTGCCCGAACTTGTGGCCGCCACCCGTGCGGCGAAGGAGTAAAGAAGTGCCAAGCGATATCGACATTGCCCAAGCCGCCGTACTCGAGCCGATCTCACAGATCGCCGAGAGGCTCAACCTTCCATACGAAGCGATTGATCCCTACGGTCACTACAAGGCCAAGATCAGCCTCGACTACCTGGACTCCTTGCCCAAGAAGGACAACTCCCACCTGATTCTGGTTACCGCAATCAGCCCCACCCCAGCCGGTGAGGGCAAGACCACCACCACGGTTGGCCTTGGCGATGGCCTTCGTCGAATCGGCAAGAGCGCGATGATCTGCCTGCGCGAGCCATCACTCGGCCCGGTGTTCGGTGTCAAGGGTGGTGCCGCAGGAGGTGGCTATGCCCAGGTGGTGCCGATGGAGGACATCAACCTGCACTTCACCGGTGACTTCGGCGCCATCCAGCTTGCGAACAACCTTCTGGCCGCGCTGATCGACAACCACGTGCACCACGGCAATGAGCTCGGTATCGATGTTCGCCGTATCACGTGGAAACGCGTGGTCGATCTCAACGACCGTGCCCTGCGTGATATCACCGTGGGTCTCGGCGGCCCAGGTAACGGCTTTCCGCGGGAGGATGGCTTCGACATCGTCGTCGCCTCCGAGGTCATGGCGATCTTCTGTCTGGCCACCTCACTTGAGGATCTCAAGCGTCGTCTCGGCAACATCGTGGTGGGCTACACCCGCGAGAAGACGCCAGTGACGGCCCGCGACCTCAAGGCTGAGGGCTCGATGGCGGTACTGCTCAAGGATGCCTTCCGTCCCAACCTCGTGCAGACTCTCGAGGGCACCCCAGCCTTCGTTCACGGTGGCCCATTCGCCAACATCGCCCACGGCTGCAACACCGTTGTCGCCACCTCATCGGCGCTGAAGCTGACCGACTACGTCGTCACGGAGGCTGGCTTCGGTGCTGACCTTGGTGCCGAGAAGTTCGTCGACATCAAGTGCCGCAAGTCGGGGCTGCGTCCCGATGCCGCCGTGATCGTGGCAACGGTCCGCGCCCTCAAGTACCACGGTGGAGTTGACCTCAAGGAACTCAACGCCGAAAACCTTGACGCCGTTCGGGCCGGATTCGCAAACCTGCAGCGTCATATCGAGAACGTGTCAACGGTTTACGGAATCCGCTGCGTGGTCAGTATCAACCGCTTCATCTCCGACACCGATGCAGAGCTCGAGCTCATCAAGGAGCTGTCCGCCGGGTTTGGAGCCAAGGCAGTTGTGGCAACCCACTGGGCCAACGGCGGTGCCGGTGCCGAGGAGCTTGCGCACGCGATCGTCGAGGTTTGTGAGGCACCAACACCCATGACCTTCGTCTACGACGACAGCGCAACCCTGTGGGAGAAGATGGAGGCCGTGGCCAAGCGTGTCTACCGCGCCTCAGAGGTGACCGCTTCCTCAGCCGTTCGCACGCAGATCAAGGATCTGCAGGCGGCCGGCTATGGCGAGTTCCCGATCTGTGTTGCCAAGACGCAGTACTCGTACTCAACCGATCCGTCACTGCGCGCGGCACCGGTTGATCACTCGGTGAACATCCGTGAGGTGCGCCTATCGGCTGGTGCCGAATTCGTCGTCATGATCTGTGGCGATGTCATGACGATGCCGGGACTGCCCAAGGTTCCTGCCTCGGTCCACATCGATCTGGTTGATGGCAAGGTTGTCGGCCTGAGCTAATACAACTCGAACAAGCAAGAGGTCCCGTCACATTCGTGAAGGGACCTCTTGCGTTCGTTCGAGTTATGGGCGGTTCAGCCTTGCCATAACCAGTTCGAGGGGCAGCGCTGGGCTCATTGAACCTGCGCGCCCGTACATGGTTTCGTTGTTGACGAGTGCGTTGAGCACTGACTCCTCGACGCACTGCACCACCGCGGCATAGAACTCGTCCATCCAGTTCCACGGCACGAACTCTAGGGACCGCAGAGTGACCTGCTCCTTATCGATCAACGAGAAACCGCTGTCGAGTTCACCCGGATTGGCGGTTGAGAACCCGAGGAAGATGTCACCGCTGAAGTGGCCCCCGGTCGTCCCAGTTCGGGCAAGACCCAGCGGCACCCGGCGGGCAAGCGCCGAGGTCTGGTGTGGGGTCATCGGTGCATCAGTGGCAACAACGGCGATCACCGAGCCGGCCCCGCCAGGGATCGGCGGCACAGGTGTGGACCTGTCGCGAACAATCCAGTCCTGCTCCCCCATCGGATACGGGACATCCAGATCATTCATGGGCACCCCGGTGATGGTGAGTTCATGGCGATCCCCGAAATTGCACTGCAGGAAGGCCGCCACGGTGTACGTCTGACCACCGAGCGATACCTGACGACTTGACGTGCCTGAGCCACCTTTGAAGCCGTAGCAGTTCATTCCCGTGCCACCACCGACGGATCCCTCTGGCACCGGACCGCTGGTAGCAGCGTCAATGGCACGTCCTGCATCAGCGGTGACCACACTTGGCAGATTGATGCTGTTGAGATAGCCATCCCAGGTTTCCGCAACCACCGGCAGGAGCCACTCTGAGGCCTTCATCGGCTCATTGGCCGCCATCCAGTCGACAACCCCTCGGTGAACCGTTCCCACGGCATGAGTGTTGGTGATCATCACTGGTCCACTGAGCGCCCCCGTCTCATTGATCCAGTGCGAGCCGGTCATCTCCCCATTGCCATTGAGTGAGTAGATGCCGGCAGCGACGGAACGGGTGATCCCGTCACGTCCCAGTGGGAGGATGGCGGTGACCCCCGTCCGAACTGCCTCATTAGCGCCGCAGTCGTTGTGGTTCAGGGTCACCATGCCGACGGTGAGTCCGGGTACATCGGTGATGGCATTGAGAGGCCCGGGGGTACCGAGAAGCTTGATTCCGAGTTCGCGTGCACGCATGTGCACACCATAGTTGTCTGAACGGCAGCTGGAAGGTGGGTAGCAGCACTTCACATCAGTTGTCGGAGCAGCAACGGGGTGCAGCTGGCAGCACTTCACATCGGCGGGGCGCACTGCGGTGGGTATTGGCAGCGTGGCAGGCTGTGGACATGCGCGTAACTCTCAGTGGCCGACCTGATGCGTCCGCCGATGTCGTCATCATTGGATTCTTCGCCGATCGAAAGCCAGCCCCTGGCGCCTTGGAGTCGACCGCTGCAAGCGGAGTGGACGTCATCGCCGCGGTCAAGGGAACCCCGACGTTTCGAGGCAGTGTTGACGATGCCCCCATCGTGATCCCCCCGACGGCGGTGAAGCAGCCCACGATCGTCATTACCGGCCTAGGCGAGCGTGCGACGGTCGGGCCGGATGCGATCCGCACAGCCGCCTTACGTGCCGCAGGCGCAATCCGTGGGCGCAAGCGCCTGGCCGTCACTCTTGGACAGGCCGGTGACGACCGTGCCGAGTCGGTGCGGGCCGCGGTTGAAGGAGCCATCTTCGGCTGCTTCGAGCGTCCCCGCCCTGAAGGCCCGGTGCGCCCCGCACATGAATCCCTGCCCACCACCGTCACCGCGGTCGTTTCGGCTGACGACGCACGTGATGCCGCTGTGAAGCAAGCGGCGGTGCGTGGTCAGATCACCGGCGACCACACGAATTGGGTTCGCACCCTCACCGATACTCCACCCGGACATCTGACTCCCACCCTTCTTGCTGCCGAGATCGAGCGCGAACTCGCCGATACCGGCGTCACGGTCCACATCTGGACGCAGAAGCAGATCCGCGAGCGCGGTTTCGGTGGACTTCTCGCGGTGGCCAAGGGAAGTGCAGAGCCCCCCGCGGTTGTCGAGCTCTGCTACGGGGACCAGCAGGCGCCGCTGGGAATTACCGGAAAGGGAATCACCTTTGACGCAGGTGGCGTCAATCTGAAGAAGCCGATGTCCGAAGTCCACTGGATGAAGTCGGACATGGCCTCGGCGGCCGCAACGGCAGGTGCTGTGGCTGCCGCTGCTCGACTGGGGCTGAAGGTGGGCGTTTGCGCGATCCTGCCTCTCACGGAGAACATGGTCAGCGGAACCGCCACTCGTCCGGGTGATGTGTGCGTGCACCCGAACGACATGACGACCGAGGTCGCCGATACCGATTGCGAGGGCCGGGTGATCCTCGCTGACGGCATCGCTTACCTGGTGGGTAAGGGTGCCTCTGGGGTCATCGATATCGGCACACTGACCGATGCCGCCGGCTACGGTCCCGACCTCTGGGCCGGGGCCTCGAACAGTGACGATCTGATGTCCGAGGTGCTTGCGGCCGGCTACGCAGCAGGTGATCGCGGCTGGCAGATGCCGCTGGTTCCCGGCTACGTCGAGATGATGCGCTCCCCCAATGCAGATCTGGTGAACGGCACTATCTCGATTCCCGACTCATCAGTGCTTGCCGCCACGTACCTGCGCGAGTTCGCCGGTGACACTCCGTGGGTGCACATCGACACCGGCTCCAAGGCGTTCATCACCGCACCATGGGCTGGTTGGCCCGCAGGTGCAACGGGTGCACCACTGCGCACCCTGCTGCGCGTTCTTGAGGGACGTAGCGAAAGTTAGGCGCCGTCACCTGCGACTGACACGTGATCGATAGGAGCACTGAGATGAATTCAGGTCAGCGCGTGATGATCACGGCCGGCGCTTCCGGGATTGGTGCAAGCATTGCTCGGGGGTTCGCGGACGCAGGTGCGCAGGTGAGCATCATCGACGTGGATGCTGCTGCTGTAGAGGCAGCCATTGCGGCTGACGGTCGGCTACATGGGATTGCCGGGGATGTCTCCAACGAGCAGGTGATCGACACGTGGTTTGACGAGCGCATCGAATCCTGGGGTGGCATCGACGTCCTGGTCAACAACGCCGGTATTGCTGGTCCGACTGCTCTCGTCGAGGACATCACTCTCGCCGACTGGCAGCGCACACTTGCTGTTGGGTTGGATTCCCACTTCCTCTGCGCTCGCCGGGCCGTCCCATTGATGAAGGCGCAGAACTCCGGCTCGATCATCTGCATCTCATCAACTGCTGGACAGTATGGCTACGGCATGCGCACCCCGTACGCCGCAGCCAAGTGGGCGCTGATCGGACTGGTGAAGTCATTGGCGATCGAACTTGGCCCGCACGCGGTACGCATCAATGCCATTTGTCCGGGCTCGGTTGATGGGCCTCGAATGCGCGGCGTGATCGAACGGCAAGCCGCTGCCACCGGATCGTCGGTCTCCGAGGTTGAAGCCGACTACCTCACCGGTCAGTCCATCTCCCGATTTGTGCAACCGTCAGAGATCGCGGATATGTGCTTGTTTCTGGCCTCCCCCGCCGCAGCCATGGTGAGCGGACAGGCCATCGCCGTGGATGGAAACACCGAGACGTTCCATCTGAGCTGAAGCGCACCTTCTCAACAGCGAAGATGGACACTCCGGCTCGTGGGGTCCGGCTCGTGTCCCCCGCCACTGCGGAGTCCTGCCAACGTGCACGTTGTCCACAGGACAGACGTACCGGCTTGACATAGATTCGTACATTTGTATGATTTATCTGTGACGTCGGATACCTCAGTCCTAGAGCAAGCGCTGATGTCCGCGTGCCCTGATACCCCACCAATCGAATCCTTCGACGCGATGCTGCGGCCCGAGCCGCGTTCATGCAGCGCCGTGCCGATGCCCTATTTCGGTTGTTCTTCTTCACTTTTGCGCTGCGCCCTGCGCAACCCGGTGGGGCCGACGACCGCGCTCGACTTCGCCCGAATCAATCCAGCTCACCTCAACTCGCAGGGACTTCTTGGTCGAGTCAAGCTCGCTGATCGCCTTTCGTCGTGGGCCGGCGCGCAGGCGAGCCGGGCCCTATCCGACTACGTGGGGCCGGGGTCTGACGATGTGGATGCAGATCGCCATCATCGCCTCGAGGTTCGCA
Source organism: uncultured bacterium (assembly GCA_963978055.1). GTDB lineage: Bacteria > Actinomycetota > Actinomycetes > S36-B12 > CAIYMF01 > Longivirga. The sequence goes on from CAXBQZ010000037.1 coordinate 12,176, forward strand.
TCGCCCGTAAGTGCTCAGATAACGCCGCTGCGCGCGATATTGATGCGGCACGACGTCTAGCCGATGATGCTCGCCGAGTTCGGGACGCATGGGAGCAGGGCCACCTCAGTGGTCGCCACGTCTTCATCGCTCTAGAAAGAACGGCGTTATCTGAGCCGGAGTTATCACATACCGTCTTTGAGCAGTTGAATGACCGGCTCAGCGAGTTCACCACTGCCCAACTAGGCACTGCCATCACGAGAACAATGTGCCGTCAGGATCCGCAGGGCCAGGCTCGTCGCACCCGAGTGGCCCGACGCCACAACGTCGGAGTTGCCTTTCGACCACTGCCGGATGGTCTGGGTCAGGTCATCGCGACCCATCGAATTGAGGACGCCCGAGCCTTGGTTGAGGTGATCGATGACCGCGCGGATCTGCTTCTGGAGCATCGACGCGGATGTAACGACTGCGCGGAGGCAATGCCCGACGAAATCGGCCCTGCCCGAGCAGCTGCGCATCTATCTCTCACCCTGAATCTAGGCACAGCGACGCAACCACGTGGCGCCACCGCGACCGAGTCTGGCCCCGTCGAGTCTGGCCCCGTCGAGTCTGGCCCCGTCGAGTCTGGCCCCGTCGAGCCTGGTGCGCAGCCTTCTGAAGGTGGGGGCCCCAACGCATCCGAGTCTGTGAATGACACATCAGGTAACCCCAGTGCGCGGAGCCCGCAGAACTCAGGTCGGCGGGGTGTCGGTGAACTGCAGGTCGTTATCGACCTCACTACTCTGCTGGGATTGGAGCAGAACCCCGGCTTAGCCGCCGGCCACCCCATCCCAGCCGCAATCGCTCGAGAACTGGCAGCACAATGCGGTTCAATGCGTCGCATCATCACTGATCCAGTTACCGGGCATCTGCTCGACTACGGCCAGCGCCGGTATCTCCCCGCAGCGCTGAAGACCTTCATTGCGGCCCGTGACGGTACCTGTCGCAGTCCCGGCTGTGCGCAGCCGGCTGCTCGATCACAACTGGACCATGTCGAGCCTTATCCAGCGGGGCCATCCAATACACAGAACACACATTCCTTGTGCAAACGCGATCATGACTCAAAGACCGCTGGTGACTTTCGGATCCTCGAGCACGACTCGAGTGGTCGCACGCACTGGCGCACGCGCGATGGTCAGCGTGGAGTACTTCCGGCACGCCCATACTTGAACGAGCCGTCCGGACCAACCCCGGCACACAGTTAAAGCAGGGCTCCGATAGTCACACGATCTCGGGCGCTGCCTGTGATGCCCCCGGGCCGCCTGAGCCATACCCATTCTGATCTGCCATACCCATTCTGATTTGGGCGTGGGGAGTCGTTAGGATCGGCAGCACCCGTCCAACGACGTCCCGGGAGTGATCCGCACGATGACCGATTCCAGCGCGAGTGCCACAACTACTGGCCCCATCGGCACGGTCGATGCAACAGGTGCCACCCATACCCGGATCCGACCGTTCAACACCAAGTTGACCTATCCCGAGCAGAATCTGGACAACGACCTGTGCCAAGCGGTCGTTGCGGGCAATACCGTGTATCTGCGTGGTCAGATCGGTCAGGATCTCGATACCCGCGAAAGTGTTGGCATCGGCGATGTTGAGGCGCAGGCAGAGAAGGCGATGGCAAATATCGCGATGCTGCTGGACGAGTGCGGCTCCGAACTGGGTGACATCGTCAAGGTGGTCATCTACCTCACCGACATCCGCTTCCGCGAGCCTGTCTACCGGGTGATGGGACGCTGGCTCAAGGGCGTATTTCCGGTCTCGACCGGCCTGGTAGTTACCGCTCTTGCCCGTCCTGAATGGCTTGTTGAGATCGATGCGACGGCTGTCATCCCCGAGTCACGAGGCTAGGGCGAAATGACGTTCAGCATCGTTGGCCGCTGCGAGCGAACCGGCGCCTTCGGAGTCGCGATCAGCTCCTCAAGCCCGGCCGTTGCATCCCGTTGCGCTTATGTGAAGGCGGGAGTCGGGGCTGTCGCCACTCAGAACGTCACTGACCCCCGACTGGGTCCAGGCCTGCTCGCCCAACTGGAGGAGGGACTCAGTGCGCCCGAGGCGATGGAACGAGTGAGCGCAGGCGCACCCTTCCCGGAATACCGACAGCTGACAGCCGTGACCAGTGACGGGTCGACAGCTGTGTTCAGTGGTGCAAACTCGCTGGGCATCAATGGGGACGCGGTCGGCAAGAACTGCGTGGCAGCCGGCAATATGCTCGCAACCCTTGACGTTCTGAGCCAGATGGTCGGGGCCTTCGAGGCTGACCCCAGCCAGCCGCTGGAGCATCGACTGCTCTGCGCACTCGAGGCGGGTCTGGCCCAGGGTGGCGAGGCAGGCCCCGTGCACTCCGCCGGAATCCTGGCCGCCGACCAAGCCGAGTGGCCGTCAACCAACCTGCGGGTGGATTGGAGCGAGGATCCCATTGCTGATCTTCGCGCCCTCTGGGAACTCTGGGCACCACAGAAGGATGCCTACGTCACTCGCGCATTGAATCCATCCGATGCTCCCAGCTACGGCGTCCCCGGCGACGATAGGTAATACCCATGAGCGCTCCGTCTGAATTCTCAGCCAGCCAGTCGATCCGTGCGGCCATTCAAAACCAGGTCACCACGTCGAGTGAGTCACTGATTTCTCTCAGCCATCGTATTCACGCGACGCCGGAGATCGCGTGGGAGGAACACAACTCCAGTGCGTGGGTCGCGCAGAGCATGGCTGAGGCGGGGTTCGACGTCACCACAAACTACCTCGATGTTGAAACTGCGGTCTTCGCGACGAAGGGAAGCGGCCCCCTGCATCTGGTGGTCTGCGCTGAGTACGACGCGCTCCCTGGACTCGGACATGCCTGCGGGCACAACATCATCGCGGCATCATCTGTCGGTGCAGCGATCGCCCTCGGACGGGTGGCCGATGAGCTTGGGATTCGTGTCACCCTGATGGGCACCCCCGCTGAGGAGGGTGAGGGTGGCAAACTCGTACTCCTTGAGCGTGGTGCTTTCGATGGGGTTCACGCCGCGGTGATGTCACACCCCGGCCCGGTTGATGTGGCCGAGGCACGGCCCTATGCGGTCACCCATCTCGACGTCCGCTATCACGGCAAGGCAGCCCATGCCGCGGCGTACCCAGAAGACGGCATCAACGCAGGTGATGCGTTCACGATCGCGCAGGTAGCTATCGGACTGCTGCGCCAACAGCTGTCCAGCGAGGTCCGTGTCCATGGTCTGGTCACCAAGGCAGGCGATGCACCCAACGTGATCCCCGAGTTCACGGAGGGCCGCTGGTATGTTCGCGGCACCACCAGCGCCCAGATGGATGAAGCATTCGAGCGGATCCGTCGTTGCTTCGAGGCGGGTGCCCTAGCCACCGGAGCGACCCTGGAGCTGGGGCCAAGTGGCGCACCGTATGTCGAGTTCAGAACTGACCATGACCTGCTCAACAAGTACGTGCGCAACGCACAAGAACTAGGCCGGGTGTTCACGGACGGAAATACCGGATTGGGACGGATGAGCCGCGCCAGCACTGATATGGGCAACGTGTCTCAGGTAGTTCCGGCGATCCACCCCTACATCGGCATCGACTCAGCACCGGCAGTCAATCACCAACACCAGTTTGCAGCGGCGGCGATAACCGGAGCGGCTGACCGTGCGGTCCTTGACGCTGCCACCGGACTTGCCCTTACGCTCGCTGATGCAGCTGCCGACCCGCAGACGCGCGACCGCCTGCTCGGAACGCACACCTGACTCACGCAAACTTGAAGACCAGCCCCACCCAGACCGACCTGACCACAGGCCAACCGTTTGAAGAGGTAGAGATGACCCGCACCCGCGCCGACTGGCAAGCAATCGCCGATTCACTCACACCTCGTACGCAGGCGTTCATTGATGGGCGCTTCGTCGATGCTGTCGAGGGCCAGACGACCACCTCGATTGCACCGGCGACCGGTCAGGTTCTCGCCACTCTTGCTGAGTGCACCGCGGCTGATGTCGATCTGGCTGTCAGGGCAGCTCGACGTTCCTTCGAGTCTGGGGTGTGGTCACGGGCCTCGGCTGACACTCGTAAAGCCACCCTGTCCAAACTGTCCGCTCTGATCATGGAAAACCTCGATGAGCTGGCCGTCACTGACTCCCTCGACATGGGCAAGCTGGTCACGGACGCCTACGCCATCGATGTTCCTGGCAGCGCCATGATCCTGCAGTTCTACGCCGAGGCCATCGACAAACTCGCCGGCGAGATACCGGTAACACCGCCGGGAAATGTAGCCCTCGTTCAGCGGGTTCCGCTCGGGGTGGTGGGCGCGGTGATCCCGTGGAACTACCCACTGGAGATGGCAATCTGGAAGCTGGCCCCGGCGCTCGCTGCCGGTAACTCGGTCGTCCTCAAACCTGCTGAGCAGTCCCCACTATCAGCTCTGCGCCTTGCCGAACTCGCAGCACAGGCCGGACTTCCGGACGGGGTGCTGAACGTGGTGCCCGGGCGAGGTGAGACCGTCGGACGCGCGATCGGGGAACATCCTGATGTCGATGTGCTCACATTCACTGGCTCCACCGAGGTCGGCAAGATGTTCATGAGCTACTCCGGTGCATCGAATCTCAAGCAGGTTTGGCTTGAGTGCGGTGGCAAGAGTGCGAACGTCGTCTTCAACGACATTGACGATCTGAACGAGGCGGCCGAGTTCGCCGCCCGAGCCATCTTCTTCAATCAAGGTGAGGTGTGCTCGGCAAACTCACGTCTGCTTGTGCAGCGTGACATTGCAGATGAGTTCGTGGCCGCTGTCGCTGCCCAAGCCAAGGGCATCACCGTGGGACATCCGTTCGATCCGGCCGCAACGATGGGGCCTCTGGTCGATCGTCGCCATACTGACCGGGTCGAGGAGTTTCTCAAGCAGGGCGTGGCACTGGGGTCGGTGGCTGCCGGTGGACGTCGCCTGACCATTGAGGGTTCGGACTGCTATATCGAGCCAACAGTGATCACCAACCTCGCTACTGACAGCACACCCGCCACCGAGGAGATCTTCGGGCCAGTACTTGCGGTCATTCCCTTCGATACCGAAGATGAGGCAATTGCCCTGGCCAACAACAGCCAGTACGCACTCGCCGCATCGCTATGGACGGGCAACCTCTCGCGAGCCCATCGCGTGTCCGAGCGCCTGCATGTGGGAACGGTGTCGGTCAACACGGTAGATGCGCTGGGTGTCACCACCCCATTCGGCGGGTTCAAGGGATCAGGATTCGGGCGCGACCTCTCCCTGCACGCATTCGACAAGTTCACCGGCCTCAAGACCACCTGGATCCGCTACTAGGCCTCGAATTCTGGAATCTGGCGGGTGAGCAGGATCTGATCCCAGTTCTGGTCACGCCCAGACCATCGGACTAGGCTCTAGTAGGTCTAGGCTCTAGTCCGTCTGGCCTCTGGACGGTTCGACAACAACAACGACGTTGGCAGGAGAATGAGATGACCATCACCAGCAACCAGTTCGACGTGGACACCCTTGAGAGTGTCGATCGAGCACACATCATTCACCCGTACCTGCCTGCATCATTCACCGAGCGGGTGATCATGACCAGCGGTAAGGGTTGCAGCCTCACCGATGCTCAGGGCCGCGAGTACCTGGATGCCACCGGTGGCCTGTGGCTCGCGCAGGTCGGTCATGGACGAGATGAGATCGCCGAGGTCGCCGCCAAGCAGATCAAGCAGTTGGAGTACTTCACCTCCTTCTGGGAGTTCAGCAACGATAAGGCAATTGCCCTTGCCGATCGTCTGGTGAGCATCTCCCCCGACCACATCAACCAGGTGTACTTCACCAGTGGTGGGTCCGAGGGCAACGAGGCCGCGATCAAGATGGCCCGCTACTACCACCACCGCAACGGCGACACCAGCCGCAACTGGATCCTCGCTCGCCGCAATGCCTACCACGGCATCGGATACGGCGGTGGCTCGGCAACCGGCTTTGACGTCTACCACAATGGCTTCGGCCCGATGATGCCCAACGTACGTCATCTCACGCCGGCGTGGCCGTACCGCAGTGACCTTTACAACGGACAGGATCCGACGGACTTCCTCATCAACGAACTTGAGGAGACCATCGCCAGCATCGGTGCTGAGAACATCGCCGCGATGATCGGTGAGCCAATCATGGGCGTCGGCGGAATGCTCGTGCCACCAATGGACTACTGGCCGCGCGTGCAGGAGGTACTGCACAAGAACGGCATCCTCATGATCTTTGATGAGGTGGTCACCGCCTATGGCCGCGTGGGCGAGTGGTTCGCTGCGCAGTACTTCAATGTGCAGCCCGACATCATCGTGACGGCGAAGGGCATCACCTCCGGCTACATCCCGCTGGGTGCAGTTCTCACCACCGACAAGGTCGGTCAGTCACTGCAGTCCGAGTTCGGCTTCCCGATGGGCTACACCTACAACGGTCATCCCACTGCGGCGGCTGTGGCATTGGCCAACCTCGACATCATCGAGCGTGAAGGACTGCTCGACCGAGCCAAGACAATCGGTGCATATCTACATGAGGGGCTGAAGACTCTCATGGATCTCGACATTGTCGGCGAGGTTCGCTACGTGGCCATGATGCATGCCGTAGAGCTTGTCTCGGACCGCGAGACTCGCGCACCACTGCCCATGCTCCAGCCGATGCTGCCAGATGTCATCCGTCGCGAGACGGGTGTCATCGTTCGAGACTGTGCACACAATCTCGTCCTGTCACCACCGCTGATCATGACCGAGGCCGAGGCAGACCGAGCGGTGGCAGCCATGCGATCAGTCCTGGTTCGCACCGGCAGAGACGGCGTCATCTCGTAGCAAAGTCACCGAGCGTAACCTGCCATCACAGTTTCATTGGTCTTTTCGAGTGAACGTAAGCGGTGGTATCTGTTCAGCAGGTTAGGTTCCCCTCACTCTGATGACCCGACGGTAATCACAGTGAGGACTTCATCATGAGCCTGGACAATGAACTACAGGTCACCGAATCGCGGGAGTACGTAACCCGCGGACTGGATCGCCGCACCATGGACCGGCGCGCCGGTTCGAACGTGCACGCACTGGAAGCCGGCGGCTTAGGTGCAACCATTCTGGTGTCTCTCGGACTGCTGGTGACGGCAGCCATTCACATCATCGATCTTCCCGGCAAGGAGCCGAGGTACGCGGCATATCTCTACATGGGCCTGATCATCACCGCGGTTGGACTGGCGATCATCAACGCGATACGGCCATCGGTGCTGAGCCTGGTTCTCAGCGGTGCCCTTTGTCTGGCGGTGCTGGTCGGATTCGTACTCACCCGAACCGTTGGCCTGCCCAACTGGACCGATGACATCGGCAACTGGGGTGAACCACTGGGCGTCGTTTCCCTGATCACCGAGACCTTCACGGTGATCTTCGCCGGAATCGCCATCTACGCCAAGAAGTCGACTCGCTTCTAGATTCTCCACAAACAGCAGAACAGCACTCCGCCTTCGGGAAAGTCTGACCATCGGGAAAGTCTGACCATCGGGAAAGGCTGACCCATCGGGAAAGTCTGGACGTACGGTGGGATGGCGCTCTAGTATTCGTACGGACCCAAACGAATTACGGTCCGTCCCCTGGAATCTGGAGTCGTCGTGCCTGAGTTTGCTGGATTTGCCCCGCCGTACACCGTGTCAGGTAAGAGCGCTCTCATTCCAACACCTCCGTGGCACTACAGCGGTGACCTGCTCACGGTGGAGTACCGCACCGATCCGGCCAATGTGCGTGCACTGCTGCCGGAGGATCTGGAGCTGGCGGATGAGGATCCCGGTGCTGTTGCGTTCATCTGGGCTGATTGGCAGTCGTGCTCGGATTCCATGGATGAGCTCCTCGATCCAGCGCGAAGCCAGTACAAGGAAGCTTTCGTCGTGGTCCGATGCATGTTCCAGGGCACTCTCTACTCTCGCTGTGTTCTGATCTGGGTAACCACAGACTTCGCTATTGCGCGCGGCGTTCATCAGGGCTACCCCAAGAAGTTGGGATCGATCCACCAGACCCGCCCGATGCCACATGGCAAGGCAGCACCGAGAGTGGATGTGGGTGGACGATTCGGAGCCACGGTCTCGGCCTACGATCACCGGATCGCCCAGGCAACGTTGACGATCACCGGACCCAGTGAGACCAATGGCTTCGTCAACGCACTCCCGATGGTGCACCACCGCCAGGTTCGAGGGATTGAGCGCGGCGCCAACTGGGCACTCGACGAGGTCGTCACCATGAGCGGCTACGACGCCGATCTCGGCCCGTGCTGGCAGGGCGATGCGACTTTGGACCTCTTCGACTCACCATGGGACGATGTCGCTTCATTACTGCCGATCAACGAAATCATTGGTGGCTACTACCGACAGGTCGGCGTGTCCTGGAACGGTGGAACCACTCTCGCCCATCGGTAGACACCGGGAATGGCGCAGTGCATCTTAGAATTGCGCAGGACATCTTAGGTGTGCAGCCACAGTTGGCATCACCCTGTAAAGAACAGCTACCCGGAGGTACCGATCGTGCTGGATTCGGGCCCGTTCTATCACGGAACAACGGCTCAACTGCGCGCTGGAGACCTGCTCACAGCCGGTTTCCCCTCGAACTATCGACCCGAAATCGTGATGAATCACATCTACTTCACCGCCCTTCGCGACGGTGCCGGACTGGCGGCCGAGCTTGCTGCTGAACTGGCAGCTGCTGATGTGGATCCACATGTCTACCTTGTGGAGCCAACCGGCGAATTCGAGGATGACCCGAATGTCACTGACAAGAAATTCCCGGGAAATCCGACCCGTTCATATCGCAGTCGTCATCCCCTCATCGTGATTGAGGAGATCAGTGACTGGACCCGGCTGTCACCACAAGACCTTCAGTCGTGGCGAGACAGACTTTCAGCAATCCGCGCTGATGAGCGCGGTGAAATCCTCAACTGACCTTCCTAGGCTCCCCTGCTGGTGAGGGTAACCGGCATTCGCTTGATGCCATTGACGAAGTTGCTGCGCAACCGCTCAGCTTCACCCGCCGCGGTGATCGTGTCCACACGTGCCACAAACTCCTCGAGAGTGACCCGAAACTCCATCCGGGCCAGGAATGACCCCATGCAGAAGTGCGGACCACCTTTGCCAAAGGTGAGTAGGTCGACACTGGCACGATCCAGATCAAGTTCGTTGGGGCGCTCAATCGCTCGCTCATCACGATTACCGGAGGGGTACCAGATGGCGATCTTGTCGCCCGCCTTCACCTGTTGGTCACCGATCACCGCGTCGACGGTTGCCGTTCGGCGCATATGGTTCACCGGCGCACCCCAGCGCAGCAGCTCATCTAGCGCCGGACCACTCAGCAGCTCCGGTTGTTCCTGAAGACGAGCCAGCGCCCATGGGTTCCTAATGAACGTGAGCCCAGCCAGGGTCAGCGCCTGACGAGTCGTCTCCTGCCCAGCCAGGGCCAGCAGCAGGAAGTAGTTGTCGAGCTCACGCTGCGTCAGCTTCTCGCCGTTGACCTCCGCCTCCACCATCTTCGAGATGAGGTCACCTGTCGGACGGGCACGTCGCTCGGCCTGCAGCGCGCGGCCGTACTCGAATACTTCGAGCGCAGCTGGTGACCGGAAGGGCAGAAGTCGGTACTGCTCACTCTCCTGGGAACCGAGCATCGCATCGGCAAACTCTGGGTCCGTGTTGCCAACCAGACGATCACCCCAGGCGGTGAGCTTGTCGCGATCCTCATCAGGGACACTCATCATTCGCGACAGGACGCGTACGGGGATCTGACTTGAGATGTGCTCGACATAGTCGAAGGTGCCCAGTGACAGCGCCCTATCGATGGTGCGGGCTGCGATACCGCGAAGAAATGCCTCATAGCCATTGATCGCCTTGGGCAGAAACTCACCAGCCATGACCTTGCGCAGGGCCGCATGCGCGGGTGGGTCGGTGTCGATCAATGAGGTGCGGTGTTCGAGCTGGTCATCCTCGAGTTCCTCTAGGGACACACCCCGGGCGGAACTGAAGGTGGCCACATCCCGGCTCACGGCGACAATATCGGCATGTCGAGTAACCGACCAGAATCCGCTCTGCGGCTCGGGCTCCGGTGTCCAAGCCACCGGTTCTGAGTCACGCAGAGCAGCGAACAGTTCGAGTGGGGGCCCATCACCGAACGCATCTGGATCGGCCAGAGGTGCGGCCAAGAACTCGGTGCTCGTACGCGACATCGTCATCCCTTACGTAGATCCGTTGATTGGTCGTGCAGCGCCGGACCACTTACAGCAGGTAGGCGCGCTTACAGGTGATAGGTGTATTCGCGGAACTCCCAATCGGTGATGTAGCGCGTGAAGCGCTCAACCTCATTGCGCTTGTACTGCAGGAATGAGGTGACGAAGAACTCGCCGAGAACCTCAATCAGCTCGGTATCTGCTTCAAGGGCATCGAGAGCCTCGGGAAGGGACTGGGGCAGCATTGGTGCACTCTCCGGGTTGTAGCCGTAGCCCTCCAGAGGTGCAGGTGGCTCCAACTTGTCGCGCACCCCGAGATAGACAGCAGCCCCGACGGCCGCCATGGCCAGGTACGGATTGGCTGTGGCATCGCCCAACCGGACCTCCATGCGGGCGGCCGCGCCGCGCTCCGGTGGGATCCGAACCATCGCACTGCGATTGTCCAGACCCCAGTCGATCAGCCAAGGCGCCAAGGTGTCGGGGCCGAATCGCTTGTAGGAATTGATGGTGGGATTCAGGATCGCGGCAAGTGCCGGCGCATGCGCCAAGACTCCGGCGATCGCCGATCGACCAACAGCAGACAGTTCATCTGGTCCGTCAGCATCACCGAAGACGTTCGTGCCCTGGTCATCCACCAGTGACAGGTGCAGGTGGAATCCGCTACCACCCTCATCGTTGAATGGCTTGGCCATGAACGTTGCTTCAAGGCCCTCATGTCGTGCAATTTCCTGCACCCCGGACTTCATCCGGAATGCGCGATCCGCTGCGTCGAGCAGTTCGGAATGGTTGAGATTGATTTCGAACTGACCCGGGCAGAACTCATGATTGGCCGCGGTGACCTGCATGCCTGTATCGCGTAGGAGACGCAGCATCTTCAACAGAATCCCGCGCGGGTCGCCCTTGCGCCCGACAACGTACACGTTACCGAGAACATCTGCGTAGCGGCGCATTCCATTGGCACCGTTGGGATCGGGCTCCATCAGGTAGAACTCGAGCTCCGGTCCGATCACAGCAGACAGACCAAGCGTGCTGAGCCGATCTGAAACCTGTCGAGCGACATTGCGCGGGGATTCAGGGGCCGGATCACCGTCATGGTCGAACGTATCGGCGATAACCCAGGCCACGCCCTCTTCCCACGGCATCGTCGTCAGCGTGCTGAGATCAGGAATCGCCTTGACATCAGGCAGTCCCTCCTCGATCCCACCCTGCACCGGAACAACGTCACCCATGGGTGAGGTGTGGTAGACCGCGCGGCAGAACGCCATGCCGTGACCCATCACACTTGCGAGCTCATCGATCAGGACATCGCGGCCTCGATCCACCCCGATCAGGTCCGGATAGGAGGCCCTGATCACATCGATACCGCGTGAACGCAGGTCGGCCACCACGGCGTAGACGTCGACGTCGTCCATAGTTCAATCTCCCAAGGGCAGCTGGAATCGTTCGGGTCCGAACATTTAATGAAAGATAGCCGGTTTGGTGTGTCTGCGGAAGATGTTCGACGGAATTCGGTGGGGGAAATTCCGCGCCGAGCCCATTGCCACGTTGACGTCGGGCCGGCAGCACAATACGTTCGGAGCCGAACGAAGGGAGTCGTCCATGCGGGCGCTATTCATTCAGCAGGATCACACCTCACCCCTGGGCCCTGTCGGGGAGAGATTCGCTCACCATGGGTATGACCTGGTCGAGTTCAATGTGGTGTCTGGAGAAAATGCGCATGCTCCGAATGTCACCGTCGAGTTCCCCGACCCACTCTCCTTCGACCTGATCATCCCCATGGGCGCACCCTGGTCCGTCTACGACGATGCGACCATCGGCAACTGGATCGGACCCGAACTGGATCTGCTGGGAGCGGCCCACGATGCCGGCATCCCCATCTTCGGAATCTGCTTCGGCGGTCAAGCCCTGGCCGCTGCCACCGGCGGAAGTGTTCAGCGGGCACCCGGTGCTGAAATCGGCTGGTACTCGGTCCAGACCGATGATGCGGACCTCGTGGGCAGTGGACCATGGTTCCAATGGCACTACGACCAGTTCACGGCTCCGGCCAACGCCACCACCTTTGCGCGTACCGCCCTCGGGCCGCAGGCGTTCACCCTGGGACGGAGTCTGGGCCTGCAGTTCCATCCCGAACTCACGGCCAGCACACTGGATCTTTGGCTGGACAATGGCGGTGCTGAGTCGATGCTCTCGCACGGACTCGATCCCGCTGCACTGCTCGCCGAGACGCAGGCCGGTACCGATGAGGCAGCAGCCCGAACTTATGAGCTCGTAGACCGATTTGTGGCCAGGGTTGTGCCGGCCGATCTCGTCCCGCGGGTGAACTCCCCTCGTGAGCCGGGTGAAGACCCGGATGCAGACCCTGTTGAAACCCCGGTTGCAGATAAGGGCTGATCCTGATCATGACTACCCCACCGTTGTCCGGCAGATTCGTCGATCAGAGAGTCCTGGTGACCGGGGGCGGAACCGGTATCGGACTGGCCATCGCCCAGCGATTCATTGATGAAGGTGCGTCCGTCACGATCACCGGTCGACGCGAAGAAACCCTGAGCGCAGTTGGGCTGCCGTACCTCGTCTGCGACATCACTGTTGAAAGTGATCGGGCGAGGCTGGTTGATGCACTCCCCGATGTGGACGTGGTCGTGAACAATGCAGGCATCTTCAGTGACGACTGGACCCTCAACGCCAGTGTTCACGTCGATGCCCCGTTTGCTCTGGCTCGAATGTACGAGCAGTCACTGATCACCCGGTCAGGAAGCATCATCAACATCGCGTCCGTCGGTGGACTGGTTGCCGTGCCGAATGCGGCCGCGTATTCGGCATCCAAGGCTGCGCTGATCATGATGACTCGCTCCCTGGCCGTTGATCTGGGCCCACGCGGGGTGCGCGTGAATGCCGTCTCCCCCGGCTGGGTTCGCACCCCCATGGCCGATGAAGAGATGAGCGTCATCATGCAACGCGATGGGGTCGACCTAGAGGGGGCCTACGCAATAGCAACGAGGAACCTTCCCCTTCGTCGACCATCACGTCCCGAGGAGATCGCCGGAGTTGTTGCATTCCTTGCATCTGCCGATGCGTCGTTCATCACTGGTTCGAACATTGTTGTCGACGGCGGCTCGCTCGTCGTCGATGTGGGAATGCTCGCGTTCGAGTAGTTATCTCAGCTCGCGTAGCCCGTGTCCCTGATAGATACGCCGAACGCCTGATCGCTGCGCGAAGGATGGTTAACCCACGCGTACCGGGAATTTCTTGATCCCATTGATGAAGTTGCTGCGTACGTGCGCAACCTCACCGTTGAGAGTGATCGGCGTGGTTGTGAGTCGTGGAATCAGCTCCTGGAACATGATCTTGATCTCCATGCGGGCCAACTGGTTTCCCAGGCAGAAGTGCGGCCCACCCTTTCCGAACGTGACATGATCCACGCGAGTTCGAGTGACATCGAAGCGATAGGGATCGTCGAAAACCCGTGGATCTCGATTGCCACCGGCGAACCAGGCCACGACCTTGTCCCCCTGCTTGATTGTCTGGCCGTACATCTCGATATCGCGAGTGGCTGTGCGACGGAAGTGATACACCGGGGTGGCCCAGCGGAGCATCTCCTCTACGGCACCGGGAATCCGCTCTGGCTCAGCCTGCAGCAGCGCGAGCTGATCAGGGTTGTCGATCAGCGCCTTCATGGAGTGGGAAATGGCATGTCGCGTTGTCTCGTTACCGGCAACCACCAGCAGGAGGAAGTAGTTGCGGAAATCCCGATCACTCATCGGGACGCCATCCTCGGGCATCTGATTGACCAGCCGACTCACCAGATCATCGCCATCACTGCCCTGGCGCTTGGCCGCGAGGTCGAATCCGTACTCGAATACCTCAACGGCCGCAGGTGAGCGGAACGGCAGCAGCCGATACTTCTCACTCTCCTCGGAATCGGCCAGAACATCGGTGTAGTCCGGGTCGGAGTTTCCGACCATCTGGTTGCCCCAGTCGATCAGTTGTCCGGTGTCCTCATCTGGAACGTCGAGCATTCGGGCCAGTACCCGGATCGGGAAGTCTGCGCTCACCTCTCGAACGAAATCGAACTCCCCCTTGGCAAAGGCCGCATCGAGGGTGCTCGCCGTAAGCCCCCGAAGGAAGGTCTCATAACCGACGAGTCCGCGCGGAGTGAACTGATGCTGGAGCAGAC
>CAXBQZ010000038.1:0-25911 GCA_963978055.1 uncultured bacterium
TTTTTTTTTTAATGATACGGCGACCACCGAGATCTACACTCTTTCCCTACACGACGCTCTTCCGATCTGTGCGAAGGCCTTGTTGGACTCGGCCATCTTGTGCATGTCTTCACGGCGCTTGACGCTGGCGCCAAGACCGTTGCTGGCATCGAGCAGCTCGTTCATGAGGCGCTCGGTCATGGTCTTCTCACGACGCTGACGTGAGTAGGAAACGAGCCAGCGCAGAGCCAACGTGGTGCTGCGACCGGGACGGACCTCGACGGGCACCTGGTAGGTGGCACCACCCACGCGGCGGCTGCGGACCTCGAGGGTCGGCTTGACGTTGTCCATGGCTCGCTTGAGCGTGAGGACCGGATCAGTGCCGGTCTTCTCACGGCAACCTTCGAGGGCACCGTAGACGATGCGCTCTGCGGTGGACTTCTTACCGTCCAGCAGAATCTTGTTGATCAACTGCGTCACAAGCGGCGAGCCGTAGACGGGGTCAACGACGATCGGGCGCTTGGGAGCTGGGCCTTTGCGAGGCATTAGCTGCTCTTCTCCTTCTTCGCGCCGTAACGGCTACGAGCCTGCTTGCGGTTCTTGACACCCTGGGTATCGAGGGCACCGCGAATGATCTTGTAGCGAACACCGGGAAGGTCCTTCACACGACCGCCACGCACGAGCACGATGGAGTGCTCCTGCAGGTTGTGGCCGACACCCGGGATGTAGGCGGTGACCTCGATACCGCTGGTCAGACGCACGCGAGCCACCTTGCGCAGAGCCGAGTTCGGCTTCTTGGGCGTGGTGGTGTAAACACGCGTACAGACACCGCGGCGCTGGGGGCTGCCCTTGAGCGCTGGCGTCTTGTTCTTCGAGACCTTGTCCTGCCGGCCCTTGCGGACTAGCTGCTGGATCGTGGGCACTCACATCTCCGGATCTGTGCGTTCGTTCGTTCGGCGTCGTTCTGTCGTTCATATCTGGTCGTTCAGTTCTGGCCTGTTCGACCCCTTGCTCCCGACCCCCGCGCTCGGGCGTGTCGCACTCTTCCCGTTTGACCGGGAGTGCAACCAACTCGAGGGTCGTACGCTGGCGGAAGATGATCCGCACGCGCAAGGGCACCCGATATTTCGGGCGCAGGGCACAAGACTACCCAAGGGCATGCGTCAGGTCAAAACGAGCCTGCCGCCCTTGGCGGTTCCCACAATCACCCTTTCAGGTGACAACCCTCGGGTACTCGCGACACGCCGGAAACAAGCTGTACGGACTAGTGGAGTGCACCGCTGGATCTGAGCGGGATTAAGGCCACACCCACCGCTATGACAAGGATGACCAGCGCGATATTTATCCACGCCAGGACCTTGGATGCGGTGACCATGCCCGACCCGGTGATCCAACCATTGGAGCCGTCAATCTCCCGCTTGGCCGAATTGGCAATGATCAGCGCACCGATCGACAGCACGACCGGGCAGAGCAGGTACGACAGGATGGCTAGAACCAGCGCCACCATCGCATTATTTGATGTTCTCGGCGCCGGCGGGGCGGCCGGGACTGCTCCATAGCCAGGTGCCGGGTAGGTTGCGCCAGGGTATGCATCGGGAGGGTACGCAGCCGGCGGGGTCGTTGGCGGCGGGTAGTTAGCTGCCGGGGGTTCAACCGGCGGAGCAGTCGGGGTTGGATAGTTGCCCGGAATCTCGGCAGCGCCAGGTGTGTCGGTCGGCACTGGTTCGTCGGCTGGGTTCGGAGCATCAAAACTCATGGATTCAGTCTGCCACACGCCGTCCCCCGGTTGCGTCCCGTACAGAAGTACTCCTGGGACACCTGGGGCCACGCCCCCAATGCAGAACTGGTGGGCGGCCGGAGCCACCCACCAGTTCTGCATTGCTACGAGCAGTTAGTTCGTGTAACCGCCGAAGTCGTACTCCTCGAGCGGGATCGCCTGACCCGAGCCGGTGCCGAAGCTGCCGTAATCCAGATCGTCATACGCCGACAGTGAGGCGTACATCGCGGACTTGGCCTCCTCGGTTGGCTCGACCTTGACGTTGCGGTACTGCGGCATACCGGTACCTGCCGGGATGAGCTTTCCAAGGATGACGTTCTCCTTGAGGCCCAGCAGTGGATCGGACTTGCCGTGGATGGCCGCCTCGGTGAGCACTCGAGTGGTCTCCTGGAAGGAAGCCGCCGAGAGCCACGACTCAGTTGCCAGCGAGGCCTTGGTGATGCCCATCAGCTCGGGGCGACCAGCTGCCGGTGTGCTGCCAGCAGCCACAACCCGACGGTTCTCGGCCTCGAACAGACCACGCTCGACAAGCTCACCGGGCAGGAACTCCGTATCGCCACCTTCGATGATGGTGACGCGCTTGAGCATCTGACGAACGATGACCTCAATGTGCTTGTCGTGGATCGACACACCCTGTGAGCGGTACACATCCTGAACCTCCGCGACCAGGTGCAGCTGAACTGCACGCTGACCAAGGATGCGCAGAACCTGCTTGGGATCGACCGCACCCTGGACCAACTGCTGTCCAACGTCGACGTGATCGCCATCAGCGACCAGAAGACGTGAACGCTTCGATACCGGGTAGGCCACTTCCTCTGACCCGTCATCGGGTACGACGACGAGCTTGCGGCTCTTGTCGGTGTCATCGATGCGGACGCGACCGGTGGCCTCGCTGATGGGAGCAACACCCTTGGGGGTACGTGCCTCGAAAAGCTCAACCACACGGGGCAGACCATGGGTGATGTCTTCACCGGCCACACCACCGGTGTGGAAGGTACGCATCGTCAGCTGGGTTCCCGGCTCACCGATCGACTGGGCGGCGACGATACCAATCGCCTCACCCACATCGACAAGCTTGCCAGTGGCCAGGGAGCGTCCGTAGCAGGTGGCACAGGTGCTCACCTTGCTCTCACAGGTGAGAACCGAACGAGCCTTGACCTCGGTGACGCCGGCGGCGACGAGATCGTCGATCACCAGCAGACCAAGCTCCTGGCCAGCACTGGCGATCGTACGTCCGTCAACGACGACATCCTCGCTGAGCACACGGGACACCGTGGTGGACTCGACCTCATCATGACGACGCACCGTGCCATCTGCACCCTTGATGCCGATGGTGTTGGCAAGACCGCGGTCAGTGCCACAGTCGATCTCGCGAATGATGACGTCCTGCGATACGTCGACCAGACGACGGGTGAGGTACCCGGAGTCAGCGGTACGAAGTGCGGTGTCGGCCAGACCCTTGCGGGCACCGTGGGTCGAGATGAAGTACTCGAGCACCGACAAGCCCTCACGGAAGTTGGACTTGATCGGGCGCGGGATGATCTCACCCTTTGGATTGGCCACCAGACCGCGCATACCGGCGATCTGACGGACCTGCATCCAGTTACCACGGGCACCGGAGTTCACCATCATGAAGACAGGATTGTGACGCGGGAAGTGCTCACGCATGGCGTCAGCAACCTCATCGGTGGCACGGGTCCAGATCTCGATGAGCTCCTGGCGACGCTCGGAGTCCGTGATCAGACCGCGCTCGAACTGCGTCTGAACCTTCTCCGCACGACCCTCAGCCTCGAGCAGGATGCCGGCCTTCTTCGGCGGGGTGACAACATCCTCGATGGAGATGGTGACACCTGAGCGCGTGGCCCAGTAGAAACCGGTGTCCTTCAGAGCATCGAGGGTGGCAGCCACCTGAACCTTTGCGTAGCGCTCGGCCAGATCGTTGACCACCGCACCGAGGACCTTCTTGTCGACCTCCACGTTGACGAACGGGTAGTCGACCGGAAGTGCCTCATTGAGCAGTGCCCGACCAAGGGTGGTCTCCAGAATGAACGGATCGCCCAGCTCCCAGCCCTCTGGCGCCTGCCAGTCAAGTGGCGGCACCACATTGGTGAAGCGCAGCTTGATCTTGCTGGTGACCTTGATCTGCTTGGAGTCAAACGCCATCAGGGCCTCGGAGATGGAGCCGAATGCACGGCCCTCACCAGGCTGATCTGAACGCTCTGAGGTCAGGAAGTTGATGCCGAGAACCATGTCCTGCGTGGGCGAGGTGATCGGACGACCATGTGCCGGTGACAGGATGTTGTTGCTCGACAGCATCAGGATGCGGGCCTCAGCCTGCGCCTCTGCCGACAGCGGGAGGTGCACAGCCATCTGGTCACCATCGAAGTCTGCGTTGAAGGCAGAACATACGAGCGGGTGAATCTGAATGGCCTTACCCTCGATGAGCTGTGGCTCGAACGCCTGGATGCCGAGACGGTGCAGGGTTGGTGCGCGGTTGAGCAGTACTGGGTGCTCAGCGATCACCTCTTCAAGCACATCCCACACCACGGCACGTGAACGCTCAACCATGCGCTTGGCAGACTTGATGTTCTGCGCGTGGTTGAGGTCCACCAGACGCTTCATGACGAATGGCTTGAACAGCTCGAGCGCCATCTGCTTGGGCAGACCGCACTGGTGCAGCTTCAGCTGTGGACCGACGACGATAACCGAACGACCGGAGTAGTCGACTCGCTTGCCGAGCAGGTTCTGACGGAAGCGACCCTGCTTGCCCTTGAGCATGTCGGACAGTGACTTCAGCGGACGGTTACCGGGTCCAGTGACCGGACGTCCACGGCGGCCATTGTCGAACAGTGCGTCAACAGCCTCCTGAAGCATGCGCTTCTCGTTGTTGACGATGATCTCGGGCGCACCCAGGTCGAGCAGACGCTTCAAGCGGTTGTTGCGGTTGATCACTCGACGGTAGAGATCATTGAGATCGGAGGTCGCGAAACGTCCACCATCGAGCTGCACCATCGGGCGCAGATCCGGCGGGATCACCGGAACACAGTCCAGAACCATGCCCATGGGCGAGTTCGAGGTCTGCATGAACGCGGTGACAACCTTGAGTCGCTTCAGGGCGCGGGTCTTCTTCTGACCCTTACCCGTCTGCACGATCTCACGAAGGAGCTCGGCCTCGGCCTCCAGATCAAAGGTCTCCAGGCGCTTCTGGATTGCGGCTGCACCCATACCACCGTTGAAGTAGCGGCCATAGCGGTCACGCATCTCACGGTAGAGGAGCTCATCACCCTCGAGGTCCTGCACCTTCAGGGTGCGGAACCGGTCGAAGACTCGATCCAGACGCTCGATCTCGGTATCGGCGCGACGACGCACCTGAGCCATCTCGCGCTCGGCTGACTCCTTGACCTTGCGCTTCTGATCGCTCTTGGCACCCTCGGCCTCCAGCTCGGCCAGATCGGCCTCAAGCTTGGTGGCGCGCTTGTTGATCTCATCATCGCGACGATTTGCGATCTGCTGCTTCTCAACCGAGAGCTTGCCCTCCAGTGACGGCAGATCGGCGTGACGCTGGTCAACATCGACCGAGGTGATCATGTAGGCAGCGAAGTAGATGACCTTCTCAAGGTCCTTCGGAGCAAGGTCGAGCAGGTAGCCCAAGCGGCTGGGAACACCCTTGAAGTACCAGATGTGCGTCACCGGGGCGGCCAGCTCAATGTGGCCCATCCGCTCACGACGCACCTTGGCACGAGTGACCTCGACACCACAGCGCTCACAGATGATGCCCTTGAAGCGCACGCGCTTGTACTTACCGCAGTAGCACTCCCAGTCACGAGTAGGTCCGAAGATCTTCTCGCAGAACAGGCCGTCCTTCTCAGGCTTGAGAGTGCGGTAGTTGATGGTTTCAGGCTTCTTGACCTCGCCATGTGACCACGTACGGATATCGTCCGCGGTGGCCAGGCCAATTCGCAGTTCGTCGAAGAAGTTGACGTCGAGCACGGCTATCAGTCCTCACATGTGGTTTGGGATCGTCAGGTCTGGGGTGGAGGTGGCCACTCGGGATGAGTGACCACCTTGCGTCCTCAGACTTCTTCGACGCTGCTCGGCTCGCGCCGAGACAGGTCGATTCCCAGCTCTTCAGCTGCGCGGTAAACATCGTCTTCGGTGTCGCGCATTTCGATCGCACTTCCATCGCGCGAAAGAACCTCGACGTTAAGGCAGAGTGACTGCATCTCCTTGACGAGAACCTTGAACGACTCCGGGATACCCGGCTCGGGGATGTTCTCGCCCTTGACGATGGCCTCGTACACCTTCACGCGGCCGAGGACGTCGTCGGACTTGATGGTCAGCAGTTCCTGCAGGGCGTAGGCCGCACCATATGCCTCAAGTGCCCACACCTCCATCTCACCGAAGCGCTGACCACCGAACTGCGCCTTACCACCGAGCGGCTGCTGGGTGATCATCGAGTACGGACCGGTCGAGCGAGCGTGGATCTTGTCGTCCACCAGGTGCAGGAGCTTGAGGATGTACACGTAGCCGACCGAGACGGGTTCCGGGTACGGCTCACCTGAACGACCATCGATCAGGCGGGCCTTGCCATCTCCACCCACAAGACGAACACCGTCCTCGGTCGGAATGGTCGAGCCGAGCAGACCGGTGATCTCCTCCTCGCGGGCACCATCGAACACGGGGGTGGCCACATTGGTGCCTGGGGCTGCCGCATGGGCGGCCTCAGGCAGATGTGCTGCCCATTCCGGTGATCCCTCAACCTGCCAGCCAGTCTTGGCAACCCAGCCGAGGTGGGTCTCCAGAACCTGACCGACATTCATACGTCCCGGAACACCAAGCGGGTTCAGAACGATGTCGACCGGAGTACCGTCCTCGAGGAACGGCATATCCTCGACGGGCAGGATCTTGGAGATAACACCCTTGTTGCCGTGACGTCCGGCGAGCTTGTCACCATTGGTGATCTTGCGCTTCTGCGCGATGTAGACGCGCACAAGACGGTTGACACCTGGTGGCAGCTCATCACCCTCGTCGCGATCGAAGACGCGAACCCCGATGACCTTGCCAGACTCACCATGGGGCACCTTGAGAGAGGTGTCGCGAACCTCGCGAGCTTTCTCACCGAAGATCGCGCGAAGCAGGCGCTCCTCAGGGGTCAACTCAGTCTCACCCTTGGGGGTTACCTTGCCGACGAGGATGTCACCAGTGACAACATCGGCACCGATGCGAATAATTCCGCGCTCGTCCAGATCAGCCAGAACCTCCTCGGAGACGTTCGGGATGTCCCGGGTGATCTCCTCAGGTCCGAGCTTGGTATCGCGAGCATCAACCTCATGCTCCTCGATGTGGATCGACGACAGAACATCGTCCTGAACCAGACGCTGCGACAGGATGATGGCGTCCTCGTAGTTGTGACCCTCCCATGGCATGAACGCCACGAGCAGGTTGCGGCCAAGGGCCATCTCACCCTTGTCGGTACAAGGACCATCGGCCAGAACCGTACCGGCCACAACCCGCTGACCCTCTTCAACGATCGGTCGCTGGTTGAAACTGGTGCCCTGGTTGGAGCGACGGAACTTCTGGACCCGGTAGGTGCGGTACTCACCGTCGTCCTGGGCAATGGTGATCAGATCGGCAGAAACCTCGCTGACAACACCGGCGCCCTTGGCGATGATGACATCGCCCGCATCGGTGGCGGCACGGTACTCCATACCGGTACCGACCAGCGGCGCCTCACTGCGCAGCAGCGGCACCGACTGACGCTGCATGTTCGAGCCCATGAGGGCGCGGTTTGCATCGTCATGCTCGAGGAACGGGATCATCGCTGTTGCGACGGAGACCATCTGGCGCGGCGATACGTCCATGTAGTCAACCGAGGTGCCTGGGACGTAGTCGACCTCACCACCCTTGGTGCGAACGAGCACGCGGGGCTCGGCGAACTCGCCATTGTCCTTCAGCGGCGAGTTTGCCTGGGCGATGACGTGCAGATCCTCTTCGTCAGCGGTGACGTAATCGATCTGATCGGTGACCCGGCCATCGACAACCTTGCGGTACGGGGTCTCGACGAAGCCGAATGCGTTGATCCGAGCGAAGGAGGACAGCGAACCGATCAGACCGATGTTGGGGCCTTCCGGCGTCTCGATCGGGCACATACGTCCGTAGTGCGACGGGTGCACGTCACGAACCTCAAAGCCTGCCCGCTCGCGGGACAGACCACCTGGACCAAGAGCCGACAGACGGCGCTTGTGGGTAAGACCCGCAAGTGGGTTGGTCTGGTCCATGAACTGCGACAGCTGGCTCGTGCCGAAGAACTCCTTGATGGAGGCCACGACCGGGCGGATGTTGATCAGGGTCTGCGGCGTGATCGCCTCGACGTCCTGGGTGGTCATACGCTCGCGAACCACACGCTCCATACGGGACAGACCTGTGCGGATCTGGTTCTGGATCAGCTCGCCAACCGAACGCAGACGGCGATTGCCGAAGTGATCGATATCGTCGGTCTCCAGGCGCACGAGCGTGCCATCGGCATTGATGAACTCGGTTTCATTGGCGTGCAGGCGCACCAGGTACTCGATCGTCGACACGATGTCGTCAATCGTGATCGTGCTCTGCGTTAGCGGAAGTGCACTGCCGAGCTTCTTGTTGATCTTGTAACGACCAACCTTGGCCAGGTCGTAGCGCTTGGGGTTGAAGTAGAAGTTGTCGAGCAGCGCCTGGCCGGCCTCGGTGGTCGGCGGTTCACCTGGACGCAGCTTGCGGTAGATATCCTTCAGGGCCTCATCCTGCTCGGTGATCGGGTCCTTGTCGAGAGTGGCAACCATCGACTCGAAGGCCCCAAACCGCTCGCGGATCTGCTCGGACGTCATGCCCAGCGCCTTCAGCAGCACCGTGACCGGCTGCTTGCGCTTGCGGTCAACGCGCACGCCGACCATGTCCTTCTTGTCGATCTCAAACTCGAGCCAGGCTCCGCGCGAGGGAATGATCTTCGCGACGTAGAGGTCCTTGTCGGTGGTCTTGTCGATGGTGCGCTCGAAGTAGACACCTGGTGAGCGCACGAGCTGGGAGACGACCACACGCTCGGTACCGTTGATGATGAACGTGCCCTTGTCGGTCATCAGCGGGAAGTCGCCCATGAACACGGTCTGGGACTTGATCTCACCAGTCTCGTTGTTCATGAACTCCGCGGTGACGAACAGCGGTGCTGCGTAGGTGAAGTCCTTGTCGCGGCACTGCTCGACCGTGTACTTCGGGGGCTCAAAACGGTGATCGCGGAATGACAGCGACATGGAGCCGCCGAAATCCTCGATCGGAGAGATCTCCTCGAAGACATCTTCCAATCCGGACGTGACGGGCACATCCGTGCGACCCGTGGCCAGAGCGGCCTGAACGCGCTCCTGCCAGAGTTCGTTGCCGAGCAGCCAGTCAAACGACTCGGTCTGCAGGGCCAACAAGTCGGGAACCTCAAGGGGCTCACGAATCTTGGCAAATGAAACCCGGCGTGGGCCAGGTGCGGGTGTGGTGACTGATGACGTACGCGCGGCGGCCAAGAGGCATCCTTCCGAGTGCTCGCGGACCTAAAAGAACGCATGCCAAACACACCCTGTCAATTCAGGTTTGAAATGAAGTGTGCGTAAAAGGCAGCGCAAAGCGGCAGCATACCCGATTGGGCAGGCCGCTGTCGAATCCGAGCCTCTTCCACTTCGGCGAACCTCGTTAGTTCCGGGTCCGGCCACACTCGACAGCGGGTGTAGCGGCTCTCACAGAACTACCATCGTTCACCGGGCGGCTAGACAAACCCGGGTCAATCCAGCAGGAACTCACGAACCTACGTGCACGATGGTGAATCATGCAGATCCCTTGAGTCAAGTGCAAATCACCCCCATGCGAGTGAAGATTCGATAACTCGGGGGTAGACGTACGTCCCAGACATGATTCTGGGCGGCACCCCCACGGGGTACCGCCCAGAATCGAATGCAGAAACTACTTGATGGTGACCTTGGCACCGGCGGCCTCGAGGACCTCCTTGGCCTTGTCAGCAGCTTCCTTGTTGACCTTCTCCAGAACCGGCTTCGGCGTGGCCTCAACCAGGTCCTTGGCCTCCTTGAGGCCCAGGTTGGTGAGGGTACGCACCTCCTTGATGACCTGGATCTTCTTGTCGCCGGCATCTTCGAGGATGACGTCGAAGTCATCCTTCTCCTCGGCGCCACCGGCGTCGCCACCGGCTGCACCTGCTGCAGGAGCGGCAGCGGCAATCGCGACCGGAGCAGCAGCGGTAACTTCGAACGTCTCTTCGAACAGCTTCACGAACTCGGAGAGTTCGATGAGGGTCATTTCCTTGAACGCGTCAAGGAGCTCTGCGGTGCTGAGCTTTGCCATGATCGGCAGTCCTTTCGGGATCGGATGAGGTGGGCCAACCGGAACACAGGAGCGCTCCGAACTAACCCTCGGTGGTCTCGCCCTCTGCGGCGGGGGCTTCCTCGGCTGCAGATTCGGCTGCAACCTCGGCTTCAGCGGATTCCGTTACCTCGGCAACTGCCTCGGCTGCAACGACTTCCACCTCTACAGGTGCCTCTGGGGCGACGGCATCATCAGCAGCCTCCGCAGCAGCCTGTTCGACTACTGCTTCCTCTGCAGCTGGTGCCTCGGTGGCGGGTGCGGCTGCACCAGCACCACCGATGACCGAGGGATCGGCCTCGGCCTTGACGCGCAGCGCCTCGATCGTGCGCGCTGCATTTGCCAGCGGAGCGTTGAAGAGTGAGGCTGCCTGAGACAGCGAGCCCTTCATTGCACCGGCAAGCTTCGCGAGGAGAACCTCGCGAGATTCCAGATCTGCCAACTTGTTGATCTCGGCAGCGGACAGCGTGCGGCCGTCCATGTAACCGCCCTTGATCACAAGCAGCGGGTTTGCCTTGGCGAAGTCACGCAGACCCTTGGCGGCCTCGACCGGATCGCCCTTGATGAAGGCGATGGCACTTGGGCCCTTCAAGAGGTCGTCAAGACCCTCGACACCGGCCTCACGGGCGGCAATCTTGGTCAGGGTGTTCTTCACCACGGCGTACTGAGAGGACTCCCCGAGTGAGCGACGCAACTTCTTCAACTGCGCCACGGTGAGTCCGCGGTATTCGGTCAGGACCGTGGCAGATGAGTTACGGAAGTTGTCCGCAATCTCTGCAACATCGGCTGCCTTATCTGGCCGCGCCATGGGTCTCCTTCCAACGGTTCGCCGTTCGCGTTCCGTCACACCCATGAAAAAGCCCCACGCAGGCGTGGGGCGTCATTCGTCGACATAGTCGATCGAACAGATCCTCACCTGCGCTGGCCTTCCGCAATGCGGATGCTTCGGTGGAAGTCCTGAGGAATTTCAGGGCTCCCGACGACCGGCGGTCTTCGGCTGCTATGAGGGTACGGGCCATGGGGCCCCTAGGTCAAAACGGCGACGCAAACAGCGATCGGCCAGAGCCCCCACGGGTGCTGGCCGATCGCTGTAGGTCTGCGTCGATGGCGGTTAGGCCGAAGCCTCATCCTCGACAAGCAGGTTGCGAGTGCGGTTCGGGTCAACCGGCACACCTGGGCCCATCGTGGTCGAGAAGGTGATCTTCTTGACGTAGCGACCCTTCGACGAGGACGGCTTGAGGCGCAGCACCTCATCAAGTGCGGCCGCGTAGTTCTCGACGAGAGCCTCATCGGAGAACGACACCTTGCCAATCACGAAGTGCAGATTCGCATGCTTGTCCACGCGCATCTCGATCTTTCCGCCCTTGATGTCGGTGACAGCCTTGGCCACGTCCATGGTGACGGTTCCGGTCTTGGGGTTTGGCATGAGTCCACGAGGACCCAGAACCTTGCCGAGCCGTCCGACCTTGCCCATCAGGTCGGGGGTTGAGACGGCAGCGTCGAAATCGGTGAAACCGGCAGCGACCTTGTCGATCAGCTCGTCTCCACCAACGACATCTGCACCTGCGGCGCGTGCTTCATCGGCCTTCTCGCCATTGGCGAAGACCAGAACGCGAGCAGTCTTGCCGGTTCCGTGCGGCAGATTCACGGTGCCGCGAACCATCTGATCGGCTTTGCGGGGATCAACACCCAGGCTCATCGCAACTTCGACGGTGGCGTCGAACTTGGCCGGGTTGGTCTCCTTGGCCAGTCGCACTGACTCGAGCGGGCTGTAGAGCGCGCTCTTGTCGATCTTGGCGACCTTCTCGTCATATGCCTTACTGCGCTTCATTACTGCTCCTTAGGGAACGTAGAGGAGGCGTGGTCATGTGGGCCGCGCGAGGCCCTGCCACGTATTGCTGTCTTGCTCTTGCTGCCTTGCTAAAGCGTCATGCCGGCCGAACCGGCACGTCACTACTCGGTGATCGTGACACCCATCGAACGGGCGGTGCCCTCGATGATCAGCATCGCGTTCTCGATGTCGTTGGCGTTCAGGTCGGACATCTTCAGCTCGGCGATCTCACGAACCTGAGCCTTGCTGAGCGAGCCAACCTTGGTGGTCTTCGGGTTGGCCGCACCCTTGTCCAGCCCTGCTGACTTGAGGATGAGTCGGGCGGCAGGTGGGGTCTTGAGGATGAAGTCGAATGAGCGATCCTCGTACACGGTGATCTCAACAGGGATGATCTGACCGCGCTGTGCCTCAGTTGCTGCGTTGTAGGCCTTGCAGAACTCCATGATGTTGACACCGTGCTGACCCAGAGCCGGGCCGACTGGCGGGGCTGGGTTGGCGGCGCCGGCGCTGATCTGGAGCTTGATCAGGCCTGTGACCTTCTTCTTGGGAGGCATGTGAATCTTTCCTAGCACTTGTTGGATGTGGCAGACCTCTGGGCGGAGACCTGACCACCTGGTCGTACGGGTGGAGCCTTAGTTCTTCTGGATCTGGTTGAAGCCGAGTTCGACGGGGGTCTCACGACCAAAGATCTCGACCAGGCCGGTGACCTTCTGTCCGTCAATGTTGATCTCAGAAATCGTCGCGTGCAATGTGGCAAACGGACCATCGATGACGGTGACCGAATCGCCGACGGAGAAGTCAACAACCGCGACTGGGGCTGACGGCCCACTGGCCGCAGGTGCACCAGGCTTGGCCTCGGGCGTCGGGGCGAGGATGTTGACCACCTCGTCGAGGGTGAGCGGGGCCGGCTGATGGCCGTGGCCGACAAATCCGGTTACACCCGGGGTATGGCGCACGGTTCCCCACGAGGCATCCGTCAGGTCCATCCGGACTAGGACATAACCTGGAAACTTGTTGCGGCGGACCAACTTTCGCTGGCCATTCTTGATCTCGGTGACCTCCTCCATCGGAACCTCGACCTGGAAGATCTCGTCTTCCATGTTCAGCGAGGAGATGCGGGTCTCCAAATTGGTCTTGACCTTGTTCTCGTAACCGGCGTACGAGTGGATCACGTACCACTCACCCAGTTCAGATCGGATCCGCTCGCGGAAGGCTTCGACCGGGTCGAGGTCCTCATCGATGGCAGTGGCTTCCTCGACCGCCTCCTCGACGGCCTCCTCGACCTCAGCTGCCTCAACAGCCTCGGCCTCGACAGCCTCGATCTCGACGACCTCGGCTTCAACCACAGGGCTGGCGACCGCCGCATCAGTGAACGTCAAGGCAGCACTCGACTGCATCGGCGCGGAATCCGACAATTCGGACTCGACCGAGTCGACGGACTGCTCGTCGAACGCGTTGGTGTCGGACACGGAACTCCTTGAGGTTGAAGACTTGTGGTGCACAGGAACGAAGGTGGCTCTGGCTAACTACCGAACAGCCACAACACTCCCTTGGCAAAAATGAAGTCGAGCAGGGCGACGATGGCAGCAATCACAGCGACGAAGGTGATCACGACGGTGGTGTACGTGAGCAATTCCTTGCGGGTGGGCCAGATCACCTTGCGCAGTTCCGCGATCACCTGGCGGTAGAACAGACCCATGCGTGCGAACAGGCCCGGTCGCTCATCCTTGCCTGAGCGATCCGGGACGGAGGTGTCGACTACGTCGCTCACACGTCCTCGCTAACGTCATGCGATGCCGAAACATCACTACTTCAGATCAGCCGGTTGGCCGATCCTTACCGGCCATGGCCGGTCGAGCAGGGCCGGAGGGACTTGAACCCCCAACCGTCGGTGTTGGAGACCGGTGCTCTACCAATTGAGCTACGACCCTAGGGAGACTTTTCCCCGCGTGAGCACCACCCTGTGGGCATGCTTGCGCAGGGGTGGACGTCCACCTAGGACTTGAGTGTAGGGGACGCGAGGCCCTCGACCCAAACTCAGGGCCGGCGGCCTTGGGGTGAATCAGACTCAGCGATCCGTACCCCAAGATTCGCAATACCTGCAGATGCGCGAGACTGTACCCATGACTGACCAGCCACATGCGCGAATCTCGACCCGCATCGGGTCAATTGCCGAATCCGCCACGCTCGCCGTCGATGCGAAGGCCAAGGCACTCAAGGCAGCCGGGCGTCCGGTCATCGGGTTCGGAGCAGGTGAACCGGACTTTCCGACCCCTGACTACATCGTCGAGGCGGCGGTGGCCGCCTGTCGTGATCCCAAGTGGCACCGGTACACACCGGCCGCAGGTCTACCTGAACTGAAGGAGGCGATCGCCGCAAAGACACTGCGTGACTCCGGCTTTGCGACCACGGCCGCGAACGTTCTGGTAACCAATGGTGGCAAGCAGGCCCTCTACAACACCTTCGCTGCACTCCTGGATCCCGGTGATGAGGCGATCCTGCCAGCTCCCTACTGGACCACCTACCCCGAGTCGATCCGACTGGCTGGTGGTACACCCGTCGAGATCATGACGGACGAGACCACTGGCTACCGCGTCTCCATCGAGCAACTCGAGGCCGCGTACTCCCCGCGCACGAAGCTGCTCGTGTTCGTCTCGCCATCCAACCCAACCGGCGCGGTCTACTCACCGGCCGAAGTCCAGGCCATCGGTCAGTGGGCACTGGACAAGGGGATCTGGGTCGTCACCGATGAGATCTACGAGCACCTGGTCTACGGGGATGCCGAGTTCACCTCGATGCCAGCGGTCGTTCCCGATATCGCCGACCGCTGCGTGATCGTCAACGGAGTTGCCAAGACCTACGCCATGACGGGCTGGCGAGTCGGCTGGATGATCGGCCCGGCCGATGTGATCAAGGCCGCCGGTAACCTGCAGTCCCACGCGACCTCCAACGTTGCCAACGTGTCTCAGATTGCAGCTCTGGCCGCCGTGTCGGGCAACCTCGACGCAGTCGCGCAGATGCGCGCAGCCTTTGATCGCCGGCGCCAGACCATCACCGGGATTCTGGACGCCATCGATGGAGTCACCTGCCCGCTGCCGGAGGGTGCCTTCTACGTGTACCCCAGCGTCAAGGGTGTGATCGGTCGGACGATTCGCGGACGTGAGGTCACCTCATCGGCTGAACTCTCCGCCATCATTCTCGACGAGGCAGAGGTCGCTGTCGTACCCGGAGAAGCATTCGGAACCCCCGGTTATCTGCGCCTGTCCTATGCCCTGGGTGACGACGACCTGGTCGAGGGAGCCACCCGCATCGCGCGCCTGCTCGGCGAGAGCTGACACGCACCCGCGACAAACTCCGGGCCTGACTCTAGAGCGAGCAGTTCACCAAGATCGGCTCTGGCTCGAGGGTGACCCCGAATGTGCTCTGCACGCCCGCGCGAATAACCCTGGCCAATTCCAGAACATCCGTGGCCGATGCGTTGCCGCGATTAGTCAAAGCCAATGTGTGCTTGGACGAAATTGACGCACGATCATTGCCAAATCCTCGGGTGAAGCCCGCCTCCTGGATCAGCCAGGCCGCACTGGTCTTCACCAGACCCTCCCCTGCCGAGTACCGCGGAGCGCTCTGCGGCAGCCCCTGCGCTGCAGCCGTCGTGAGAATCGGGTTGGTGAAGAACGATCCAGTGCTGCGGGTGTCTGGGTCACCGGGGTCAAGCACCATGCCCTTGCCGCGACGTACGGCCAACACGGCCGCTCGCAGTTGATCAATGGCATGCCTGTCACCGGTATCAGCAGCCAGGTACGACACGAGGTCTTGGTAGTGCACGGGTGCCGACCGGGCAGAAAGATTCAGTTGCATGGTGACGTCAAGGATCAGATACCGGCCGAGATCCTGACGGAACACACTCGTGCGGTACCCGAATCCACATTCGGCGGCGCTGAGGGTCTGCTGGGTGCCCTTACGCCGATCCCAGGTTCGCACGCGGGCGATCACATCACTGACCTGCTGGCCGTAGGCCCCGACATTCTGGATGGGCGTCGCCCCGATGGAGCCCGGAATTCCGGAGAGTGCCTCGATTCCGGCCCACTCCTTGCGAACGCAGTGCGCGACTACCTCGTCCCATGGCTCACCCGCGGCGACAGTGACCATGGCTCCACTACATGAGTCCACATCACTGGTCAGGCCATGTGTGCGGACAAGGACCGCGGTGCCGTCAAAGCCCTCATCTGCGATGACCAGGTTGCTTCCACCACCGATGATCAGCACCGGCTCACCGCGAGCGTCACACTCGGCCACGGTCGAGATGAGAGTCCGTTCATCATCGGCAACGACGAAATTCCGTGCCTGCCCACCGACACCCAGGGTGGTGTAGTGCGACAGCGGCTCAGACATGACCTGACTCGTCCTAGGCCAGACGTACGACAGCCGAGGCCTTGGCAAGAACCGTGACACCCTCACATTTGGCCGTGATGTCCACCCGAACGAGATTGCCCTCAGACTTCTCACCCACGACGCCGGTGATTTCGATTGTGGCTCCCTGCCCGTCATTCGGCACGACCACAGGGCGAGTGAACCGCACCCCATAGTCGACCAGCGCACCGGGATCGCCGACCCAGTTCGTCACCAATCGAGCCGCGCTGGCCATTGTGAACATGCCGTGGGCGATCACATCTGGCAGGCCGACGGAGGTCGCAAACTCCTGATTCCAGTGAATCGGGTTGAAGTCACCACTGGCTCCCGCGTAACGGACAAGGGTGGCTCGCTCCACTTGAACGGATAGGGACGGAAGTTCAGCGCCCACGTCAACCTGTGACCACATGAGGCTCATGCCTCTGCCCCCCGGGAGACGATGACTGCGGTCGCGGACACAACATGCTCACCATCGACCGTGGTGATCTCCGTACGAGTGGTGACCATGTCATTACCAGCGGCAATGCGCAGATTCTCGATCGTTGCCGTCGCTACCAGCTGATCCCCCGCGGTGATGGGACGGCTGTAGGCAAACCTCTGCTCCCCGTGGACGACTCGGCTGTAGTCAAGACCCAACTCAGGATCGTTCACCACGGATGCTGCGGCCGCGAACGAGATGATCACCGCAAAGGTTGGCGGGGCAATGATGTCTCGATGACCAAGAGCTTGGGCAGCCGCAGTATCGAAGTACGCGTGATTGTCATCTCCGATGGCGCGTGCGAACTCACGGATCTTCTCGCGCCCGACCTCGTAGACCGGAGCGGCCGGGTACGTCTTCCCCACCAGATCAAGATTGATCGCCATCGTCTACATACCTCCGATCTGTCCACCGGTAACCGGGATGGTCACCCCGGAAACATAGTCCGAGTCCGATGAGGCCAGAAATGCATGCACCTTGGCAATGTCCTCTGGCTCACCGAGGCGGCCAAGCGAGATAAGCGCGAGAGACTGCTCGCGCAGTTGCTCGGGGATCCCATACACATCGCCATCGGCCTTGGCCTGAGTGAGCCGGGTCTCGATGAATCCGGGTGCGACTGCGTTGACGTTGATTCCAAATGGCCCCAGTTCGCGGGCAAGAGTCTTCGTCACTGCGATGAGTCCACCTTTCGCAGCGGTGTAGTTGAACTGACCGGGGTTGCCCATGAGCGCCGCGACAGATGAGGTGAAGACAATCTTTCGGTTGTACCTGGGCTTGCCCGTCTGGGCGATCTCGGCCTTGGCCACCTCGCGCATGTAGGGCATCACGGCCAAAGTGGTGTGATAGGCGGTCCGCAGATTCGCATCCATGACGAAGTCGAACAGCTCATCAGTGAGACCGTGGAACATCTTGTCGCGTGTGGTACCGGCATTGTTGATCAGGATGTCGACCTTGCCGAACTTCTCATCAGCATGTCGAACCAGCGCATGGGCCTGATCGAGATCAACCGTATTCGCGATCAGGGCACTGGCCTGGCCGCCCTGCTGGGTGATCAGCTCCACGGTCTCGGCAGCTGGGTCACCATCGATATCGTTCACGACCACCGCGGCCCCATCACGGGCCAGCCGCAGAGCCGTGGCTCGACCGATACCCCGGCCGGCGCCCGTAACGATCGCGACTCGGCCGTCGAGAACCCGGCTTTCAGGTGCTGACATGGTCTCTCCTCACAGTCAATGATCCGACGCTAGTGCACAGTTCAGCCGATTCCTACCCAGTGGTCGACGAAGACCAGCTCGTCATGTAGCCGACAATGCAGAACGGCCGCCCCACCGGGACGGCCGTTCTGCACAAATACTTGGGTCTAGCGGGTTTCCTTGTGCACAGTGTGCGCATTGCAGCGCGGGCAGTGCTTGTTCATCTCAAGACGATCTGGATCGTTACGACGATTCTTCTTGGTGATGTAGTTGCGCTCTTTGCACTCCTGGCACGCCAGGGTGATCTTGGGGCGGACGTCGCTCTTGGCCACGGGAGTGCCTTTCCTCGTTACGAGACTTACTGGAACACGGTCTTGCGGTTTTGGTCTTCCGTTCTGGTAGTGCAGGTCTTACTAGTAGCGGAGGCCGGACTTGAACCGGCGACACAGCGATTATGAGCCGCTTGCTCTACCAGGCTGAGCTACCCCGCCGAGAGTCCGGGCCCTTGGGACAAGGATCCGGTATTACGAGCCCCCATACGGAATCGAACCGTAGACCTTCTCCTTACCATGGAGACGCTCTGCCGACTGAGCTATGGGGGCCTAGAGCCCTAGAAGGTTACCCGGTAAGCCTGCCTTCCGCCAAAACGAGCCACAATCTCGCTTCCGAATGGGCGTATCTGGCGTCAATCCCGCAGACTACCTACATGGCTTCAACTGGTAGCGGATGGACCGCCAACAGCATTCCCGATCAAACCGGAAGGCGCATTCTTGTTACCGGCGCAAACTCGGGTCTGGGCTATGTCACCGCACTAGAACTGGCTCGGCATGGCGCCAGCGTCCTGATGGCCGTGCGCGACCAGGCTAAGGGGCAGGATGCACTGGGCCGGATCCAGACCCAGTGTCGCGGTACGGCCGATGTCAGCCTCGTTGAGTTGGATCTGGCAGATCTGGCCAATATCCGGGCCTTGGTCGATCAGATTGGCGACAGCCAGCTCGATGTCTTGATCAACAACGCCGGCATCATGGCAATCCCCCGTCAGCTCACCGTTGACGGATTTGAGCGGCAGCTAGGCACCAACCACCTGGGGCACATGGCCCTGACACTCGGTCTGCTGCCCAATCTGATGGCCAGCGGCCATGGTGGTGTTCGGTCGCGTGTCGTCACCGTATCCAGTGGCGCACACCGCCTCGGCCGGATCAATCTCGACGACCTTATGGGTGTGTCTTCCTACCATCCATGGCGTGCCTATGGGCAGAGCAAACTGGCGAATCTGCTGTTCACCCTTGAACTTCAGCGACGACTTGATCTGGTGAAGGCACCGGTCGACGCCTACAGCGCGCACCCCGGCTACGCCGACACCAACCTTCAGTCGGTCGGTCCAGCCATGCGCGGTGATAAACGCGGACAGTCGATGATGGCCTGGGCCAATGCGAAGCTCGCCCAACCAGCTGAGATGGGCGCCCTGCCCACCCTGTACGCCGCCACTGAGTCAGGGATACCGGCCGGTGCGTTCATCGGACCTGATGGCTTCCTCGAACAGCGCGGGTATCCCAAGGTTGTGAGCCCGAACTCAGCTGGCCGCGACGGCCAGATGGCACGAGAGCTCTGGGACGCAAGTGAGGTGCTCATAGGTATGTCGTTCGATGAGGTAGTCAGCACCTCGCTGACCTGAGACCTGCAGAACGAATCAGGGACCCGGCCGTGGCCGGGTCCCTGGTACGTGGCGGGTCCAGGATTCGAACCTGGGAAGCTTTCGCGACGGATTTACAGTCCGCTCCCATTGGCCGCTCGGGCAACCCGCCATGCCACACATTGTGCAGCCCGTGAAGGATACTCCGAACCGCACTGAGGATGAAATCCAGAGTCGTCGTTACGCCCGATCGGCGTCCCCATGGGTCGAGATCCGCGGGAGACAGTGCACTCAGGTAGATTCAGGCGCACAGATAACACCACTTTGGCCAAGGAGTTCCGCGAATGGCAGACAGCAGTTTTGACATTGTCAGCAAGGTCGACCGCCAGGAACTCGACAATGCCCTGAATCAGGCCGCCAAGGAACTCGTCCAGCGGTTCGACTTCAAAGGAACCGATGCCTCCATCGAGTGGAAGGGTGAGCTCGCCGTCGAGTTGAGTGCTTCCACCGAGGAGCGAGTTGCCGCCGCCCTTGAGGTTTTCCGCGACAAGCTCGTCAAGCGCCAGATCTCGCTGAAGTCGCTGACTGCAAGTGACCCGCGCGCATCAGGTAAGGAATACAAGATCTCCTGCACCTTCGCCGCCGGCATCAGCCAGGAGCAGGCGAAGAAGTTGGGCAAGCTGATCCGCGATGAGGGGCCCAAGTCTGTGAAGACTCAGGTGATGGGTGAGGAGCTTCGCGTCACGTCCAAGAGCCGCGACGACCTCCAAGAAGTCCAGGCGCTGGTTCGCGGTGCCGATCTGGATTTCGCAGTTCAGTTCGTCAACTACCGCTGACGACCTCGTCAACTCTCAGTCACCCCACGAGCTGAGGGTTTCCTGCTCGATGAGCAGATCAGCTGGTCTGTCACCAACGAAGCGGAACTCGGGAGACCAGCTGAGCGCATCGAAGGGGCAGACGTCTATGCAGATACTGCAGAACATGCATGTACTGAAATCGATTGCGAAGCGATCGAGAACGTTCACCTGACGATCGCGGCCACGCGGCTCGTCGGCGGGGATCGTCTCCTTGTGCCCCTCGATCTGAATGCACCAGTCGGGACACTCACGTGCACACAGCATGCACACGGTGCACTTCTCCTCGATCAGAACGATCGATCCTCGTGAGGACGATGGGACCCCGGGTACCTCAGTCGCCATGACGACCCACCGATTCTGTGATCCAGGTAGGCCAGACGCCCGGAGGCAGGGATTTCCGCCGGGCCCGAGTGCCGCCCGGCTCAACCTCCCCCGGCCATGGCTGCTCGAGGCGGGCCGAAAGCGGGAAGTCCTTGCGCAGTGGTGAGCCGTGGAACTCGTTGGCCAGGAGCAGGTTCCCCGGGTTCGGGTGGCCACTGATTTCGAGACCGAACATCTCGGACAGTTCCCGTTCGGCCCATTTTGCCCCAGGAAATATCGAGGTGATGCTCGGCAGGGATAGTCCAACAAGATGTGTGCGAACAACGATGTGGTCAGTGAAGTCAGGTGTGGCCGCGTGCAGAACGATGTCGAGGTCATCGTTGTGGACGTACGCAGTAAGAAAGTCGAAGTAGTGTGCTCCACCCATCCGCAGGACATCGACCGAGGTGAGCCAGTCAACTGAACGCACGTCGATCCAGTCAGCCTGCCGGGTCACCGGGGCCAGGCAGCCAGCATTGGTATCCACCCACGGCAGAAGGAGATTTCGAAGCGCGTTGACGTGGGTTGCTGGGGTCATTGGTGTGCGTCCTCGAACAGTTGGCCAAGGCCGTGAAGTAATGCCTCTGGACGCGGGGGGCAGCCCGGGATATAGAGATCGACAGGTACGAGTTCACCGATTCCGGGGATCACCGAGTACGAGTCCCAGTACGGGCCCCCGCTGGCGGTACAGGCTCCGAACGAGACCACCTTCGAGCCCGGCGGCATCTGGGCGAAGAGTTGCGTCACCAGCGGGGCAATCTTGGTAGTGCAGGTTCCTGACACGACCAGCACCTGCTCGCCCTGGGCATCGTTCTCGATGGTTCCCCAGCGCTCAATTGCACTCACAAACTCGATCGAGCAGCAGGCCAGCCCCGCATTGACGACCGTGAGGACGTACGTCCGATCGTGGTGGATGACGATGCCCTGGGTGATTGGGGTCGATGGTGCGCTCAGTCCAGGCAGTTCTGGGATTCCCAGTTCGACCAGTTCGGACATGTTTACCCACCACCCTCCACACTCGCCCGCTCGAGACCCTGTCGCCAAGCCTAGTGACCCGAATCACCAGATCTGAAACTACCGCTGGACGGATCTGCCACGAGAATATGGCTCAAGGAAACTCCAGTCAGCGTCGACTGAACTTAGAGGCTGAGGTTGACACTCAGCACATGATCTGTCGGGTCTGTGAGGCGATGGCGTGACCAAGCAAGTAGTGCAGCTGGATCAAGTAATCATCCGATTCGCCGGCGACTCCGGTGACGGTATGCAGTTGACCGGTGACCAGTTCACCTCCCGAACGGCAGAGTTCGGCAACGATCTGTCTACCCTGCCCGACTTTCCCGCCGAGATTCGCGCACCAGCGGGCACCCTGCCGGGTGTCTCGGCCTTTCAGCTGCATTTCGCGGATCACGAGATCATGACTCCCGGCGATTCGCCCAATGTGCTCGTGGCCATGAATCCGGCTGCCCTCAAAGCCAATATCAAGGATCTTCCCCGCGGTGCGGATCTGATCCTCAACACCGATGAGTTCACCACTCGAAATCTGTCGAAGGTGGGTTATGAATCCAGTCCACTTGAGGACGGCACACTGGACTCATTCCGGGTTCACCCGATCGCCCTGACCTCTCTGACAGTCGAAGCCCTGAAGGACTTCGACATCGGGAAGAAGGAGGCCGAGAGGGCAAAGAACATGTTCGCCCTCGGCATGCTGTCCTGGCTCTACCACCGACCAACCGAGGCAACGATCGAGTTCCTCGGAAACAAGTTCGGTCGCACCCCGGAGATTCTCGCCGCCAACATCGCGGCTTTCGAAGCGGGCTGGTCCTACGGAGAGACCACCGAGGAGTTCTCCGTCCAGTATGAGATCCGTCCGGCCCGGATGAAGCCTGGTCGGTATCGCAATATCTCGGGCAATGTGGCGCTGTCCTATGGACTGATTGCTGCCTCGGAGCGAGCTGGCATTCCGCTGTACCTCGGCAGTTATCCGATCACACCCGCGTCAGACATCCTGCACGAGTTGAGCAAGCATAAGAACTTCGGTGTGATGACCTTCCAGGCAGAGGATGAGATCGCCGGAATCGGTGCAGCCCTGGGCGCCTCGTACGGCGGAATGATCGGGGTCACCACCACCTCAGGTCCAGGTGTTGCGCTGAAGTCCGAGACGATCGGTCTGGCCGTGGCACTTGAACTGCCACTGGTAATCGTCGATGTTCAGCGCGGAGGTCCGTCCACCGGACTTCCTACCAAGACCGAGCAGGCGGATCTGCTGCAGGCGATGTTCGGTCGTAACGGAGAGGCACCGGTTCCAATCGTGGCGCCATGCTCCCCAGCCGACTGCTTCGGCGCAGCAATCGAGGCAGTCCGAATCGCCACGCAGTACCGAACCCCCGTCTTCCTGCTCTCGGACGGCTACCTCGCCAATGGCTCAGAGCCGTGGCAGATTCCCGATGTGGAGACACTGCCCGATCTGCGTGTCGAGTTCGCCTCCAGCCCCAACCACACCAATGAGGATGGCAGCCAGGAGTTCTGGCCCTTCATCCGCGATCCCGAAACCCTTGCCCGCCCATGGGCTGTTCCTGGTACGCCTGGACTTGAGCATCGCATCGGAGGGATCGAGAAGGCCGATGGCAGTGGCAACATCTCCTACGACGCCGCCAATCACGATCGGATGGTGCGTCTGCGTCAGGCCAAGATTGACGGGATCGATGTTCCAGATATCGAGGTTGACGACCCATCCGGGGATGCACGGGTATTGGTGCTCGGCTGGGGTTCCACCTTTGGGCCCATCGGTGCAGCAGTTCGACGAGTGCGAGCTGAGGGGATACCCGTTGCCGAGGCTCACCTTCGGCACCTGAATCCCTTCCCGAAGAACCTCGGTGAGGTCCTACGTCGATATGACAAGGTCGTGATTCCCGAGATGAACCTTGGCCAGTTGGCCCTGCTCATCCGTGGCAAGTACCTCGTTGACGCAATCCCCTACAACCAGGTGCGTGGCCTGCCGTTCAAGGCAGAGGAACTCGCCGGAGTGATCAAGGATGTGATCGCCAGTGTCTGAGGCAGTTGATCTGGGTTTCCCCTCACTGCGACTGGTTCCCAAGACCGAGGTTGCCCAAGGGGCAAAGGATTTCAAGACTGATCAGGAAGTCCGCTGGTGTCCCGGCTGTGGCGACTACGCCATCCTCGCCGGGGTTCAGAGCTTCATGCCCGAGCTTGGCCTGGCAAAAGAGAACATCGTCTGGATCTCCGGGATCGGTTGCTCAAGTCGCTTCCCGTACTACATGAACACCTATGGCATGCATTCGATCCATGGTCGCGCCCCGGCTATCGCCTCCGGGCTCGCCATGACCCGCCCCGATCTGTCTGTCTGGGTCGTCACCGGTGATGGTGATGCGCTGTCGATCGGCGGCAACCACCTCATGCATGCCCTGCGTCGAAACGTGAATCTAAAGATCCTGCTGTTCAACAACCGGATCTACGGACTCACCAAAGGGCAGTACTCCCCTACCTCTGAGTTCGGCAAGGTCACCAAATCCACCCCGCTGGGATCACTGGACTATCCGTTCAACCCGGTGTCGTTTGCCCTCGGCGCGGAAGCATCCTTCGTCGCGCGCACCATTGATTCTGACCGCAAGCACCTCACCGAGACTCTGCGCGCTGCGGCGATGCACGAGGGTACCGCGCTGGTCGAGATCTACCAGAACTGCAACATCTTCAACGATGGGGCATGGGAACCGCTGAAGGACTCGGATCATCGCGATTCACTGACCTTCCGACTTGAGCATGGCAAGCCGATCACACTGGTGGACGGCTCTCGAGGGGTCTACCGCGCAGCAGACGGCACGCTCCAGATCGCTGATGTTGACGAGATCGGACGTCGTTCACTGCTGATCCACGATGCACATGCCGCTGACCCGTCTGTGGCATTCGGCCTGTCTCGTCTGTCCGATCCGCTGAGCCTGGCAAACACGCCGATCGGCGTCTTCCGTGATGTGAAGCGCTCAACCTACGACGAGATGTTCCAGACCCAGCTTCACAATGCACAAGCCGGCGGGCGCGGTGATCTTGCCGCGCTGATCGCTGGCAAGGACACCTGGGAGATCGCCGAGTAGTTGCTCGGAGGGTCGGACGATGCACTCGTCTGCCGACGGCGTACGGTCTGTACATGGCTGAATCGGAGCAGGCTCGCGACGCAGCAGCACAGCACCGTCTTGGCCTGATCTTTGGCTTCGCCGCCTACGGGCTCTGGGGCCTGTTTCCCCTGTACTGGTCGCGTCTTGCCCCAGCTACGCCCTTGGAGATCCTCTGCGACCGGTTTGTGTGGTCGTTGGCATTCATGGTCCTGCTCATGACCGTCACACGAACGTGGTCACGGCTTCGACCCGTGCTTGGTAACAGGCGGTCAATGCTGCTTCTGGCGATCGCAAGTGTGCTCATTGGACTCAACTGGGGTCTGTACATCTGGGCAGTTGCGAATGAGCATGTTGTGGAGGGGGCGCTCGGCTACTTCATCAACCCTCTCGTCCTGGTCGTTGTTGGCACGGTGTTTCTGGGTGAGAAGTTGCGGCCACTGCAGTGGTTCGCTGTTGGTCTGGCCGTGGTCGCTGTTGTGGTCACCACCTTCGGCTACGGTCGACTGCCGTGGGTCGCGCTGGTCTTGGCCTTCTCCTTCGCCGGCTACGGAGTTATCAAGAAGATTGCTGACGTCGACCCGATCGCAAGCCTGACCGTGGAAACTGCCTACGTCACACCGTTCTGCATCGCCTATCTGCTCTGGCTCGCATCACGTAATGCCCTGGTATTCGGCCATTCGAGCGTGTCGGAGACATTGCTTCTGGCCGGAGCCGGTGTTGTGACGGCGGTACCGCTGCTCCTGTTCAGCGGGGCTGCCATCCGCATTCCCCTGTCGACCATGGGCCTACTGCAGTACCTGACCCCGAGCATCCAGTTCTTCCTCGGAATCTTCCTGCTCAGGGAGCCGATGTCACCGGTC
Organism: uncultured bacterium; assembly: GCA_963978055.1. Taxonomy (GTDB): domain Bacteria; phylum Actinomycetota; class Actinomycetes; order S36-B12; family CAIYMF01; genus Longivirga. The sequence continues at coordinate 25,897 of CAXBQZ010000038.1, forward strand.
CTACTCACCGGATTC
>CAXBQZ010000039.1:0-25899 GCA_963978055.1 uncultured bacterium
GCGCCGAAGGTCGACCAAGCCGTGCAGGAAGGAGGCGTAGTCACCAAGAACCTCGCGCTCGGTGACCGATCCTGCAGGAGCTGCGGCTGCAGGTGACCCACCGTTCGCCCACGACTCAACCAGGGACCTGATCTCGCGAAGTCCGGACTCCTGACCTACTGGAGAGGCGCCTACCCGACACAGTTTGATGCCGTTGTACCTCGCCGGATTGTGACTCGCCGTGAACATGGCCCCCGGCAGCCCCAGTGAGCCAGCAGCGAAGTAGAGCTCATCAGTGGACGCCAGTCCGATGTCAACGACATCAACGCCCAGCGACGTGACACCTCGTGCAAATGCCTCGACAAGTTCAGGACCGGACGGACGCATATCGCGGCCGACGACGATCGCACCAGGGCCACCAGCTGCCTTCGCGGCACCGACCACGGTGACAAACGCGGCACCAACGAGCTGGGCAACCTCAGCATTCAGATCATCCGGAAAAACCCCGCGAACGTCATATGCCTTGATGAGCCGGTCAAGCTGATCGGAAGTAATCACGAGTTCACCCTACTGGTCCCGGTATGGAGCTGAAGCAGAGATGTCCAGGTATCAACCAGTAGTACGAGCAGTGAGCGGGCCCGAGACCCGATACATCACACCTCGGAGCGCAGAACCCGCAGATGCCCGCGACGACCAACCTCGACAGTGCCCACAGCGTCATGGTGACGAGGACGGGCCGCCTCGCGGACGGCATCGGCCAACGCCTCGAGATCATCACTGGACGGACGAAGTGCATCCGGATCAGGTGTCAGCCGCACAACCTCCCAGCCACGAGGTGCGGTCATCCGATCACTGTGCACGGCACACAGGTCGTAGCAGTGAGGTTCGGCATAGGTGGCCAATGGACCAACAACTGCAGTCTGGTCCGCGTACACGTACGTCAACGTGGCAACCGCAGCGCGGGTGCACGAGGGCTTGGAACATCTGCGGACTGGACTCACAGATCTGACCATAGAACGACCAACCGACAGTGGCCGTGATTGGCACGCCGTCAGATGTTCGCAAATGTCACATTGTTGCGTGGCGGTTCAGGGTGGCTGTCGACGCGACCAGCGTGGTTTGGAGCCGCAGGCGACTATGGGCCGGCTAGAACAGCAGACCCCGGAACAGACTCCACGGGCGGTACCAGTGTGGTCGCACGTATCGGGAGCAACGGGGCAAGCCCGAGCATGGGACCATTTCGTCCCAGTTCAGTCTCGACTCGGGTTACATAGACCGGTCCACCGGAGACCGGCGTCACCAGAATCATAGATGTGGAATCGGGAGTCGACACCGGCACGACCTCGTCGACAATCGATCCTTGCTTGACAGTGACGGTGCGCGTCCAGGTCGGGGCTGCCTTGCCACCCACGTAGAGATCAACCTTCACCGTGGCTGTTGACGATGGTGCAGCAATTCCCAGTTCATGAACCAGGTGCGGTCCAGCCAGGCCCGTAATAAGTCCAGGACTGGTCAATGCTGGCGTCGCGGCCTCCTTGTCACCTTCGCGCAGTTGATCTTTGCCCCCCGAGGTTACGACGGCCCCGGCAACGATGTCGCCATCGGCCTTGACCATGAGGCCTCCGGAACCGCCAGCGAGCACTTTGGTGAGGTCAAGGATCTGCACTTCACCAGCTGTCAGCTGAACACTGTCGAAGCCAACAGGGGTGGCCGCTCCCTGGGTGGTGAGCAGAGTGACATGTGCAGTGGCATCACGAGATGGTGCAAGCAGAATCAGCCGCGCGGCTGCCACCTTCTTCGGGATCATCGGAATCACTAGGGATCGACCCGCGGTCGAGGCTGACATCGCTGATACACCCTGAGGAGTCAGACCATTTGAATCGAATTCAAGGGCGCTGGCACCGACTCGACCCGACTGAACGACAACGTGGACGGCAGTGACCGGTTGGTTGGGAGCCAGCGCCGCCAGAGAAACCCGCAAGGTGCTGGCTCCAGCGACCGCGATCCCGGTGGCCCCGGGTGACGAGATCTGACCGTCGGCCCCAAAGATCTCCAGATCCACCTGAGCGGAACGATCATCGTTGTTGACGAGCAGGATCGTCGTCAGGTGACCGACAAGCGAGGACCCGCCGAGAAGCCACGCATCGGTTACCGAGCGGCTGCAGGGGGCAATTGCCCGCCCTCGACTGGCACCCATGCCAGATCGAATGGACTGGTCTGCGCCGAATCCGGTGGCGTAGCTTCCCAAAGAAGAGGCCATCTGCGCGGGGCCAGATTTACCTCGAAATACTCTGCTGACAAGCGTGCCCGGGGATTTGATCACGAGAGGATCCGTCGAGGCGCCCGTCTTTACCAGGTTGGCCAGATTGGCCGTCCCGTCAACCACGGTGGGCAGGGGTGCCACAGCGGCCGTGATGGCGGAGGTCAGATCATTCGTTGCGGTTGTTATTGGGCATACCACCTCGCTCGAGGCCACCGGTTCGACCGTCGGCACTGCCGGTTGAACGACAGATCCGCGATTGATGAGCGTGCCGACCGCGGCCAAGACGATCACGGACGCCGCAGCCACCAGAGCCACTCCGCGTCGACTCCGCAAGGTGAACGGCTCAGAAGGCACAGCGGGTTCCGCCACAGTTCGCTCACGCCCCACCTGTCCGGAACGGATGCGAATGGTCTTGGGCGCCTTGTGTTCCATGACGGAATCGGCCTTCAACTCCGAATCCAGCACCTCAGATCGCTCAGGGGTGAATTCGACCGACTCGATCGTCAACTCGTCATCATCGAAGGGGAGGTCGGACAGCTCAGACGCAGGATCCCGCTCGTCACTCATCGACGGCTCCCCCCTTCCTCCTGCGTGGCAATGATCAACGCCTCAGCTGCGTCTGGGCCCTGCGGAACATCCGCCGGGCCGGCCGGTGCCGCGTCGTCTGATTGACCCGGTGTCTCATCCCCCAGAACATCCTCGTCATCGTCGACCTGGCGGCGACGGGATGGCAGCGCAAAGAGAACAACGAGTGCGATCGCAATAAGTTCCGCAGTAATCCAGCCACGTCGGCCGGATCCGTCGAAACTGATCGTGGCGGGAGTTGCGGTCGGGTTCAGCGGTACCTGCTGCAGACTCGGATCAGTCTGGCTGGTAGGACCTGGAATCGATGGTGACACCGGCGAAACCCGCTGACCGTCCACCGACCATGTCCACCGGTCGTCGAATGCTTCGGACATGAGCAGCTGGCGCCCCGAGGCTCCCTTGCGCACCGTGGTGTCGACGTTCGTAATGACGCGCGGATCATCCGTCGTGGTGGGCACAGCAATCGACGTGCGCACTGCAACCACGCCAGCCGTTCCTCCTGTTGTCGGCTCAAGTGCCTGCACCCTGGAGGAGGTTGAAACGACCTGCCACAGAGCTTCGCCGTTGTGGGTCGACAACCGGCGCAGCCCACGTTCACCGTCCAATGCGTCAACCAGCCCGTCATGTTTGCGAGCATCACTGAGCAGGACGTACTGGACGCCGTGGGTTGCCAGAGCATCAATCTCATTCGCACCAAGGCCAGCAGACATGCGGCCGACAATGAGATCAAGTTGACTTGAGATCCACGCCGGCGGAGCAACGTCTATATCCCCGAGAACTGGCTCTGGGACGCTCATGAGGTCGTAGTGGATGACGCCAGCATCTCTTCTGAGAACCACAGTTCTGGGCCTGAAGGGGGTGTGCATCTCGGCTGCCACGAAGGCCGGAAGAACCTGGCGGGTACCCCGATGGATTGGACCATCAACACCCTTGACTATGCGGAAGAGTGAGAACCCCGGGGCGATCAACAGGAGCACCGCAAGGACACCGGTGATCACCTGACGGATACCAAAGTCCGCCTCCGTGAACAGCGCCGGGACCCTTTCAGCAGCGATCGCCACAGCGACAATCAACGCACCACCCCACAGAGCTGTGGTGGCACCCGGCCATGACTGAAGGGAACTTGAGAACGAGTTCGGAGTCACCCGAAGAATCGACTGAACAACGGCGAAGAAGAAACCGATGAAGCCGAGAACCCACAGAGTTGAGATAGCCCGGCGCGGGCCCGGGACAACGAGGGCAGCCAGGCCGGCCAGGACGAAGCCGATACCCAGCAAGATCGATGTGGATCCTGGACCTCCGGGCCGCAGAAGCAGGACATCAAAGGCATTCAGGTTGAGATCGGTTGGGCCAACAAGGCCTGGCTCCAGCCACAAAAGGGCCGGATCCCGCAACACCCTCAAGGCCCAGGGCATCAGCAGGACGAAGGGTAGGACCGTAGCGACCCACAGTCTGGCTCGCTCACCCCTGCCCTTGACCAGAGTGAACGTGGCCACGAGTGACACAACGATCATCACGAGCCACAACGTGGGGACAAATGACAAGAGAACTGCCAGGAGCAGAGAGGTGCCAAACACTCGCCGCCATGTGGCCGAGCGTCCCACGCCCATCAGGGGAGCAGAGATGTTGACGACTATCGGAAGTAGCACGATGGCCACCGCGGAACCGATTCGACCACCACTCAACGCACCAGTCACCGCTGGCAGTGTCGCGTAGGCCACCGCCGCCCAAGCACGTGACCACCACTGACTGAGCAGCGGGCGCGACGACAGATACATCGAAAGTCCGGACAGTGGTATTGCCAAGAGAAGGATGACGTCTACGGCAACAGAGGCCGAACCGCGCATCACTCCTGCCAAAAGTGTCAGCGGGAGCAGCCATGACGGTGCGTCCGCTGAGGAGCCAACTCCCACTTCATGCCAGGCATTGGTGAACATCGACCACAGATCCCCGGCTCCCTCAGGCGCCGGTAGCAGAGCACCTCCGAGAAGAACGCCGGACCCAAGAAGGGCCCGCTCACCGATGAGCGCAGCAGCCAGCAGCAGGAGCACTACCAATGTGGCCGGCTGACGCAGGAATCGACTTAACCGAGATGGACGGCGGTCGTCTGCGTACCAGCCGTCGGGATCATCGGTGGTGGACTCCAGAACTGAACGTCCAGCGTCATCGGTGTCGCGCCCGGCCACAGCCTCCGCGACCCTCTCCCATGCGAGTCGAGCCTGCATTCCCCGCGGTGCGAGCAGGGTCCGAACATCTGACTCTGGGACAGCCGAGGGAAGTTCCGCAGCCGCTGCAATGCGCTGCCGAGACGACTTGAGCCCCGCGCGATCTCGTACGGCATCCCGGAATGCGCCCCATTCGTCCCGAGCCTGATCCGGAGCCTTGCCAATCAGAAGGGAGAGGGCGCGGGCCAGAGATCCCAAGAGGAGCCACAGAGTTACAAAGAGGCTGCGCAGCCCCGTCGCATGTGCCCGCATCAAGTGGATTGAGGCAGATCGATCAATCCGACGCGGCCGATCAGGGTACTTAGGAGAGCCAGCGTGAATATCGCGGCGCCCATGAGTGGCTGCCTCGCGGTGGTGGACGATCGCGTCACTTGTGACGATGACGCGATAGCCGGCACGTCGTGCACGCCAGCAGAAGTCGATGTCGTCACGGAAGAAGGGCAGTGTCGGGTCAAATCCGTCGAGTACATCCCACACGTCCCGACGAATGAGCATGCCAGCACTGCTCACGGCAAGGACATCACGTCTGCCGTCATGCTGACCCTGATCGAGCTCACGTGGTTCAAGACCATCGACCAGATTTCCCGATCGGGCGACGGTGATACCCACCGACACCAGCTGATCCTGATTGTTCCAGCCCCGCAGTTTGGGTCCGAGGATGTCTGCTGAACGCTCGGTGTCCGCCGCGAGCAAGAGGCCCTCGAGCGCTTCCGGTTCTGGAGCTGAGTCATCGTGCAGAATCCACACCCACTGCACAGTGACCTCTGGCGTCAGCTGTGGATCATCGGGTGACTCGTCCTCAACGTCCGGTGCCAGGCCAAGACCTTCACGGACAATTCGGGCCAACTCTGCTTCATCAGGGCGGCCCGCTGTGTCAATCGCCAGCGCGACCGCCTGTCCGAAACCCGTGTCCTGATCAGCAGTGACGACTTCATCAATCGTGCCCGTGGTTACAGCCCCTCGAAGGATGGCAGCGGTGTCATCAGTACTGCCGGTATCAACCGCAACGATGCGGTCAGGTCGGTACGGCAGCCGAGCCAGAGCCAGAAGAGTTGCCTTCAGCCAGCGAGATCCATCATGTGCGATGAGAACAGTTGTGACGTGATGAGGACGTCGAGGAACCTCGAGGACCTCATCATCTGATTGATCGAGATAACTGGCGAAATCCTCATAGTCCTCGCCCTGTCCCTCATCTTGAACAGCATCTTGTACCTGATCCGGCTGCACAGCGGGCTCGGTGCCGTCGAGTACGTGCTCTTGATCAAACAGCTGATCCTGATCGAAGAAACTGTCATCCCCAGCACGATCAGTCGTAGAACTTTCAAAGACAGTCGTGGCGATGGCGTCGTCACCAAACTCACCCGGCTGCGTCCTGCGCAATGGGTTCGAAGGCTCTACTGGACGCCCGGGGGGCAGTTCACTGGACATGACTCAAGCACCCTATGCGATGCAGACACATAAGCGGACGTCTATGGGGAGTGGAGTCCACGACAACAGACCAGAAATGGCCCGCTCACGCGGGTAAACGCATCTCGACTGAGGAAACCTTCAGCCAGCCGCCTTCTTCATCCGCCGGCGCTCGCGCTCAGACAGGCCGCCCCAGATCCCGAAACGCTCATCATTCTCGAGGGCGTACTCGAGACACTCAACGCGAACCTCACATGTTGTACAGACCTTTTTGGCCTCGCGAGTGGAGCCGCCCTTCTCAGGGAAGAACGCCTCGGGATCGGTCTGCGCGCACAGCGCTCGTTCTTGCCAACCAAGTTCTTCGACCTCGGACAGCGGTAGAACGGTGACGTGGCTCACGCCGGTACCTCCTCGCCTGGAGCGCAATGCCGAATGCTCCTAAGTACGTACTGGACCCGTGCTGACTAGCACCTCAGGCACAAATTACACCTGTGTAATGCCTTCGAGTCAACCCCAGAGTAAAAAAACTGGCTACTGAAAGTATTGATTTCACTACTTTGGGTGAGTAGGCCCGTTGTCCCGTCACATGGCAGGATCTCCGTGTGGCTACTCAGGTAAACCCTGCATCGATTGTTCTGCTCGCCGGGGGGATCGGTGGCGCACGGTTCATCAGCGGGTTGCGAGCCTTGATTGCCGAACGCGGGTGGGACACCACGATCACCGTGATCGTCAACAATGGGGACGACATCAGACTTCATGGTCTGCAGATTTGTCCGGACCTCGACTCGATCATGTACACCCTCGGGGATGGCATCAGTAAGGATCGGGGATGGGGGCGCGAGGGTGAGACCTTTGTCGTCCGGGACGAGCTTGCCGCATACGGAGTAGGCCCGGAGTGGTTCGGGCTGGGCGACAAGGATCTGGCCACACATCTGGTCCGAACTCAGATGCTTGCTGCGGGCTACTCGCTGGCCGATGTGACCCGAGCGCTCTGCGAACGATGGAAGCCGGGCGTCACTCTCATCCCAGCCACAAACGATCGCGTCGAGACGCACGTGGTTGTCGACGCAGACTTGCCCGGGACCAGGGAGGCGATCCACTTCCAGGAATGGTGGATCAAGCATCGCGCTGGAATCCCTGCCCGCGATTTCGTTCTCGTGGGAGCTGAAACGGCCAGTCCAGCACCCGGTGTGCTCGAGGCCATCGACGGCGCTGATGTGATCCTCTTCCCCCCATCGAATCCCATCGTTTCCATTGGCACAATTCTCCAGATCCCCGGAATCCGGCAGGCGATTCAAACAACTCGGGCGCCGGTTGTCGGCCTGTCACCGATCATCGGCGCGGCACCTGTTCGCGGGATGGCCGATGCATGTCTGGCCGCCATCGGCGTCGAGACCTCAGCCGCCGCGGTTGCAGCTCACTACGGAGCGCGGAGTTCCAGCGCCACCTCGTCGTCTGAGAATGGGGTGATCGATGGCTGGCTGGTCGATAATCTCGCCGATGCCGACGTCGTGGAACAGGTCTCACACCTGGGAATCACCTGCCGTGCAGTGCCACTTCTGATGACGGACATACCAACGACGGCGGCCATGGCCGCCGCGGCACTCGATCTTGCCTCGAACATAGGGACTGATGCGTGATGGCTGGGCTCATGGTCACCGGCGTTCCGGGACTGCCTGAGATCACCTCGGGTGACGATATTGCCGGGCTCGTTGTGGCAGCAGAGGTGAACATCACCTGGCCCGATGGCTCGACCGGTCTGACTGACGGAGATGTGGTGGTCGTAACCAGCAAGATCGTCAGCAAGGCAGAGGGACGTATCGTCCTGGCTGACTCACGAGACGACGCGATCATCGATGAGACGGTGCGCGTGGTTGCCACCAAGATCACCCCACGCGGCCACACCCGGATAGTGGAAACCCGACACGGCCTGATCATGGCCGCTGCTGGGGTGGACGCATCGAACACGCCAGCGGGCACCGTACTGCTCCTTCCGCTGGACCCCGATGCCAGTGCCAGGGAGATTCGCGCACACCTGCAGGAGTCCTGTGGAGTCACCCTTGGAGTGATCATCACCGACACCCTGGGCCGGGCCTGGCGCGATGGCCTCACAGATGCCGCAATCGGCGCAGCAGGTATTGAGGTTCTCGACGACTACCGCGGCCGGGTTGACACCCAAGGACGGCCGCTTGAAATGACGGTCACGGCAATCGCTGACGAGGTCGCTGCCGCTGCTGACCTCGTGACCGGCAAGATCACCGGGCAGCCGGTCGCAGTCGTTCGAGGCCTGCACGACTACGTCACGGCCGAGGACGGACTGGGAGCCCGAGCGCTCATTCGGGGTCAGGGTGACGATCTGTTCTGGCTGGGTACTGCAGAGGCCATGGAGATCGGCAGGACGCAGGGTCGGCAGGACGCAGTGGCCGAACGTCGGACGGTGCGGCGGTTCACCGATGATCCGGTCCCATCACACATCATCGAGTTGGGTGTTGCCGCAGCCATCACAGCACCAAGTCCCCACCACACGACGCCGTGGCGATTCGTCGTTCTTGAAACTCCCGAACTGCGAACCCGACTCTTTGATGCCATGGCTGAAAAGTGGAGAGCTGATCTCAAGGAGCGGGACTCCTACGACGACACCTCAGTCACCAAGCGGCTGCGACGTGGCCTTGTTCTGCGCGACGCCCCCTGCGTGGTCCTGCCATTCTCGGCACTCGGCGACGCCGCACATGAGTACCCGGACGCAGACCGGCGTGGCTTTGAGAGAGATCTGTTCCTTGTCGCCGGCGGGGCAGCCGTTGAGAACTTTCTCGTGACGATGGCTGCCCATGGAGTGGGGACGGCGTGGATCTCCTCCACCATCTTCTGTGCCGACATCGTCCGCGCGATTCTCGACCTTCCCGAAGATTGGCAGCCGTTGGGCGGCATTGCAGTGGGATACCCAGCCGAAGGCCCAGGATCCAGGCCGCCCCGAACCGTCGATCAGCACCTGATCCGCCGCTGATCTGGCTGCAAACGCCCCGGATGTGCCGATGGCGGCCGAGGCTGCCACGCTTGTCCCATGAGTGAACTCACTGGCGTACTTGCCGCTATTGGCGCCCGCTACGACCACACCGCCGTTGCCGGCCCGCATATCGCTCCCCTGGTCGAGTTCTATCAAGACGTTCTGGGCGGGGTGTTCTCCCACGGCGAGGTACTTCCCATCGGAGCTGTGGTGATGACGTTCACCATTGGCGACGGACGTATCGAGCTCATGGCGCCGACTCCGGAATCCACCTTCTTTGATCGGTTCTTCACCGCAACTGCCGGTCGGGGCGGTGTTCACCACATAACGTTCACAGTTGACGACATCAACGCGGCGATATCCGTACTGTCAGAGCGCGGAATCGAGACCTTCGGTCTTCATCACGATCCGGTGTGGTCGGAAGTCTTCATTCACCCGAGGGCCAATGGAGGCGTGCTCGTCCAATTGGCTCAAGTTGGCGATCTGGAGTCGGTCATCAGCCGAGACAAAGACCGGCTCATGGCGGCTGCACAGTAGAGGTCGCCAGCACCACATAACCGCCACTACAGGGTCCGCACAGCAACCACAGGGAGAGCCATGTGCCACGACGATCACAGCCGCCCGCCGGCACCGCCACGAATCGCTCCTATCCACAGTGGTGAGCGGTTGCGACTGCAGTCGCGCGACGGCAACAGCTTCATGGCATATGCCGTTCAACCAGAAACCACTACGGGCCGCGGCGTGGTGATCCTGCCGGATATCCGAGGACTGCACGCCTACTACTGTGATCTGGCCGACCGGTTCGCTGAGGCCGGCTTCTCAGCGATCGCCATCGACTACTTCGGTCGCACTGCAGACACCGATGATCGAACCGAGGCATTCGAGTTTCGAACCCATGTTGATCAGAGCACACCGGAGGGCGTCGCGGCAGACACCCGCGCAGCCGTCGAGTACCTGCGCACAAGCCTCGGTGGTGCCGCCGTTGACATCTTCACAGTCGGCTTCTGCTTCGGTGGCGGGAACTCGTGGCGACAGTCCGCGGACACTCCCGGACTTGCTGGATGTATCGGCTTTTATGGTCGGGTTGACGGCGCACTCTCTGTCGAGCCGAGGATGCAGGCACCCATCCTGTGTCTGCTCGCAGGTGAGGATCAGAACATCCGACCAGAGCAGTTCGACCCACTGCTGGACAACCTTGCCGCGCGCGGCATCCAGGCTCAGCGATTCGTCTACGAAGGTGCCCCGCACTCATTCTTCGATCGGAGCTTTGCCGAGCATCAGGACGCTTGTGCTGACGCCTGGGATCGCATCATCATGTTTACCGACGCATACAGCACCGGCGGTTCCGGGGCCCATTCGACTGACTAGCGGTCAGAGGAGAAGCGCACCGAGGTATCACCGAGGGCGATCCCGGGCCAGACCCGAGCACCACGAATCAGCTCATTCCCCGGACCGATGACGGCCCGGTCGCCCACCACCACACCGTCGAGGTAGGCACCCGCTCCGACGATCGCACCCGATCCCACAACCGAATCCCGCACATGTGCACCCGCCGCGATCATCGCGCCGTCGAATAGAGCCGAACCGTTCACAATGGCCCCGGCTCCCACGGTGGCACCGGCGCCTACGTACGTTCCCCCGACAAGCACTGCATCACTTGCGATCTCGGCACTCGGCTGAACCAGATACTCACCCACCGCACCTGGCAGTGCGGGCGACGGAGCGCGCCCGAGTACCAGATCACGGGAACCCTGAACAAAGGCCAGTGGTGTTCCCAGATCGAGCCAGTATCCGTCATCAACAAATCCTGTGACGACGGCACCCGAGGCAAGCAACGATGGGAAGGTCTCCCTCTCAACGGAAACCGGTCGCCCAGTTGGGATTGCATCAATAACGCTGCGTCGAAAGACGTAGCAACCTGCGTTGATCTGATCTGTCACCAACTCCTGCGCCGAGGTGGGTTTCTCCAGGAACGCAGTGACACGACCAGCATCATCGGTGGGCACCAGGCCGTACGCACGTGGATCCTCGACGCGAGTGAGGTAGAGCGACACGTCTGAGTTCATCTGGCGCCACATATCAACCTGGCCACCAATATCGTGACCGGTCAGCACATCCCCATTGAAGATGAGCACTGGAGCATCCGCATCACTTTCCAGATAGGGCGCGACATGACGAATGGCACCTCCGGTGCCCAGCGGCACTTCCTCGGTGACGTAGACGAGCTCGACTCCGAATCGCGAACCATTCCCGAAATACTGCTCAAAAACCTCTGGTTTGTATGAGGTTCCAAGAATCACCCTGGTGACGCCTGCAGCCCGTGCGCGAGCGATCTGATGTTCGGTGCACGGGACGCCTGCCACGGGAAGCATCGGCTTCGGCGTGGTGACCGTGAGCGGACGCAGACGGGTGCCCTGTCCTCCGACAAGCAGAACAGCTTCAAGCATGTGATCAGGATCCCACAGTTCAGCGTCAGGTGAATGGACGTAGGGTTGTAGATCGTGGCCAATCGATCGATACCCCAGGAGTTAGCCCACTTACTTCGGGTTGATCCCGCACGCCCACTGATCACCCAGATCTGGGCCGATGGACAGCGCGCAGAGCTCTCAGCGCGCACATTCGAGAACAACGTGGCCAAAGCCGCCAACCTGCTGCAAGACGAGGTTGAGGCGCAGGAGGACACAACCATCCTCATCGCACTTCCACTGCACTGGCAGACAAGTGTGTGGCTGACCGCCGCCGCACTGACTGGATCCCAAGCCTGTGTATTCACCGATGGCATGGCTCTGCCTGATGTCCACTTCAGTGCTGCATTTGTCGATCGCAGCCATGCTCACATCACGTCAGCCTGCCCTGTTTATGGTGTGTCACTTCATCCACTGGGACTGCCCGAGGCTGACACGCCGGGCATTGATCTTGCCCGGGAAGTTCGGGCTTACAGTGATGTGTTTAGCCCGTACACCGCGCCACAGCCGGGTACCAGCTGGCTGCACCTCGCTGACGGTGAACTGTCCCAAACTCAGGCTCTGGACGCGGCTGCCCACGTGGCTGAATCCACCGGCCTTGGGACAGACGGACGTCTGCTCATCCACGGTGAGATGAACCGGCGCTCCATTCTGTCGCTGGCTGCCGTACCTCTGGCCACAAGGTCCAGCCTGGTCATCTGCAGTGATCCTGATGCCGATATTGACCAGATCATGACCACCGAACGTTGCACAGCAGTCTTGGCGACCTGAGCTGCCGCACGTCAGGCCCGGCGCGCCGCTGTGACGACGCTGGAATTCACATCACCTGAAACCGTAAGCGATGCGACTCCGGTCTGGAGAACGATCCGTGTACTGACACTGAGCGTGGACGATGTCACAAGAATTGGGGTGGTCGGCTCGGAGATGAGCGAGACCATCAGACGCGCCGCCGTCGACATGGTCAGATGCTGTGCCGAAACTCCCGCACCCACCGCACGAGCAAGTGCGGAGGACGTATCAATGAGATTAGCCCCACCAGCGCGCTTCACAGGTGCGGCCGCTCCCACGGCCGAGTCGGCAATATCGGTGGTGTTGCCAACGAGAAGGATCGACGCAGGTGTCCGCGTGTTGACGTAGCCACTGGCGTAAGCACTTGGGGTGGCTCCGCCGGGAAGCAGCACCAGCGGTCGTCCAAGCGCAGCAGCAGCGGCCGATGCGATCGTGACCAGTGACGGGCTGGTCGCTGGCGCAACCACCACTGGGGTTCCAACAGGGCGGGCCAGCCGAGCTGATACCCGCACTGACAGATCGACGGGGGAACTTCCCGTGATCCGGACGACATTCCCGCTCACCGCATCCACTGACGTGAGCACCGAATCCGGTAATTCGACTGAGGTACCAACTGCGAACACAGTCACGGCGTTGCGACGAGCAAGTTCATTCCGTGTGGCACTGGTCAGGGACGTCGAGGAGGTGAGGAGCAGAGGCCAACCACGCTGTGACGCGAGATTAGAGGCAAGCGCCACTGATATCGGCGACCCAAGCGGGGCCAGGACAACCGTTTTCGAACTGGACGTTCCAGCGGCAGTCACGGTAGCGGCAACGGGATCAACGGCGGCGGTATCGATCGCGCGCCAGATCCACCGGCTGGGCAGGCCCAACTGTCCAGCCAGATGGGCTCCAGTGACTGTCGCAGTCTGACCAGTCGATGACCAGGCAGTCGCGGACTTCACGGCACCGGAAACGCAGCGGGACGTCAGGTCGATGCGAACGACATCTGGCAAGCCGAAGGCCGCTGCGACATCTGCCTGACTCCGGACTCGGGGAATCCAATGTGACCACGGGACGGATGGATCAAGTGACCAGTGGTCGTCAACTGACGTGGCGTAGGGCAGGGTGCCACCCCAGACATCCGCGGAAGACTGAGTGGCACCACCGGAGGCGGAGAAATAGAAGGCGGCAATTGGCTGACCACCGGACAGGATGGTCTGACCGGTATCGGCTGTCGTATCGGTTGCTGCCACGGCCGCTCGCCAGTACTTGCCCCACGCATCTGCCTCTTTGATCCACCCGGCAAAAGTCTGGTCGTAGTACGGACCACCACCATCGTCTACGTTGCACAGGCAGGCAGCTCGGAGTGAGTTGACGTGATTGAGCGCATATGAGCGGGACGCGATGATCTGCGCCTGCATTGCGGCATCTGGCCATGCAGACGACACCTCGGCGATGCCCAGGAGGTATTCGTCGTGGATGCGCACGTAGTTGACGGCCTCAAGTGTGTTGGGTGAGGCGGTGGTCGGTTGGATCCTCAGGGAGCCGTATCGGTAGCGATGTCCACTGCTCGCGAATTGCGAGGTCGACGAAGTCACGTTGACCAAGGTCGGCGCGGTTCCCGTGGTCAACGGCTGCCGAGTACCGCTCCAGTTGACCGTTGCCCAACTGCCACTACCGATGACTGTGACCTTGCCATCTGTTGTTCTGGTTACGGTGACGATCTTGTTCGACGCCGTGAACCTGAAGACATCTGCGGCAGTTCCTGCAACCGGAGCAAGACCTCGAACAGTGACGGTGATTCCTCCGGCGCCGGCGACCAGCCCTTCCGAGCGAACCGTCACAGTAGACGTGCGATGCAGGAGGTTCACGGCAATCTCCGCCAGATCCGGGACCGAGTTCACCGTCGTGCCTGAGTAGTAGTGCGTGACGATCTGCGTTGCGGTATATCCGTCCCTTGCCATTCCTCGTGCCCCGTACTGGGACATTCCAACACCGTGACCATATCCGGCGCCGGAAAAGGTGAAGGATGCCGGAATAACAGGCACGGTGGCGGCCGGATTGACCGCGGCCTGGGCAGGTACAACACCAATGAAACCGGCAGCACACCCGCTGGCCACGACGAGACCAAGGAGGGTTCGGATCGGTCGACGAAGTCTCACCGCACCAATCCCTCCTTCCCTGCCTAGGTCGGGCCAGATAACAAGGCATGGTTCGCCCACGACATCTCTACCTAGTTGGCATCGGGGGTTTGGGCCGATTACTTGAGGGGTATTCGGGAACTGAGAGATTCATGTGCTTTTTGACGCGGGGGGTCCACCTGGTCGAAGCACGATCAGCGGGCACGTACGATAGTCGGGTGGGGTTCATGGGAGACGATTCGTCTGAAAATGGGGCAAATAGGTCTCGTCTGGCGCGCACTGCCATCGCCGTTGCCAGTGCGGTGACCTTGGTGGTCACCGGGGTCAGCGCGGCGGGCTGGGCCGCAGCAACCCGATTGACCGGCAACATCCACACCATCGATGCCTTCGCGAGCCTGGGCACCAATCGCCCATCCGCGGCTTCACCGTCAACGCAGACGCAGTATGCGCCGGTCAATCTGCTCATCATGGGCACCGACACCCGCACCGGTCAGGGCGGTGGTTATGGCAATGCCGACACCACATCCAGCGGCAATGGACAGTCCGATACGACCATCCTGGTTCACATCTCAGCGGATCGGAGCCACGCTCTCGGCGTGAGCATTCCCCGCGACTCCTGGGTAACCCGGCCCACCTGTGGGGCTGGCCCGGCCGGAACTACTGAGGGCAAGTTCAATGCGGCATTCGCTATCGGTGGCCCTGCGTGCACGATTCACGCGGTGGAGAGCCTCACTGGGGTTCGCATCGATCACTTCGTCGTGGTGAACTTCAAGGGCTTCAAGGCCGTTGTCGAAGCACTGGGCGGCGTACCTGTCTGTTTGAAGGAGCCTGTCAACGACCCGAAGAGTCACCTCAATCTTCCTGCCGGGGAAAGCCTGCTAAATCCAACCCAGGCTCTGGCCTTTGCTCGTGCCCGCAAGACTCTGGGTGACGGGAGTGACATCAGTCGCATCAACCGCCAGCAGGTCTTCATGTCGTCGCTGATCAGAACCGCGACAAGCAAGAATGTGGTCACCGACCTTCCGAAGCTCTACTCGGTTCTCAATGCGGTGAGCAGTTCGCTGACTCTCGATACTGGGCTGGGCACTGTGGACGAACTGCAGACTTTCGCATCCAGTCTGCAGGGTCTCACCCCGGCGAAGATCGCATTCATGACTGTGCCGTGGGTACCGCGGGGCGACAACGAGAACGTCCTGTGGGACAAGGCAAAGGCTGATCCAATCTGGCAGTCGATGCGCCAGGACACCACGTATCCGCCACAGGCCGCCCACTCATCGTCAAGCCCCTCATCTGGCGCATCAGCGGCATCGAATCCGCTGACGACGCCGCCGTCGCGCATCCACGTTCGCGTCCTTAACGGATCCGGTGTCACCGGACAGGCGCGCAAGGCAGCGGACGCACTCACGGCGATGGGTTTCATCGTGACTGACGTGGGCACCGCCCGGCGATCGGACTTCACCCATACCATCGTGCTGTACGACCCGAACTTCGATCAGTCGGCCCGAACGCTCGAGGCGGCAACCAACGCCACCATTTCACGGCCAACGGGAACTGGTCATGTGCTCACGCTCGTGATCGGAGCGGACTGGACGACCACGACCCCCGTCACGATCTCGACGTCAAACCCGAGTTCGTCCAGCTCGTCATCAACCACCGACCTCGGACCCGCGCCCAAGCCAGCAGATCAGAACACCTGCGTGGGCTGATCCCCCGGCCAACTGCTCGTATCCAAGCACTCGAACTAGGTAGAGTGCCTCCAACGACGGTGAAGGGTGAGGGACGTTGGACAAGGTAGTTGGCTCGGCAGCACAGGCCGTAGCAGATATTCCAAGCGGGGCAACACTCGCCGTTGGTGGCTTCGGACTCTGCGGAATCCCATCCGTTCTTATCGCCGCACTCTTGGACCTTGGCGTTGACGATCTCTCGGCGGTCTCCAACAACTGCGGGGTCGACGACTGGGGGCTAGGGCTGCTCCTGCAGGAACGTCGAATCCGCCGGATGACCTCTTCGTACGTCGGTGAGAACAAGGAGTTCGAACGCCAGTTCCTCAATGGCGAGCTTGAGGTTGAGCTCATCCCCCAAGGGACTCTCGCCGAGCGCCTGCGCGCAGGAGGTGCTGGCATTCCAGCCTTCTACACTCCCGCGGGTGTAGGCACCCAGGTTGCCGACGGAGGTATGCCGTGGCGTTACGCACCGGATGGTTCGATTGCCCTGCCTTCCCCCGCCAAGGAGACGCGCGAGTTCGATGGCCGCAGTTATGTCCTCGAGCGCGGTATCACCACAGACTTTGCTCTTGTTCGAGCATCGATCGGTGACCGCCACGGGAATCTCGTTTTCGACAAGTCCACCCGCAACTTCAATCCCCTGGTCGCAGCGGCCGGTCGAGTCACGATCGCTGAAGTCGAGCAACTTGTTGAACCCGGTGAAATAGACCCCCAGAGTGTTCATACCCCCGGGGTCTTCGTCCAACGGGTCGTACCGCTTAATCCGGAGCAGGCCCAGACAAAGCGAATTGAACGTCGCACCGTTTCGAAGGAGGCCTGAGGTGGCTCTTACTCGCGAGCAATTGGCCGCCCGAGTGGCGTTGGAGCTTTCCGATGGTGAGTACGTCAATCTGGGCATTGGCCTTCCAACCCTGGTGCCCAACTACTTGCCTGCAGACGTCACCGTTGTCCTGCAGAGTGAGAATGGAATCCTTGGCACCGGTCCGTATCCAACCGAGGAAAACGTCGATCCGGACCTGATCAATGCAGGCAAGGAGACGGTCACCTTACTTCCCGGTGCATCCTTCTTCGATTCCGCAACCTCCTTCGCGATGATTCGCGGCGGGCACATCGACGCGGCAATCCTTGGTGCGATGCAGGTCAGCGCCACGGGTGATATCGCCAACTGGATGATCCCCGGAAAGATGGTCAAGGGAATGGGCGGCGCCATGGACCTTGTACACGGAGCAAAGCGCGTCATTGTGATGATGGAGCATGTTGCCAAGGACGGCACGCACAAGATCGTCGATGAGTGCTCACTGCCCTACACAGGAAGAGGTGTGGTCAACCGGATCATCACCGATCTGGCCGTTATCGATGTCACCGCGGACGGGCTTGTACTTCGAGAGATCGCGGACGGAGTGACCATCGACGAGGTTCGCGTCGCCACCGGTCCGGCGCTCTCCGTGCCTGCACAGCCACTGATCATGGCCACCTGAGCACGCACATCACAGTCGCCGCAGAATCCATGTCCACTACCCGGCCGAGCATCTTGCTGGTCACCAGCAATGGCACTGGGATGGGCCATCTCACAAGACAGACGGCCATTGCTCGAGCCATCGGTGATCGGGCGGATTGCGTGTTGCTCTCCCTGTCCTCCGGTATTGATGTTGTTGAGGCTCAAGGGGTACGTGCTGAATACCTGCCCAGCTACCAAAGACCTTGGATGCCCCGCCAAGACTGGAATAAGTATCTGGCGGACCGGCTTGTCGCATTAGTCGAGGAGATCAACGCGGATGTGTTGGCCTTCGACGGCGTAGCCCCTTACCGCGGTATCGCGGCAGCGCGCGAACGGCTGCCGAAGACGGCCTTCGTCTGGTTCCGCCGAGGAATGTGGCGCGTGGGCCGAAACGCAGCAGCGTTACGAACTGAGCCATTCTTCGACGTAATCATCGAACCTGGTGATTTTGCCGCACGTTCCGACCGGGGGCTCACCTCCTCACGACAGCGCATGATCATCAACCCCATCTCACTCTTGGACGTGATCACTCCCCTGCAGCGCAGCGAGGCAAGCGATGCCCTTGGCCTTGATCCGACGCGGAACACTGCATTAATCAGCCTCGGCTCCGGTGCATTAGGGGACGATGCTGCTCCTGCTGCAGCTGCCGGGCATGTCTTGCGCGAGGCAGGGTGGCAGCTCGCAACAACCAAAGCTGCGTTGGCGACCGACGATCATGGGTTGGCCGGCGCGACCGTGTTACGCGACGTGTATCCACTGGTCGAGTACGTGAATGCCTTTGATTTGGTGGTGTCTTCAGCTGGGTACAACGCGGTTCACGAGTTCATCTCGGCTGGGATCCCCACGGTGCTTGTGCCCAACGTCCTGACAGCCACCGATGACCAGGTCGCCCGCGCCAAGACCCTCCACGAAGACGGTGCCGCCATGTGGGCGGACCCCCAGTCCGGGTCGGAAGGAGTCAGAACCGCGGTCGTGGGCGCGCTGGCCAGCCATGATTCGCTCAGCGCAGCTGCAGCGATGATGGCCAGTACACAACGGGGTGGAGCGAATGAGGCGGCTGACCTCCTCCTAGATCTGGCGAACAGCTTCTCGACCGACCAACCAGATACTCGAATCCGGATGGCTCGCAGTCGCTATTGGGCTCGCAGTAAGGCCACTGACGCGACCATGAAGCTGATAGGTGAGGAGGCCGCAAATAACCTGCGGCAACGCCGCAGAACTCGATTAGCACTGGGACCGACCAGGCCGCTTGAGGTTGACCTTGTCCTCGACGCCCGTATCGCCGCGCAGACGAACGAGCAATGGACACCGAAATCCGATGCCCGCAAAGCTTTGGTCACCAACCACCTCATCCGGGCGGTGATCCGCGGGGAAAATCCAGTCGAGCACATCCTTGCTGAAACGTCAGACCAGTACGTCATGCGAAGATTAGATATCGCCCGGCGGGCGTACAACGTGCAAGGCATATATCCGACCTACCTGGAGACAACGTGACCGACAAACTCGTCGTGATTGGCCTTGGCTATGTCGGGCTCCCCTTGGCTCAGGCGGCAATCCAGTCAGGCATGTCCGTTCAGGGTCTGGATGTGAGTTCCCGAGTGGTCGACGGGTTGAACAGCGGAAACTCTCACGTTGATGATCTGTCCGACGAGGACATCCGGGCGATGATCGATGCCGGTTTCCGTGCCTCGACCGATCCCGCTGTACTGGTAGACGCTGATGTTGCTGTCATCTGCGTTCCAACTCCGCTTGATGCTGCCGGTGGCCCCGACTTGCGAGCCGTGCGAAGTGCCGTATCGATGGTGCGCGCACAGCTTCACCGAGGTCAAACCGTAATCCTTGAATCAACGACCTACCCCGGCACCACCGACGAAGAGGTTCGTCCGGTGCTGGAATCTACTGGGTTGCAGGCTGGCAAGGATTTCTTTCTGGCCTTCAGCCCCGAACGAATCGATCCCGGTAATCCTGTCTACGGCATCAAGAACACCCCCAAGGTTGTCGGAGGTGTCGACCCTGCCTCCACGGTTAAAGCTGCTTCCTTCTACCGACAGTTCATCGACACAGTTGTTGAGGCGAAGGGCGCCCGCGAGGCCGAAACGGCAAAGTTGCTGGAAAACACCTATCGCCACATCAACATTGCTCTCGTTAATGAGATGGCCCGCTTCTGCCATGAATTAGATATCGACCTGTGGGATGTCATCGCGGCGGCTCGCACGAAACCCTTTGGTTTCCAGGCGTTTTACCCAGGTCCCGGAGTCGGCGGACACTGTATTCCGATCGATCCCAATTACTTGAGCTTCCAGGTGCGCGCCAAACTTGGTTACACATTCCGGTTTGTTGAGTTGGCCCAGGAAATCAACTCGACGATGCCCGCGTACGTCGCACAACGAGTACAAGACGTGTTGAACGATGAGTCCAAGGCGGTGCGCGGTTCTAAGGTGCTGCTTCTCGGCGTCACGTACAAGCCAAATATTGCTGACGAGCGTGAATCCCCAGCACGGCCGGTCGCAGAAGCTTTGTTGGCCATGGGCGCGGAACTCCAATTCCATGATCCGCACGTGTCCCTTTGGCACGTAGCCGGCACAACAATGGACGTCGTCCCGGATCTCAGCAGAGCCCTCGCTGACGCCGATGTCGTCGTTTTACTACAGGCACACTCTGTCTACGACCTGACCAGCATCACCGCACAGTCAAAGCGCATCTTCGATACCCGCGGCGTCGTGTCAAGTGCGCCCAACGTCGTCACTCTCTAGGGCATAACCCCGATGCGAGTACTAGTGATGACGGTCGTTCATCGACCCGATGACGCGCGGATTCGCGAACGTCAGATTCAATCACTCCTAGATGCTGGTCACGAGGTTGTGTACGCCGCACCGTACTCCGGGTGGAATGTCGAACCTGACGAGATGACGCGAACGATCGATCTACCTCGGGCACAGGGCCGACAGCGGATCGCCGCTGCGCGAGCAGCACATGAGTGGATGAAGCGCGAGGCCCCATCATGCGATGTGGTCTTAGTTCACGATCCCGAACTGGTTCCAGCACTGATAACCCTCGATCACCCCGCCAAGGTTTGGGATGTTCACGAAGACACCGCTGCTGCGCTGACGATGAAGGCATGGCTACCGTCAGGTCTTCGCTCGGTGACGGCACGTTGCGTCCAGCAGTTAGAGCAGCAGGCTGAACGGAAGGTTCACTTGATTCTCGCTGAAGAGGCTTATGCCGAGCGCTTTCGCCAGCCACATCCCATCGTGCCAAATTCCACGGCGGTGCCCACAGCCGTACCCCCGAGCACGGTGCCGCGAGCGGTGTACGTCGGCCACGTAACGCGGGCACGCGGTGGGGATGAACTCATTGAGGTGGCAGCGCAACTGCGCAAGACGAATAGCAAACTGAGACTTGAGATCATTGGACATGCAGATTTCGAGCTGACTACTGCACTCACCGCAGCTCAGGCAGCGGGCAATCTGATCTGGCATGGATTCGTTTCCAACTCAACCGCGCTGACGATTATTGAGGGTTCGATGGCTGGGCTTTCACTCCTTCACGATGAACCGAATTATCGGCACTCCAGGCCCACCAAGATTCTTGAGTACATGGCACGTGGGCTACCCGTCGTGACGACGCCGACTCCCCCTGCGCGTGAACTCGTTGATCAATACCAGTGCGGCATTGTGGTGCCCTTTCGGGATCCTGTCGCAGTGGTTAACGCGCTCAAGATTCTCGAGAACGATGCAACCCTGCGACAGGGCTTCGCCGACGCCGGTCGACGCGGCGCTCTAGCGGACCATGATTGGAACAGTGACTCACGCAGGTTCGTCCAACAGTTGCAGGAATGGGCTGGGGCGTGAGTGTTCCGCTCTGGTTGGCGAAGTCGGGCGCGACGGCACCCGGGGTGCCGACTGACCTGCGAATGAAACTCGCCGTCCGGGCGGCGCACGATCTCAGTGGCCTCGGCCGCGACAGGGAGGCCATAGCGGTACTGCACGCCGCGGCCGCCCGCATTGGTGGATCAGCCGGGACTGAGTTACGCGCGATTGCTTCCGAGCGCTCGTTGAACATTGGTGAGATACCGTCAGGACTAGACGAACAGTTGCAGGCGATCCTTGATCTCGCCGATGTGGCACCTAGTATCGATGACAGAACTCGACTGATTGGTCGGGCAGTTGCCATAGCGTTCCATCGCCTACGGCATCTTGACTCGCCCTACTCAGCTCTGGCCGACAACCCCGAGACATTCCTCAAACCCTTCCGGAACTCGGCTGCATGGCAGGCGCTCACTCGTGCACGTCGACCTGACCATCAGGCCGCAAACGCGGCCGGGGCACGCAAGGTGGCCGTTGTTGTCGATGACGATATTCGCTTCCTTGAGCCAATGATGGCGGCGATTCGAGAAGTGGACCCGACCATCGATTTTCGCGTCATCCAACTTCGCAAGTGGGCTAGTAAACACTCGTACAAGCTTCCACTCAATCCACATGAACAAATTCACGCCAGAGCCAATCCACATGTCGCCAACGAGCCATGGGCTATGGCATTGCACCAGGAGTTGGCTGGTGCCGACATCGTCTGGGTGGAGTGGTGTCAGCGGGCAGCTGTACTCGTCAGCCTGCTGGACCTAGCCCCCCGACGAATTGTGATTCGCCTGCACTCGTTCGAAGCATTCACCGTCTTTCCGCACCTTGTCGATCCATCGTCAGTTGACGCACTCGTGACGGTATCCCCTACCTTCCGAAAACTCATCGGCGTGCTGACACCGGATCTCGACGATCGAACGACCTTCGTTCCCAATGCCATCGACCTTCGCGGGATTGGTCGAGAGAAGACGTCCACTGCACCCCGAACGCTGGGACTCGTTGGCTGGGCCGCGCCGGCGAAGGACGCGGTTTGGGCTTTGGATGTATTGGATTTGCTGCGTCGTGATGACGATCAGTGGACCCTACATTTGGTTGGAGCTCCTCCGGATCCGAATCGTTCTGCCGGTGAGGCCGCCTACGCCCACCGCGTGACCGCACGGCTTGAGGAGCGTGGTGCGGCAGTTACCCAATCAGGTCAGGTCACCGACGTAGCTGCGGAACTAGCGAAGATCGGCGTCATTCTTTCGTCAAGTACGCGCGAGTCCTTCCACGTCGCACTTGCTGAAGGTATCGCAAGCGGAGCCCGACCGGTCGTTCGCGACTGGCCCATGCTCAGCAAGTTCGGCGGAGCCGCGACAACGTGGCCCGCGGAGTGGATCGTCCAGACCCCCGACGAGGCGGCTGCACTCATCACAACAACTGCAGCCCCAGCCGAATCGACGGCGTATCTACCGGATCGCCTTGACGCAGCCAGCGCAATGATCGCTGTTCTGCGCGGGACTATCGTCCAATAATTCGGTACTCGATTCCGGCGAATGCAGCCGGATCCGTGACCTTGCGACCGTCAACGAACGCCTTAATACCCGGGAAGTCACCCTGTCCCAACGTCTTGTACTCCTTGTGATCCGCCTGAAGGATTACCGCGTCAACAGGCTCTCCCAGGTGGTAGGGCTCGAAGCCCAGCCGCTGAAGTTCCTCATCGGTGTACATCGGGTCGTGAACGAGCGGCTGCGCGCCGGCGCTGATAAGTGAACTGACCGTTGGGAAAACCCCAGAAAAGGCCGTCTCCTTCACCCCACCTCGATAGGCGGCTCCGAGGACGGCAACTCGCAACCCCGATAGTGAGCCGGACACACCTTCCAAGAGACCGACGGCATATGCGGGCATAGCGGCATTGACCTCGCGCGCCGAACGGACGATCGTAGCCTCGGGGTCGTTCCAGAGGTACAGGCGTGGGTACACCGGAATGCAATGACCACCCACCGCAATACCCGGGCGGTGGATGTGGCTGAAGGGCTGGCTGTTGCTGGCTTCAATAACTGCGTGGACGTCGATCCCGTGCTGGGCACTGAAGCGAGCAAACTGATTGGCCAGACCGATATTCACATCGCGGTACGTCGTCTCTGCCAATTTCGCGAGTTCCGATGCTTCAACAGAACCCAGATCCCACACCCCGTTCGCACGGGTCAAGTCCGGACGCTCATCGAATTCGAGAACATCGTTGTAGAACGCAACGGCTCGCGCGGCGCTCTGCTCGGTTAGACCACCAATCAACTTTGGGTAACGGCGAAGATCTTCAAAAACGCGACCGGTAAGCACCCGCTCGGGGCTGAACACGAGATCGAAATCTACGCCTGGCTCAAGCCCGGAAAGTTCGGCCAACCGAGGACCGAAGCGGGTCCGGGTGGTACCAACCGGCAGAGTCGTTTCGTAGATCACGAGCGTGCCGGGCTTCAGGCCACGGCCGATGGACTCAGTCGCAGCGTCCATCCATCCGAAGTCAGGGATACCGTCGGCGTCGACAAAGAGCGGGACAACAACAACCACAGCGTCACTTTGGCTGACGGCCTCGGTGGTATCAGTCGTCGCAGTCAACAGGCCGGCGGCCACAGCATCGGCCAACTTTTCGGCCAGCAGGTATTCGCCGGGAAAAGGCTCGACGCCGGAGTTTACGAGCTCAACGACGCGTGGATCGATGTCAGCACCAAGGACATAGTGGCCGCTCGATGCGTACTGAACTGCGAGCGGCAGACCGATCTTGCCCAACCCTACGACACTGATTTTCACTGTAATGAACCCTCGAATTAAGTCGACGCCAATACCCACAGGTTACCTCGCTGCGAGGCCTGCCCAATGACGCCCCACCCGTCCGGTAACGTCAACGTATGCATTACGAATCCCGCGCTACGCCCCTCTCTGTGATGTCCATCGTTGGTGCACGACCACAATTCGTGAAGTTGGCCCCCATCGCACAGGCGTTTCGCGCCATCGACATTCGGCACATCATCGTTCACACCGGCCAGCACTATGACGCAGCCATGAGCGATGTGTTCTTCTCGGATCTATCGATCCCGGCACCCGACGTCCATCTCGGCATCGGCTCGGGCAGCCATGGTGTCCAGACCGGCGGAATTCTGGCGGCACTCGATCCCATCATGGAGGAGTATCACCCAGACTGGGTACTCGTCTATGGTGATACCAACACCACCATTGCGGGCGCTCTTGCCGCTGTGAAGCTGCATATTCCCGTGGCTCACCTCGAGAGTGGACTTCGATCCTTCAACCGGCGGATGCCCGAGGAACATAATCGGGTCCTCACCGATCACGCGGCCGATCTACTGCTTGCTCCGACTCGAGTTGCGATGGATCACCTTGCTGCTGAGGGACTCGCGCACCGAGCTGTCCTGGTCGGAGACGTGATGACGGACGTCTGCTATCTCGTCCGAGATGCAGTCACGGCCAACCCCCAGACAAGCGGATGGACGTCACCGACCGAGCCGGGCTCCCCATATCTTCTCGCCACCATTCACCGTGCCGAAAATACCGACGATCAGGCCCGGCTGGCGTCCATCATCTCTGCACTTAAGGATCTACCCGCCGACGTCGTGCTACTTGCACATCCACGGTTACGTGCACGCGCGGAAGCCTTCGGAATCGATCTATCCGGTGGATCACTTCACTGTGCAGATCCGCTCCCCTATCCTGCGATGGTGGCGGCTGTCATCGGGTCAGCCGGAGTTGTCACCGATAGCGGCGGCCTTCAAAAGGAGGCTTTCCTTCTACGGCGCCCCTGCACAACTCTCCGCACAGAGACAGAGTGGGTAGAAACCCTGGGCGACGGTTGGAACATCTTGGATCCCGACCTGACTCAGGTGCGCACGGTCGCTGTTCGGCCCGCCCCCATCGGCTCTCAACCAACCCCCTATGGGGATGGTGCCGCGGCAGCAGCAGTTGCCCAGGCGCTCATCGAGCACGCGCCG
>CAXBQZ010000040.1:0-24851 GCA_963978055.1 uncultured bacterium
CAAGCAGAAGACGGCATACGAGATTCCGAAACGTGACTGGAGTTCAGACGTGTGCTCTTCCGATCTGGGGTGGGCGAGATGCGAAGGCCAACCTCAACCTGGGTGACGGTCTGGCTGGTGCCGTTGACCACCTCTCCTCGAAGGGTCAACGTGTCACCCGGCCGGGGTATGGCCGGGGTCTGACTGGTGAGGTGAATCCAGATGTGGTCAACATGAGTACCCGAGCGGACCGCCGCACCGGAGCTTGCTGAAGCCGCACAAATCAGGACGATGGCTGTGAGTACCACCCCCAGTGCACGTGCGAGTCGCGTCATCGAGCGTCTGACCCGGGTGCCGACCTGGACTCACGACCAGATATCCGGTGTTGTTGGCTCAGTTCATCGAGCAGGACATAGGCCTGGTCGAGCAGCCGGCGTTCGTCGGCGTACGCGAGGCGATCACGCACGTGCGCCAACGGAACCCATTCCACGGCATCCACCTCGGCATCCTCATCGCTGAGTTCA
The DNA here is from genome assembly GCA_963978055.1 of uncultured bacterium. Lineage (GTDB taxonomy): Bacteria > Actinomycetota > Actinomycetes > S36-B12 > CAIYMF01 > Longivirga. The sequence continues at coordinate 504 of CAXBQZ010000040.1, forward strand.
CCACCCGTTGCCTCCATCAGGAAGTGATGGACGGTCTTGTGAATCCGTCGACGCTCGGCGATGAACCAGAAACTGATGACGCCCAGCGAGTCAATAATGTTCCCGGTGATTCCGGTTTCCTCGCGGACCTCGCGCAGTGCAGCCTGCTGTGCTGTCTCACCCTGCTCGATATGACCCTTCGGAAGCGACCAGATGAGCCGGCCCCGACGATCGTGCCGGGCAATCAGCGCGGCCGGGGTTTCGGGATCGGACAGATCAATGATGAGCCCGCCGGCACTGGTCTCATCGACTCTGGTCAGGCGAGGGTTCACAGGTGCCGGCCGACCACCCTGCGGTGGGGTTGGTCGAGGAGTACCGGACATGTCATGAGGATACCCGGGTCAGTGGGGCCGTAGGCTGTCTCGACGTGGCCACTAGTTCTAATCGCAACGTGGGCGATACCACCAGTCACCAGTCCGGTGATTCGGAGAGCCGCTCCGAGCAGGACCTGATCGAACGGGCTCTGCAGTCCCTTCGTGAGGGTGCTGGTGTCGCGATCGAGCTCGGTGAGCGATTCGCGGCCGCAGGTCATGAGCTGGCCCTTGTCGGTGGACCGGTACGCGATGCTCTGATGGGTCGACTGGGTGATGACCTCGACCTGACCACCGATGCCCACCCGGATCGGATTCTGGCAATCGTCGGTGGCTGGGCCGATGCCGTGTGGGATGTGGGGATTGCCTTCGGAACGGTCGGAGTTCGCAAGGGTGAGCACAAGATCGAGATCACGACGTACCGCGCCGAGGCCTACGACCAGGGCTCGCGCAAACCAGAGGTGACTTACGGGACCACATTGGCCGCTGATCTGGTCAGGCGGGACTTCACCGTCAATGCCATGGCGGTGCGCCTGCCTCAGATGGAGTTTGTCGATCTGCATAGCGGGGTGGCCGACATCTCCCATGGGGTGATCCGCACTCCGGGGACCCCCGAGCAGTCATTCAGTGATGACCCCTTGCGGATGATGCGGGCTGCTCGATTCGCGTCCACACTCGGCTTCACCGTCGCCCCTGACGTGGTCGATGCCATGACGTCCATGAGTGGTCGGCTCGCGATCGTATCTGCAGAGCGGGTTCGCGATGAACTCATCAAACTCGTCATGGGAACTCATCCCCGCGCGGGTCTGCGTCTCCTTGTAGATACAGGGCTGGCTGCGCTGGTTCTACCCGAACTGCCTGCACTTGCCCTTGAGGTCGATGAGCATCATCGCCATAAGGACGTCTATGAGCACACGCTGATCGTGCTCGAGCAGGCGATGGAATTGGAGACCAGTCATGAGCCCGCGGTGGAGCCGGACTTCGTGCTCCGGTTTGCCGCGCTCATGCATGACGTCGGCAAGCCCAAGACACGCAAGTTCGAATCCGATGGGCGTGTGTCCTTTCACCACCATGAAATGGTTGGCGCCCGACTCACCCGAAAGCGGATGGAGTTCCTCCGGTTCCCCAACGAGGTTACCGATCAGGTCAGCCGGCTGGTTGAACTTCATCTGCGGTTCCACGGCTATGGGGATGGGGAGTGGACCGATAGCGCGGTGCGAAGGTACGTCCGTGATGCCGGTGATCAACTCGTACGGTTGAACAAGCTCACCAGGGCCGATTGCACCACGCGCAATAAGCGCAAGGCCGAGAGACTTGCGTCCACCTATGACGAACTTGAACGTCGCATCGAGCGGCTGTCACAAGAGGAGGAGCTGGCAGCGATACGCCCGGCTCTCGATGGCAATCAGATCATGTCCATCCTGGGCATACCGCCGGGTCGTCAGGTTGGTGCTGCCTACTCGTACCTTCTTGAACGACGCCTGGATGACGGACCGATGAGTGAGCAGGATGCCGAGGTTCTTCTTCGTCAGTGGTGGAACGAGCAGACCCTCAGCTAGCCATTCGCCGTTGTTCAGGCGTTGACGTCGCTGGTGGGTTCTGTATCGACTGGTGCGGGTAGTGCAGTGGTTTCCTTGGCAGATCGACTCAGAATTTCGATCGCGACAGCCACCAGAATTGCGAAGATGGCCAGAATTCCCACCCGGGCCGGGGTGACGGGATCGATGAAGAACACCAGCAGGATCCCCATCAGCGCCAGCAGTCCCACGTAGAGGGCGCCACGGTGCTGCTTCACCCAGGTGCCAGCGGCTGCTACCGGACTTTCGCTCAGCGCGTCACCGGCACTATCACCTACCTTGCCCGCAAGAGCTCGAGCCTTTCGCCCGGTGGATGTGTTGCCCAGGAACCACCCGATTCCGACCAGAATCAGGCCAAGTAGGAACAGAGCTCGGGTTCCGTCCACCAGGAAGGATGTCATGATGCTGTAGAAGGCCTGCTGACCGACAGCCAACGGTGTTCCCGCGAGGGTGTCGGTGAGTGTGCTCTCCCCGAAAGCAAGACCGGCCTTGAGCAGGACTGCACTGATCAACGCGGCAATCCCGAGCCCGAGGATCATCCGTGGCTTATTCCGCACAAGTACCAGGGCCAGGATGAATAGAGCCAGAACCAGATAGATCAGCCACTGCGCGACGGGTTGACCGATCGCGTAGGCCGTACGTGCCGTCTGGAGTTGCGGTGAGGTGAGCAGGACAACCTCGCGGTCGGCCTTGGCTGGGATCGGGATGTCGGCCGCGAAGGGGATGCCCTTGTCTACCAACTTCTGCTTCACAGCAGTCAGCGCATCACCGGTGTCCAGAATCACCTGGTCTCCCTGGATGGTGACCGGCCCGGTTGGATTTCCGGACAGTGCGGCGATCAGCGACCGCTGGATGGTCTTATTTATCGAGACCCAGAGTTGGTGGAAGTCTGGGCTCGTGAGGAATGCGTCCACCCCACGAGTTATCAACGTGGTTACTCCGCCGGCGAGAATTGGAGCCAGAGGGTGCAGCGCCGGCGGAAGGATGTTGTCGAGCCGATTGGACACATCCAGCTGGGCAACAGCCTTGTCCGTCACCAGTGTGCCCACGGCCTGCTGAATCGTCGGATCCTCCGACAGTGGAGCGACGGTTGCGACGTATCGCTCGGTGTCGGTGAGCGTTCGCTGGGCCCAGAAGGCAGTAAGGGCGATCGGCAGCAGGATCGCGGCGATGGTGAAGATCACCCAGGCTGCGATGCCACGACCTCGTCCCTGACCCGACATCTGTTCCTCCACATGGCCGCAGCAGCTGATCTGGTGAACAGCCTAGGCTACGCGACGCGATCACCGCCCGATTCGGAACTGATGGCTGCCGCGTCGATTGCATAACGACTCGCCGGATCACGCTGCTGCGCCCACAGAGCCCAACTGGCGCCGACGATGCCGCAGATGCCCATGGCAGCTGACATCACAGCGGATCGGCCAGTTGACGGTGCGATGAATGCGCACAGTGTCAGTCCAACAACGATAGAAACGTTGACGGCGACGTCGTAGAGGGCGAAGACGCGGCCTCGCTTCGAATCATCGGTATCTGCTTGGACGATCGTGTCGGAGCACACCTTCACGGCCTGACCTGCAAACCCAACTAGGGCTGCGCTCATCAGGAGTGTGGGCAGTGTTCCGATGGAGATGATGAGAGCAGCAGGACCTACTCCAGCAACCAGTGCGAGTGCAGCCCATCGGACCGTTCCCAGCCTGCGCGACATAGATGGGGTTGATACGGCGCCCACAAAGGCACCAGCACCGGCAGCACCGGTGGCGAGTGTCACAGCACCCAGAGCAGCAGTGGGATCGCTGGGATGCAGGGTACCTCGGGCCTGGAGCACGGTCAGCGCCAGCGCGATACCGAAGACGACTCGATGAATCATCACCAGGCCGATGGCCCGTGCGGCAGGTCTGCGTGCTCGCAGATGTCGCAGCCCATCAGCCATCCCGGCGGCAACGCCGCGAAACGTCTCGGATGTTGTTGCATCATCTGGCCCAAGCTCTTGGCGCTGCACTCGCGAGGCGATCGTCGCGGCCAGAACATAGATGATGAGACAGCCAGCAAGAACACAGACCGACCCACGGGTTCCCCCACCAACTGCGTCATTGAGCAGCACACCGGTGAGACCACCGAGGACCGAGGCCATGGTGCCGGCCGTGGGGGCAATGGCATTTGCGGTCACCAGCTCCCGGCCCTGCACAACATGGGGGAGGCTGGCCGAGAGTGAGGCAAGGATGAACCGGTTCACGCCGAGAACCACCAGCACCGCAACGGCGAGCATGGCATCCTGCCGGCCAGTCGCCACGATCACGGCGAGCCCGACAACCAACAGGCTGCGGGTGAGATTGGCGAAAACCAGAATCCGCTGTCGTGACCAACGATCGATGAATACGCCCGCGAATGGTCCGATGAACGAATACGGCAACAGGAGGATGGAGAAGGCAACGGCGACCTTGACCGCGCTTGGCTGTCGTTCCGGTGAGAACAGCACGTACGTAGCAAGTGAGGCCTGGAGCAGACCGTCGCCGAACTGTCCCACCAACCGGGTGGTCAGAAGCAGGCGGAAGCCGCGGATGCCCAGCAGGGTGCGCCAGTTCACCTCAGCCGGAGTCATAGAAAGAAGGTATCCAAGAAAGAGTCACAACAAATCAGTGGACCGGATCCAAGGATCCGGTCCACTGAAGGAAGTTCAGACGCTGTGACCGTTACCGGGGTTCGGGCGGAGACAGTCGCAGTGTCTGTCTTGGACTTAGCGCTCGATCTTTCCGGCGATGAAGTCTTCCACGGCCTGCTTTGCCTGCTCATCGGTGTACTGCACCGGCGGGCTCTTCATGAAGTACGAGGATGCAGACAGGATGGGTCCACCGATTCCGCGATCCTTGGCGATCTTGGCCGCACGGATTGCATCGATGATGATGCCCGCCGAGTTCGGTGAGTCCCAGACCTCAAGCTTGTACTCGAGGGAGAGCGGGATATCTCCGAAGTTGCGACCCTCAAGTCGAACGAATGCCCACTTGCGATCGTCGAGCCAGGCCACGTAATCGGACGGGCCGATGTGGACGTTACGGGCATCGAGTCCGTTCTCAAGCTGTGAGGTGACAGACTGAGTCTTCGAGATCTTCTTGGACTCCAGGCGCTCACGCTCGAGCATGTTCATGAAGTCCATGTTGCCGCCGACGTTCAGCTGGTACGTACGGTCCACGGTGACACCGCGATCTTCAAACAGCTTGGCCAGCACGCGGTGCGTGATGGTGGCACCGACCTGTGACTTGATGTCGTCACCCACGATCGGCACACCGGCATCCTCGAACTTCTTCGCCCACTCAGGAGTACCGGCGATGAAGACGGGCAGCGCGTTGACGAAGGCAACGCCGGCGTCGATGGCGCACTGGGCGTAGAACTTGGCTGCCTGCTCTGATCCCACGGGCAGGTAGCAGACGAGAACGTCAACCTGTGCCTCGCGAAGGGCTGCCACCACATCCACCGGCTCGTCATCGGACTCGGTGATCATGTCGCGGTAGTACTTGCCGAGGCCGTCTAGGGTGTGACCCCGCTGCACAATGACCCCGCTCGGTGGTACATCGCAAATTTTGATCGTGTTGTTCTCACTGGCGACGATCGCATGTGAAAGGTCCTGACCGACCTTCTTGGCGTCAACATCGAATGCGGCAACAAACTGAACGTCATTGACGTGGTACGGGCCAAACTGAACGTGCATCAGTCCGGGCACCTTGCCCGACGGATCGGCGTCCTTGTAGTACTCAACACCCTGCACGAGGGATGAGGCGCAGTTACCTACGCCAACAATCGCAACGCGAATCGAACCCATGGTGATCCTTCTTCCTTACTTGCGCCGGTTGGACGGGACGGTCCCGTTTCCGGAGGTTTGTGCTGCCCGGGGCCCCGACGGGGCCTGGGAATCTAGGTCATGTGACCGCTCAGTGGCGATCAGTTCGTCAAGCCAGCGCACCTCGCGCTCGACACTGTCGAGGCCATGCTGCTGAAGCTCCAAGGTGTAGGCGTCCATGCGCTCCCGACCCCGCTGCAAACTCGCCCGCAGCGTGTCCAGGCGTTCCTCGAGTCGTGACCGTCGACCTTCAAGTACACGCAGCCGGACTGTCTGGTCCGTGCGACCGAAGAAGGCCAGGCGAACTCCGAATCGTTCGTCATCCCAGGCATCGGGCCCAGCCTCAGCCAGAAGGGCCTGCAGATGCTCCTTGCCGTCAGCGGTGAGCTGATACACCACGCGGGATCGACCGGACGTATCGTGATCACCGGGTCCTTCGGCGAGCCAGCCGCGTGCAGTGAGGTCCTTGAGCGCCGGGTAGAGGGAGCCGTAGGAGATCGAGTGGAAAGCCCCGAGCACTCCGGTGAGGCGCTTGCGCAGTTCGTACCCGTGCATGGGTGATTCTTGAAGAAGCCCCAAGATGGCAAGCTCGAGTACACCACTGCGCTTTCCAGCACGTGGGGACATCGGCCGCCTCCTACTTCGGTTCGATACCTCGTTTTGATGTATCGATTCGATATATCCGGTGACTATATGTACCCCCAGGGTCAAAGCGCAAACCCAACATGCGGTGGCAGCCCTTACCCTTGACAGGTGGCATCCCCGCGCCAGCCGTCTCACCGGGCCACCCGCATCAGGGGTGATCGCCCGGCCGAGCCACGCCGTGAACTTCCGGTGGCGGCCGAGGAGGTGGCAGATCCGGCACGGCCCCGTTCTGTGGTGGACTATGCCCTGACCCGCAGATCAGTTCTGGGACGGATCACCGCGGGCGACACCTTGCTTCGGGCCGACCATCAGGATGCCGATCCGTATCTGATCAGAGCCGCAAAGCATCACGGGGAGACCACCGAACGTCCCTGTCCACTCTGCGCCAAACCACTGGTTCATGTGACGTACGTGTTCGGCGATGAGCTCGGTCCGTACTCGGGACGAATCAAGAATTCACCGGACCTGCCGTTGATGGCATATGAGTATGGGCACTTTCGTGTCTACGTCGTCGAGGTCTGCCAGATATGTGGCTGGAACCATCTGACCCTGTCTTATGTTCTCGGTGATGGGGTACCCCGACGACCGCCAGCCAAGCCCCGGGATCTGCTCGACTGATTCTTGGTATCCATCTCTTGCATACCAATCTGGTGTGCAAACCTCTGACCTAGCGGTGTCACACTCATGTGATGGTGCACGATGGGGGCGTGGAGGAATTGGGCTCAGCAGCGGACACAGTGGCGGTGATGCCTGATCCGCTGGACATATCCCCGATAGTGCTGCCGGCGGAGTCCGATCCCATGCTCATCGGTGCCACTGACCGACTTGGTGGTCATCTCGGCACCCGCGCCAGTGTCTCTCGACGGTTCTGGACGCCGATCAGGATCCTGATCATCCTCACCTCAACCGCATTCACTCTGGGGTACATCTCCAAACTTCCCTGCCACGCTGAGTCCTTCGGCGGTGACGCCAGATATACGCGGCTGTGCTACTCCGATATCCCGTTCCTGTATCAATTGCGCGGATTCGCAGATGGCTGGCTCCCCTATATCGATACCGGGACTGGCCGCGGCCCCGCCCTCGAGTACCCGGTTCTCACCGGTGTGTTCATGCAGGTGGGATCCTGGTTGACGGGTCGCAGCGGGTCAGCATCCGAGCGGGCTCTGGTTTTCTACGACTGGAACGTCCTGCTGCTGCTGATCTGTCTGATCGTCGCTGTCGTATGCACGGCCTTGACGGTCCGTCGCCGACCATGGGATGCCGCACTCGTGGCGCTGGCTCCCGGGACGATCCTGTGTGCTGTTATCAACTGGGATCTGCTGGCCGTGGCCTTCACAGCGGCCTCGATGCTCATGTGGTCACGCAAGCGACCGGGCTGGTCAGGCATTCTGCTCGGATTGGCCATCGCATCGAAGTTCTACCCACTGTTCCTGTTGGGCCCGCTTTTCCTGCTGTGTCTGCGCGCGGGGCGTCTGCGGAGCTTCGCCACACTGGTCGCCACGGCAGCAGCGTCATGGCTGGCCGTCAATATTCCCTTCATCCTCATCAACTTTGACGGGTGGAAGGAGTTCTACACGTTCAGTGCAACGCGCGGTGCTGACTGGGGCTCGCTCTGGTACGTATTCATGGCCCTTAAACACCCGATCCCGGCCGACCTCCTCAATGTGGTTGTCGCGATCTGCCTGATCACGTTGTGCATCGGCATCGCTCTTGTGATTCTTCGCTCGGAGCGACGACCTCGATATGCGCAGGTTGCATTTCTGGTGATCGCAGCGTTCTGCATCACGAATAAGGTCTACTCACCCCAGTACGTCCTGTGGCTGATTCCACTCGCTGCGATGGCTCGCCCGCGCTGGCGTGACTTTCTGATCTGGCAGATCACCCAGGTGATCTATTTCGCCAGTATCTGGTACTTCCTGCAGCAGTACGGCAATGACAACAAGGGTCTTCCCGAGGGCTGGTATGTCGCGGCGATCCTCGTTCTCATTCTGGGCACCTGTTGGTTCGCAGGCATGGTGATCCGTGACATCGTGCGTCCACAGCACGATCCGATTCGTACCGATGGCTATGACGAGCATCGGGATGATCCCGGCGGCGGAGTTCTTGACTTCGCCGAGGATGTGGTGACCCTTCGACGCTGAGGTCCGTCGACCTACGCTTGTTCCAGTCCCTGGATAACGTCGAAGTGTGCAGTGGTCATGCGCACCTCTACGTCAACTTCATCGCCCACGGCTGGTACTCGTACGCCCTTCGGAACTTGGATGAGGGAGACATGCATGTGCGGTGGTTCCAAGAACCAGCGCTGGGATCCATCGATGATGAACGGTGAGAGTGAGCGGCCCACTGATTCCAGTACACCGCTGCCCAGTGCCACCGCGCGCTGGCGCATGCTGCTCAGAGCGGATGGAGCACTCAGGGCGACACCATGTGATGTGCCACCACCAATCACCAGAACTGCGCCGTCCCTGGGTGCGCGCCGCTGCCGGTATCCGATGGCGGTTCCCCTCCCCGACGAGTTGACGGCCAATACCGTGCCGCGGGGGCGCAGTGCCTCGCGCGCTCCCAGCCACAGCCGCGTGCCAATCCGGGCGAACAATTCGATATCGGGGAGTGCTCGTCGGAGGCCGGCGATCTCCTGATCGGTCAGATGACTGACCCAGAGGGCAGCACCTGAGGCAAGCGCGGTGATCGCCTGCGCGCTCTGACCCTGCGGTGAGGAGATGAGCCGTTCGCTGATATCGGCCAGGATTACCTGCCAGCCCAGGCCCCAGGCCCAAGCTTCACGGCCGCGGGCCGTGAGATCGGCGGGGGGCACCGGTGCGACTAGCGCGTCATGCCATCGTGCACCCGGTACTGCTCGGTGGTTGGACGCCGGTTGCACCAGAGGGAGATGCAGAGCCAGACCCTCCAGAAGAATTCTCCCGCTGAGCAGAGCCTGTCCGGTCTCATCGGAACTGAGGAGGTCTGCGATTTCGTCCGCTGTCATTCCAAAGCGGCCCATCGATGTGAGCCCCTCGAGGACCACCCGCACCGGCCCGGGTCCGGCCGCGAGAGCACGCCAGGAGTTCGAATCCGCGACGGTACGTACGAGGCGGGCGTGATGGGGTCCGGCAGCACAGTTCTGCCACACGTCTGCGGCCGCCGTATCGCGGGGATCGAAGGGAGTGAGCACGAGAATGTCGGCATCGGTGTCGGCCAGCAGTTCCGTGGCCTCGAAGATGGTTCCCACGGCGATGTGAGTGAGTCCCAGCCGCCCCGCCTCGGTCACCAGGTTGTGGTTGCCGAGTCCATATCCGTTTCCCTTGATCACGGGGACCAGATCACCGTTTGAGTCTTGGATAGCCTGACGAACTCCGTCGCGAACCGACATGAGTTGTGCACGCCAACGAGGGGCGTCAACGTGCAGGGCAAAGGTCACGAGTCAGACCTTATGCGGAACTACCAGTCAATGCTTCATCGACGGGCGAGGTAGGCATCAAATGCACGGGACATGAGCGGACGTAGCCGAAGGTCCCACTCGCCGAGGTACTCCTGGGCATATCCACCCGTCCCAAGTTTGAACTGAATCAGGCCGAACAGTGGATCTGCGGGGTCGAGGGTGTCACTGATTCCACGCAGGTCGTATACCGAGCACCCTGCTTCAAGACTGTCCTTGATCATCGCCCACTGGATCGCGTTGCTTGGACGTACGTCTCGTCCCTCATTGGCCGAGGCGCCGTACGAGTACCACGCATGTGTGCCAACCTTGACCAGAGTGGTGGCGGCCAACACCCGACCCTCATGACGAGCAAGGTAGAGAGTCAGACGGCTCTCATCCTCCGCGGTCATGGCATTCCACATGCGTTGGAAGTAGGGCAGTCCCCTAGGCGTGAACCCGTCCCGATGTGCCGTCTCCACGTACACCTCGTGGAATGCAGGCAGATCGTCATAGGTGCCATGGCTCACCTCGACCCCAGCCTTCTCCGCCTTCTTGATATTGCGTCGCCACAGCTGGTTGAAGCCGGTGAGAAGTTCGTGCTCTGTCCGACCGGCAAGCGGTACCTGGAAGACATAGCGCGGCTGAACATCACCAAATCCCGCACCCGTGTCAGCCCGCTGCGTCCACCCGAGATCCTTCAGCTGTCGACCAACATCCAGACCGGTCGGATTGTCATAGTCGGGAGTGATATCTCGAAGTCGTTTCGCGGTGCCATCAGCGATCGCATCCTTGATCGAGTCGGCATGCCAACGTCGAATCGGGACCACTGGACCGAGCTTGACGGCGAAGGCGCCCACACCCTTGAGGTATTCAGTGAGCGGGTTGAGCCACTGTGCAAGCCCGAATCGAGTGTGTTCACCGGTCCAGTCGATATCTGGGCCCTCCGGAAGATACGCCAGATACCGGTTGACCCGCGGAACCTTGCGCAGGAGCACCAGACCCGCACCGACAAGTTGCTCACCGTCAAACCATCCCAGCGATTGTGAGCTCCACTCAGCCTTGACCCCACCCCAGCTTGGAACTTGCAGGAATGACACAGCGCCGGAGGTGGCGCGGCTGTGGATGTAGGTCAGATGTTCATCTGCAGTGATCACTCGGAGGGTGAGTTCGCTGGTGGCCACGGGGTCAGCCTAGAGGTCTACGTCGATCACGATGGGCGCATGGTCCGATGGCGGAGTGGAACCGGCCTTTCCGGGCTTGCGCGCATCCCGATCGACATACGCATCGGTGACGGCTGCAGTGAAGGCTGGCGATCCGTACACCAGGTCGATCCGCATCCCCCGGTTCTTGGGAAAGGCCAATTGCCGGTAGTCCCAGAACGTGAAGGGGAGGTCGTACTTGAGGGCTCTGGGGATCACTTCGACCAACCCCTCCTGCTCGAGTGCCGTGAGGCGCTCGCGTTCGGCGGACGTCACGTGCGTGGATTCGCCGAAGTCACCTATGTCCCAGACATCAGCATCTGTGGGCGCGATGTTGTAGTCACCCAGAAATGCCACCGGCGTGCTGGATGTCAGCTCCGCCTGTGCCGTGGCGCACAAAGTGTCGAGCCAGGAGAGTTTGTACGTGTAGTGCGGGTCATCGATTGTTCGTCCGTTCGGAACGTAGAGAGACCAGACTCGTACCCCTGCACAGGTGGCCCCGATGGCCCTGGGTTCGACAACCCCCTCCCACGCTGGCTGCTGGGGAAGGTTCTCTACGACGTCCACAAGCCCGACGCGCGAGATGACGGCGACCCCGTTCCAACGTCCGTCAGCCAGAACCGCGGCCTGATAGCCGGCCTGCTCGAGTTCGGTAAAGGGAAACTGGCTCGCCGGCACCTTCAGTTCTTGCAGGCAGAGGACGTCCGTGCCCGTCTGCTCGAGCCAGCCAAGGAGTCGGTCGATTCTGGTGGTGACCGAGTTGATGTTCCATGTCGCTATACGCACAGGGTGATCCTGCCACTGCCTGAGCCTCGGGCATTCATCATTTGGGCCGATCGCCGTTGAGCGGCTATATTTCATTGTGAAGGTGTCGAATCGGGTACGTCCGTATGACGTGCAACGTTTCGCTGCACCCGACGCTTGAGCCCTCCTGCCACGGATCGACCGTGGCCGCTTAGTCCGAAGGAGGTGGGTATCCGCATGCGTCATTACGAGGTCATGGTGATCCTTGACCCAGATCTGGAAGAGCGCACCGTAGCCCCAAGCCTTGAGACGTTCCTGAACGTCGTGAAGGCAGATGGTGGATCGGTCGACAAGGTTGATATCTGGGGTCGTCGCCGACTTGCCTACGAGATCAAGAAGAAGACCGAGGGCATCTACGCGGTGCTCGAGATGACCTGCAACCCGAGTGCCGTTCAGGAGCTGGATCGTCAGCTGAACCTGAACGAGGCCGTGCTGCGAACCAAGGTCATGCGCCCAGAGATGCACTAGATCCGCGGATTCTGCTGATTCCGTCCACATGGGCGGATCGGGATCGCGTCTCCACAGTCCGCGTCCGACCCCTTACAAAAGTCGGTGCGCACCCGTAAGGTCCGGTTCACCAACCGAAAACCTCTCAACTCATCAAGGCGGTCACCATGGCAGCAGGCGACATCACGATCACCGTCGTGGGCAATCTCACGAACGATCCGGAGTTGCGGTTCACCCCAAGTGGGGCGGCAGTCGCGAGTTTCACGATTGCTTCGAATTCTCGCTACCTGGACAAGGCCACCAATGAGTGGAAGGACTCCGAGCCCGTGTACATGCGCTGCAGTGTGTGGCGTCAGTATGCGGAAAACGTGGCCGAATCCCTGACCCGAGGTACTCGGGTCATCGCCACGGGCCGGCTCAAGCAGCGTTCATACGAAACCCGCGAGGGTGAGAAGCGAACGGTTCTTGAGATGGAGGTCGACGACGTCGGCCCCGCACTGCGCACGGCAACTGCCAAGGTCACCAAGGTGGCTCGAGCAGGTGGCGGCTTTGGTGAGGGCGGCGGATTCGGTGGCGGCAACGACGATCCGTGGGCAGCGCCCGCGGGTGGTGGTGCCAGCGATGGTGGTGCCTGGAGTGGCGGATCATCGTTCGATGAGCCCCCGTTCTAACCGGTTCCTACAACTCCCGGACGCAGGTCCATTCCCTGTACCACCCCATCCCGGCCAGAGGCCGGGCTCCCAACACAAGGAGCACCACGATGGCTAAGCCACCAGTACGCAAGATCAAGAAGAAGGTTTGCACCTTCTGCAAGGAAGAGGTCACCACGGTCGACTACAAGGACACCGCGACCCTTCGCAAGTACATCTCCGACCGTGGCAAGATCCGTGCCCGTCGCGTGAGCGGTAACTGCACCCAGCACCAGCGCGATATCGCTATGGCAGTGAAGAATGCCCGCGAGGTTGCGCTCCTTCCCTACACCTCAACCGCTCGATAGGACTGGAGGCGATTCACATGAAGCTCATTCTCACTCATGATGTAAACGGCCTCGGCGCTCCCGGCGATGTTGTGGAGGTCAAGGACGGCTACGGTCGCAACTACCTGCTGCCAAACAACTTGGCCACTGCGTGGACCAAGGGTGGCGAGAAGCAGGTTGCCTCGATCAAGCGCGCCCGCCAGGTACGCGAGGTACGTGACGTCGAGTCCGCACAGCAGATCAAGAGCGCGCTTGAGGCGCTTTCAGTGAAGGTGCCAGCCCGCGCAGGTGACTCCGGTCGCCTCTTCGGTGCGGTTACGGTCACTGATGTTGTTGAGGCAATCACCGCTGCTGGTGGACCCAGTGTCGACAAGCGCAAGATCTCGATCGTGAACCCAATCAAGACCCTGGGGGCACATCAGGTTGAGGTCCGCGTCCACGAGGAGGCACTCGCCAGCGTCACGATCAACGTGGTGAAGGCGTAAGCTTCGGTCAGCAGATGGGCGGGCGTCTTCGGACGACCCGCCCATCTTCTATTTTCAGGCGTCACAGATCGACGCAGGTCAGACAGCACTGTGGATAACCTGTGGACAATTGTGCCCGTGACCATTTGTTCATCAGGTGGACACCCAGCCGAATTATTTTTTCTCCCCAGCCTGTAAATCATATCATCGCAGGTCAAAGGGTCATCGAGCGCGAAAATTCTCACTTATCCCCGAGTTGTCCACAGTTCTATCACCCACGTGATGGCGCGTCCTCCACGAGTTATCCACAGTTCTGTCAACAGGGGTCCTTGTGTGCTTTGGCCCTCACGCTCTAGCGTCGCGCAGGCGTGGTGATCAGTGAATGTCAGACCTGCACGATAGACATGGCTGACGGACGCAGCTCGCGAGATGTGGCAGAGATATGACGGGGGGAGGACCAGATGAGCGTCGTCGAGTTGGCACCTCGTGATGACTATCCCGATCGCACCCCGCCCCAGGATGTGGCCGCCGAGCAGTCCGTGATCGGTGCCATGCTGCTCAGCAAGGATGCCATCGCGGACGTTGTCGAAAGCCTGCGAGAGGCAGATTTCTACCGTCCCGCCCATCAGTTGATCTACTCCTCGATCCTGGATCTCTACGGGCGCGGTGAGCCCGCGGATGCGGTCACAGTCTCGGCCGAACTGACGCGTATCGGCGAACTTGGCCGAGTTGGTGGAGCGCCGTACCTGCACACACTGGTCGCATCAGTCCCCACTGCGGCCAACGCCTCCTACTACGCACTCATCGTCAAGGAGCGGGCAGTCCTGCGTCGCCTTGTTGAGGCTGGTACGCGAATCGTCCAGATGGGCTATGCCGGTGATGGCGATGTCGATCAGATCGTCGACCGTGCGCAGGCAGCGGTGTACGACATCACCGATCGTCGCACCGCCGAGGACTACCTTCCGCTCTCAGCCATCATGCCCGGCACCCTGGAGGAGATCGATGCGATCTCCTCGCGCGGTGGAGTTATGGCAGGTGTGCCCACAGGCTTCCACGATCTCGACACCCTGACCCATGGACTCCATGCCGGTCAGATGATCGTCATCGCCGCCCGCCCCGCTATTGGCAAGTCCACCGTCGGACTGGATCTGGCGAGGTCTGCCTCCATCAAGCATGGACTCACCAGTGCAATCTTCAGCCTCGAGATGAGTCGCAACGAGATTGCCATGCGCCTGCTTTCAGCCGAGGCCGGCATCTCGCTGTCGAATCTTAGAAGTGGCCAGATGAGCGACGTCGACTGGCAGAAGCTCGCCCGCAAGATGAGTGCCGTGTCCGAGGCACCCATGTTCATCGACGACTCGCCCAATATGACCATGATGGAGATCCGCGCAAAATGCCGCCGACTGAAGCAGCGCCATGATCTTCGACTCGTGATCATCGACTACCTGCAGTTGATGACCTCAGGTAAGCGGGTTGAGAGTCGTCAGCAGGAAGTCTCTGAGTTCTCCCGCTCCCTCAAGCTGCTTGCCAAGGAGCTCGAGGTACCCGTGATTGCGATTTCACAGCTCAACCGCGGTCCTGAACAGCGCACCGATAAGCGACCCATGCTCTCCGATCTGCGTGAATCCGGTTCGATCGAGCAGGATGCCGACATGGTGATCCTGCTGCACCGCGAGGATGCCTATGAGAAGGAGTCACCCCGAGCAGGTGAAGCCGACTTCATCGTCGCCAAGCATCGCAACGGTCCAACCGGAACGATCACCGTTGCATTCCAGGGCCACTACTCGCGCTTCATGGATATGGCTCAGGTCTGATGGTGAGCAAGGATGGGTGCTGCACACCAAGCAACGATGTGAGCGCTGGGGCGTCCCCCTCGATTGGTCTGATCCCGCTCGTCTCACAGGCCTAGACGGTCATCATGTCCAGCACTCCCTCAGTCTTGTTCGTCTGTGTTCACAACGCTGGACGATCGCAGATGGCGGCGGCGTACCTAGCAGCGCTGGCCGGTGATCGTGTTGAGGTGCGCTCCGCCGGATCCGCCCCGGCCAACACCGTCAACCCCGCTGTGGTCGAGGCGATGCAGGAGGTCGGGATCGATGTCTCCGCGGAGACTCCCAAGGTGCTCACGATCGAGGCCATTCAGAGCAGTGATGTCGTGATCACCATGGGCTGTGGGGATGCCTGCCCGATTTTCCCTGGGAAGCGCTATGAGGACTGGAAACTCGATGATCCTGCGGGTCAGGGGGTGGAGGCGGTACGTCCGATCAGGGATGAGATTCGAACCAGAATTGAAGCTCTCATCGAAGAACTCGCGCCGGGAACCTGATGGCAACGACACCGGTCAATCTGGGCAGACGACTCCTGGCTGAGTTGCTGGGAACTGCGCTCCTGGTAGCGGCTGTTGTGGATCCGGAATCATGGCCCAGCGCCTTTCCCCGAGTGATGTCGGACTCGCACTTCTTGAGAATGCGATTGCCACCGGGGCTGTGCTCTTCGTTCTCATCGCAGTACTGGGTCCGATCAGCGGTGCTCAGTTCAACCCGGTGGTCACCATTGCCGATGCCTGGTTCGGTGGCCTGGCCCGACGCGACGTCGTGCCCTATGTGGGTGTTCAGATCGCTGGTGCGTGCCTCGGCGCGATCTTGGCCAACCTGATGTTCGGATGTGCCGCCGCGAACATCTCCACACATGTGCGCTCTGGTTTCCCGACGCTGCTGTCTGAAGTCGTCGCAACTTTGGGGCTCCTCATCGTGATCTTCGGCCTCGTCCGGGGTGGGCGATCGGCATGGATTCCTGCTGCCGTGGCCTGTTACATCGTGGGGGCTTACTGGTTCACGGCATCCACCTCATTTGCGAACCCTGCTGTGACAATCGGACGCAGACTCTCGAATACATTCGCCGGAATCGCTCCGGGGAGTGTGCCGGGATTTGTTGTGGCACAGGCCATTGGCGGTGCGCTCGCAATCGCAGTTGTGACCGTTCTCTGGCCCACTCCCTCACGTCAAGTGCCCACTGCGATCGACGTGGTTGACGAAGGACGCTGAAGAGCTGCGCTGCTCCTAGCCGCGTGGTGCACCCACGCCGCGCCCGATATGTGCTGGGAAGTCCATGATGGCATGTGAGGTCTTCACGGTGTCGAGAACGGCCGCCCGATCGTCAGGGAATGGTGCCACCTTTCCCTGATTCTGATCCATGTGTAGATACAGGTACTCACCGGTGAGAACAGGGTTGCCCTGGTCGAACAGTGTGGTGTGGATGCGCAACCTCTTGGTGTCCGCATCGATCAGGATCGTCTCGGACGTGAGCCTGGCCCCCGCTTTGACCTCAGCGAGGAAACGAAGATGTGCCTCGACGGTGTAGGTGGTACATCCGGTACGAGTGAGGTAGTCAGCGGAAACCCCAAGGTAATCAAGGAATGCCTCGTTCGCCGCAGTGCACATGACAGCGTATGCCGAATCGTTCACATGACCGTTGTAGTCACACCACTCATCACGGACGGCGATATCGGGCCCAACGAAGGGAACGGCAATCTCGTCGGTCACGTGCTCTCCCTCATCGATGTACTCCAAGCGCCTGTGCAATCTCTCCGGCCGCAGCGATGGCCTGCTGTCCGAGAGTGGGAAAGCGATCCGGTGTGAGACGGCTTCGTGGTCCCCAGATACTCACCACCGCAATGGAACGGGGTCCATCCAGGACCGGGGCCGAGACCCCGAAGAGTTGAGCCTCGAACTCACCGGCACAGGTGCCGTAGCCACGTTCTCGAATCTCGTCCAATTCCTGCCGCAGGGCACCTTCTGCAGTGATCGTTGCGTCAGTGAACTGGATGCGGGACTCAGTGAGCATCGAGTCGAGCTCAGTGCTGGGGAGCCACGCCAGCCAAGTCTTGCCCGACGAAGTGGCATGCAGCGGAACATGACGACCAAGCCAGTTGGCCGTCATCACGGTTGCCGGAGCGACCTCGTCGACGTACGTCAACCCAGTGCTCCGGACCACAGCGAGATCGGCTGTCTCACCAGTCTGCTCACACAGGCGTTCCAGAATCGGGTGGATCCGACGCACGATGCCATCGACGGGAGCAGCACCGGCCAGGCGCGCCATCCCCGGGCCAAGCACGTAGCGGTTGGCCGAATCGCGCTCGAGCAGACCGTTGTCCTCCAAGGTGACCAGTAGCCGCCAGGCGGTTGCCCGGTTGAGTCCGGTCGCCGAAGCCAGCACGGCTACGGGTGCACCATCGGGTGCGGCATCGGCAACTGCTCGAAGCAGCGCCACCGCTCGATCAACGGATTGAACCCGGCCTGAGCGGTCGTCCTCGGGCGATGAGATGAGCGATGCTGAGGTTTGCGCCATCGATCCCCCTTGACCCGTCTACTCGGCACTCCTAGAGTTTGTCGCATAATATAAACACGCATCGCATAATGCGAGCAAGTATCTGTGGCTCAACACGGTCATGAACGAAGCTGGGAGGGAGGGTCAATGTTGGAGTCAACCCGAGAAGGCGGCTGGGATGATCCCACTGAACCCATCGCGGCACCCCTGGCCAGATACCGGCAGACCGTCCCCGCGGAGTGGGTTGACTACAACGGTCACATGAGCGAGTCCTTCTATCTGTGGGCGATGGGTGAGAACTCTGACTCGTTCTTTCGCTATGTGGGCATCAACGAGGACTACCGGGCAGCCGGTGGCTCTCTCTACACGGTTGAAACCCACATGCGGAACCTCGATGAGGCCGGACTGGGCGATCAGCTCAGTGCCACCCTGCAGGTGCTCGGCAACGACACCAAGCGCGTCCACATCACCCATGAGCTGTTCAGAGATGACGTGTTGATCGCCACGGGTGAGCAGTTGCTCCTGCACGTCGATATGAAGGCAGGCCGAGCAGCGGCAATGCCCAATGAACTACTGCGACGTATCAGCGCGATCACTGCCGCTCACGCTGTTCTGCCAACCCCAGAGTGGGTTGGCCGTGTTATTGCCATTCCGCAGCGCTAACCAGTTCCCCAACTGCACGGCCTAGCAGCAGTCCTCAAAAGCACGGCCCCAAAGCACGGCCCCATGAAAAGTCCTGCGTCACAAGATCGGAAGGTACGTCATCGTGGACTTCGTCCTGAATGATGAGCAGCGAGCCATCGTTGAAACGGTTCGGGCATTTGTCGAAACCGAGCTCTATCCCCATGAGGATCTCGTCGAGAAGTTGGATGAGGTTCCCGAGGATCTCGCCAAGGAGATTCAGGCCAAGGCAATCAATGCTGGTCTCTACGCGGCAAACATGCCCGAGGAGTTGGGTGGTGGCGGACTTAACGCCGTCGGCGTAGCTCTTGCCGAGCGCGAGTTCGGTCGGGCCAGTTATGCACTCCAGATGCTCGTCGCCCGGCCGAGCAACATCCTGCAGGCATGTACCGGTGATCAGATTGAGGAGTACCTGCTCCCGTCGATCCGTGGTGAGCGACATGACTGCCTGGCCATGACAGAACCGGGATCTGGCTCGGATGTTCGCAGCATGACCACCAAGGCCGAGCGTGATGGCGACGACTGGATCATCAACGGTGGAAAGCACTTCATCAGCCACGCAGATGTCTCGGACTTCGTCATCCTGTTCGCTACCACGGGGATCGATGAAACTCCGCGCGGGCCAAAGAAGCGGATCAGCGGATTCCTGGTCGACATGGGGCTGCCAGGTTTTGAAGTTCGACGTGGATCGTCCTGTGTCTCACATCGCGGTTACCACCAGTGCGAGCTGCTGTTCGACAATGTGCGCATCCCCGGCTACAAGTTGCTCGGTGAGGAGGGTCGTGGATTCGACCTCATGGGTGAGTGGCTCGGCGCCACTCGACTGACGGTGGCCGCGACGAGTGTTGGTCGTTCGCAGCGAGTGCTTGAGACTGCCATCTCGTGGGCCGCCAATCGCAAGCAGTTCGGACAGCCGATCGGTCAGTTCCAGGGAGTTGGCTTCCAGTTGGCCGACTGCGAGGTTGCCGTTGATGCTGCTGATCTTCTCACTCTGCGCGCCGCTGATCGCATCGATAAGGGCACCTATGTCGACGCAGATGCAGCCAAGGCCAAACTGTTCGCGTCCGAGACGCTCGCGAAGGTCACGGACACGGCCGTGCAGGTGTTCGGTGGCATGGGCCTTATGAGCGAGACGCCCGTCGAGCGCTGGTGGCGCGATGCCCGTGTTGAGCGGATCTGGGATGGCACCAGCGAGATCCAGCGCCACATCATCAATCGTTCACAGCTCAAGCCACTGGGAGCCTGATATGAGTGAGTCACCGGTACGCGTTGAGGTAGACGGACAGATCCTCATCGTCACGCTTGATCGGCCAAAGGCCAATGCAGTTGATGCAGCGACGAGTCGCGCTCTTTACGACGCGTTCGTCCAACTTCGCGATGATCCCAATCTGCGCGTCGGCATCATCACCGGTGGGGGCGAGAAGTTCTTCTGTGCCGGTTGGGATCTCAAGGCCGCCACTGAGGGTGAGTCCGCTGCCGCCGACTGGGGTGGTGGTGGATTCGCCGGCATCACCGAGTTCTGGGATCTCGGCAAGCCGGTCATCGCTGCGGTCAATGGATATGCCTTCGGTGGTGGATTCGAACTGGCCCTTGCCGCCGATCTCATCGTGTCGGCCGATCACGCCGTATATGCGCTCACCGAGGCTCGGCTGGGACTTGCGGCCGATGCCGGTGGGCTTTTCCGGGTGCCTGCACGGCTGCCCCGCGCGATCGCATTCGAACTGCTGGCGACGGGTCGACGGATGTCAGCCCATGAGGCACACAACTGGGGCTTGGTGAACCGGGTGGTTCCGCAGGCTGAACTGATGGCCGAGGCGAAGGATCT
Source organism: uncultured bacterium (assembly GCA_963978055.1). GTDB lineage: Bacteria > Actinomycetota > Actinomycetes > S36-B12 > CAIYMF01 > Longivirga. The sequence goes on from CAXBQZ010000040.1 coordinate 21,048, forward strand.
TGCAAACTCGCTTATCGAGTCCGCCCCTATCTCTTTGGCAGCGATCCTTGAGGTCATGGACGCCACGTACGGAATGAATCCCCAGGATGGCTTCGCCCGCATCCGCCAGGGACTGCCCTACTACTCCAAGGTCTACTCGAGTGAGGACGCCCAGGAGGGTCCTCGCGCATTTGTTGAAGGACGTCCGCCCGTCTGGAAAGGCCGCTAGTCCCCACCCCTCGACCTGAAAAGGATCCTGTAATGCGATCAATGAGCACTTCAGCTTTCATCACCTGCGCGCTCACTGGGGCGGGAGATTCCACCAAGGCCAGTGACAAGGTGCCCGTGACACCTGAGCAGATTGCCAACTCGGCAATCGAAGCGGCACAGGCAGGTGCGGCCGTCGTTCACATCCATGTTCGTGAGCCAGCAACGGGCAAGGGGTCACGCAACCCCGACTACTACCGCGAGGTCGTTGAGCGGGTTAGGGCATCGCAGACGGACGTCGTACTCAACCTCACGACGGGCATGGGTGGTGACCTGGTCCTCGGTGCCATTGAGCAGCCCCTGCCGGTTGATCAGGCCGGTACCGATATGGCCGGAGCCACCGAGCGCATGGTGCATGTTCGTGAACTCATGCCGGAGATCTGCACCCTCGACTGCGGCACTATGAACTTCGCGGCAGGTGGTGAGTACATCATGGTGAACACCCCGGGCATGGTCCGTGAGATGGCTCGCCAGATGAAGGAGCTTGGGGTTAAGCCCGAGGTTGAGGTGTTCGACACCGGTGATCTGGTACTGCTCAACGAACTGGTCAAGGAGGGTCTGATCGATGACCCATCGATGGTGCAGTTCTGCATGGGCATCCCCTACGGTGCCCCGAATGATCCGCTGACCCTTGCCGCGATGGTCAACAATCTGCCTCCCGGTGCGGTGTTCTCCGCCTTCTCGATCGGTCGATTCCAGTTGGCCTATGCCGCACAGGCCGTGCTGTTCGGTGGCAACGTGCGCGTTGGACTCGAGGACAACATCTACCTGTCCAAGGGAGTCCTGGCATCCAACGGTGATCTCGTCTCCCGGGCGCGCACGATTCTTGAGGCCATGAACGTACGTCTGAAGACTCCTGCGGAGGTTCGTGATGAGCTCGGTCTGGTGAAGCATGGCTGAGGTCTCTCGGGTAGGCCTGCTCGGTGGAGGGGTCATCGGTGGAGGTTGGGCAGCGCGCTTTCTGATCAACGGCGTGGACGTCCAGCTCTTCGACCCCGATCCGCAGGCCGAGCGCAAGCTCAATGAGATTATGGTCAACGCTCGTCAGGCTTGGCGTGAGCTCGTTGATGTCGAGCTTCCCGCTGAAGGTCGGGCCACCATCGTCTCCACTGTCCAGGAGGCCGTGGAGGGTGTTGAGTTCGTTCAAGAGAGTGCACCGGAGCGGCTTGAGCTCAAGCAGGCGCTCCTTGCGCAAGCAGATGCAGTAGCCGCACCGGAGGTTGTCTTCGGCTCGTCTACCTCAGGTCTGCTACCGACCCAGATCGCGGCCAACATGCAGCACCCGGAGCGGTTCGTCGTTGGTCATCCCTTCAATCCGGTCTATCTCTTGCCGCTCGTTGAGGTGTGTGGCGGCGAGAAGACGGCTACTTGGGCCGCCGATCGTGCCACCAGCATCTACACCTCCATTGGCATGCGACCACTGCGGGTGCGCAAGGAGGTTGATGGCTTCGTTGCCGACCGACTCCTGGAAGCCCTGTGGCGAGAGGCATTGTGGCTCGTTAACGATGGCATCGCCACGGTCGAGGAGGTTGACGACGCAATTCGCTACGGGGCTGGTTTGCGCTGGTCCTTCATGGGCACTTACCAGACCTACCGCATCGCCGGTGGTGAGGGCGGGATGCGTCACTTCATGGCGCAATTCGGCCCCTCCCTTGCCTGGCCGTGGACACATCTGATGGACGTTCCCGAGCTCACTGACGAGTTGCTCGACCGGATCGCCGAGCAGTCCGACGAGCAGGTCGGCGATATCGGAACGCGCGATCTTGAGCGCTGGCGGGATCGCAGCCTCATCGCCGTCATTCGTGCGCTCCGCGATGTACCGACCGGTGCCGGTGAGGTGCTTGCCGAGTACGAAGCTCGACTAAGCCAGGGCTAATGGGCGAATTGCCCGTGACGTTGTTAGGCGACGTGTGACAGGTGCAGCGAGATCTTTGCCTTGAGGGGTGAGCCGACAACCCCGCTTCGGGTGCCGGTGAGTTGTCCATATCCCGAGGTGCCAGACCAGATCCCTGTTCCCGCAATGACCGTCAGCGGTCCCTTGATGGTCGCACCACCGGACCTGCCCGCGCGGGTGGAACCGTTGAACCGCATCACCAGCTGAGAACCTGCCGGGCCGTTGAGGGTGATGAATCCGTTGAATGGTCCACTTCCGTGTGAGTAGGCAACGTTGGCGATATCAACGACCTCCACGGGTACCGAGCCCACGCTGGTGTTGCCGGTCAGGCGGATGATCCCGAAGGATCGACCATCAGGATTGGCGGTGACGAATCGCTCACTGGGTTTGCCCATGAGATTGACCGACAATCGGGTGTTGGCGCTCTGGTGCCGGCAAAGCGTTGCAGTGACTGCGGGCATCACCCGGGTCCCGTCATGAATATCGGCATCCATGACGTAGGTGACGGGGCTGCCGACGGGAAGGCCCGAGGCACGGGTTCCCAGCACTCGTCCGGTGCCGGTGGTGTGCGCGAACTGTCCCGTACCACTGAAGGCGTTGAGGGACCCCCGGACTGTGGTTGATCCATCGCTGTTCAACGTGGCTGAACCCTTGTAGTCGAAGGTCAGTGAATCTGCGTTTGGTGCGATGAAGGTGATGTCGCCATGGAATGGACCGCTGCCGTTCACGTACTCCAGTCCGGCAGTGAGCTCCATGGTGTACGGCTGGCCATCGATATCACTGACAGTGGCCAGTTTGACGGTGCCGTACGTGAGGGTCTTGGAACCTTGGACGTTACTGATGAAGTTTGCCCCGGGTACTGGCATGAACGTGGCCACCGCATGAATGTGTCGAGAGTGAGCGCTCTTGTGGGCCGAGGCGGCCTGTGGTCCAGCGACAGCGCCAAGAACAACCAGAGACCCGGCGACGGTAAGGGCAATGATGCGGCGCAGAGACATGGGATCCTCACTCGGACGACAGTTGAGGTTCAACTCTCATGCGCAGTTATGAAGGTGACCCTAGGTGCGGCTCATGATTTCCTCAATCAGGCGAAGCTGACCCGCTGTGTCGGGCGGCGACCACCGTGATGTCATCTCGACGCCAATCGGTTGAGCGCTCACGAAGTGCTGCCAGCAACCCCGGAACAAGCTCAGCCGGATCATGGTCGCGTGAGTCGGCGATCACCGAGGACAGCAGGTCATCATTGACTTCCAATGCCTCTTGCCTGGCCTCGACCAGCCCATCAGACCACAGCAGCACGACGTCGTTGGCGCTGAAACTGTCCCGCGCCGTTGCCCACTCACCACCCAGGACGGAGATGAGCGGTCCGGTGGTCGTCAACTCCCGACGTACGCCCACCTCGCCCGAGGGGAGAAGCCAGCCACTTGGATGCCCAGCATTCGCCCAGATGATCTCACCGGCATCTGGGTCGAGGATCACGATGATGGCTGTGGCGAATCGTCCGTCCACTGCGTCGGACAGTGAGCCCGCCGCACGCGCGAGCGCATCGGACGGATCAGCCTCGGCTCGCAAGGCCGTCGTGATCACCGATCTCAATCGCAACGTAACAAGGCCAGCGAGCTCACCATGTCCGGATACGTCGATCAGGACAAGTGCGGTACGTC